>PLRZ01000199.1:0-7701 GCA_003164075.1 Bryobacterales bacterium | reverse complement strand
CTTACGCCGCGGTGCTGCCGGAAGCCCGGAGGCAGGGCATCGCGGTGGTGGATATCGGCGCGCAATCCACCGAGATGGTGGTGTATTACGGCGACTCCATGCACCTCGCCACCTACGTGAAGATCTGCGGCGACCACTTCACGCGCGATCTGGCGCAAGGTCTCTGCCTGGGATTCGAAGACGCCGAACTGGTGAAACTGGAATATGGTTCGGCGCTGGCGGAATCGAGCGGCCCCAACGCGATCGTGGATCTGCCCACGCCTGACAATCGCGAACATCGCCACGCGCCGCGCCGCTTCATTAACGAGATTCTGCAGGCGCGCGCCGAGGAGTTATTCGGCTTTGTGCGCTCGGAACTGGCCCGCGCGGGCATGGAACATGCGCTCATCGGCGGCGTGTTTCTCACCGGCGGAGGCGCCAAGTTGCCGGAGCTTTGCGACGTGGCCGAACGCATCCTGCAGTGCCAGGCGCGTTTCGGATTGCCGGACGGGATCCAGCACTGGCCGGAAAGCATGGAAGATCCGGAATGGAGCGTGGCCGCCGGCCTGGCCATGTACTCCGCCAAATTAAAGACGCAGGAGCAGCGGGCCACCCGCGGGTTCTTAGGAAAGATATTGTGATGGGAGGAAACCATGGGGCTTATTGACGCGGACATCAATAGTCTGAAGTACGAAATCGAAGAGGAAGCGCGCCTCGGCACGCGAATCAAGGTGATCGGCGTGGGCGGCGGCGGTTGCAACGCCGTGGCTCGCATGGTGGAAGAGGGATTGGAAGGCGTGCAGTTCTACGCTATGAATACCGACCTCCAGGCCCTCACCGCCTGCCAGGTGCCCAACAAACTGCAACTGGGCGCCAAGATGACCAAGGGGTTGGGCGCCGGGTCGAATCCCGAGATCGGGCGCCAGGCGGCGCTCGAAAATACCGACCACATTGTGGAAGTGCTGCAGGGCGCCGACATGGTTTTCGTAACCGCGGGCCTGGGCGGCGGCACCGGTACGGGGGCAGCGCCGGTGATCGCGTCGCTCTCCAAGGAACTCGACGCGCTGACAGTGGCGGTGGTGACCAAGCCGTTCGGTTTCGAAGGCCCGCGCCGCATGCGCCTGGCCGAAGACGGATTGGGCCGCCTGGCGTCCACGGTGGACACGGTGATCGCCATTCCCAACGACCGTCTGCTGGCGCTGGTGCCGCGCGGCACCAGTTTCTTCGAGGCATTCAAGGTGGCCGACGACCTGTTGCGGCAGGCAGTTCAGGGCATCAGCGACATCATCGTCACGCCGGGCCTGATCAACCGCGATTTCTCGGACATTAAAGCCACCATGGTCGGCATGGGCTACGCCATGATGGGGACGGCCATCGGCCACGGCGAGAAGGCCGCGGTGGAAGCGGCGCGCCAGGCCATCAGTTGCCCGCTGCTGGAAGATTCCCGCATCTCCGGTTCGCGCGGCATTCTGATCAACATCACCGGATCGAGCCGTTTGGGGCTGCACGAAGTGAACGAGGCCTGCTCGATCATCCGCGAAGCCGCCAATTGCGACGACGTGCAGATCAATTTCGGCGTGATCCTGAACGAGTCCCTGGCGGACGCCGTCAAGATCACCGTGATTGCCACCGGCTTCCAGCCGGAAAACGCTCCGCTGCCCGACCGTAAGGCGATGTCGGACGTGCGCATCCAGGCCCGCTTGCCCGAACCGGCCGCCGCGCCGCCGCCGTTGCCCGCTCTGCCCGCGCCTCCGATCGTAGAACGCGAGTTGGAACCGCAGCCCGGCCTGATGGCCGATGTGGAACCCATGCTGGATCTCGACGACGTGGAAACGCCGGCGTATCTCAGACAGGGAAGATTGCTGAATTAGTTCCCGTTCCTGCGCCAGGCACAGCCGCAGCTATTCCGACTTCCCCGGCTCCCATATCCCCGCGGGGCTATCGAGGCGGAGCCGTGGCTCGCCCAGCGAGGCGGGCTTATCTTCAGAACTCCTGACGTCGTGGAATTTGTAGTGAGCCCACCCGCGAAGCTCTTGCCATCGAAAGGANNGCAGGCACTCCTGCCTGCTGGGTCGAGACAGACCTCCTGAGGTCACCGGAGTTCTGGAACCGCCGAGGAATCAGACTGAGCCACCGCCCCGCAAAAACCAATCGGTGGCCAATGATGTCTTTGCCTGGACTCGAAGCCTCATCCCATTCCACGAGATCAGGATGTCTGAGTCCCGGCGCCGCAGACACGACAGGAGTTCCGATCTCATTGCTTGCCTTCGCCAAAACTGACGCTGCCTTCGGCGGAGAATTTCCGGTACTTTTGAAACTCCACGGAGTTCAAGTTCTTCACGTTTCGGGAATCGATGCGAACTTCGGCGCGCAGAGGCAACAGAAATCGCTTGCCGCCGACGTCGGCATAATCGTAATCGAGGACCGTGCTCGACTCCTGCACCGGGAAGCCGGCGGGGATGTCCTCCGCATGCGCCGATATCCTGGTTACGCTGTCGGTTTCGCGGTCGATGTAGACGTATCCGTGCAACCCGGCAGGGGCGGTGGCCGCGTTCGCGCCCGTTCCAAACCGCAACTTGTAGGGACGATGCGCCGCGGTGATGCGAAAGAAGTAGACGTAGGTGGAGCGTTTGCGAAGCGTGGTCCAGTGGTCCCAGCGGAAGTCCGTTTCCGAGGCGGGATGGAAGATCGTGGCCAACATGCTTCCGAATTCGCCCTGCGAGGTCGCGCCGGCAACATCCGGCAGGGACTGTTCGGACTTCTTTCCGTCGACGGTCAGCAGCTTGTAATGTTCCTGCCGGTCGAAAAAAGTAAGGTCGGCAATCAGCGTAGGGGCAGGCTGCCACTCTTCGTTGCCGGCGGGATCGATCCACCGGTGAACGGTTTCGGAACAGATGAAATCCGGCAGGGAGCGAGTGTAGTCCAGAGCCTTCACGCCGGTCGCCTGCCAGACCCGATGTTCTTCCGCGAAAGACGGGGGCGGTGGAGGCGTCATTCCCGGAGGAGGGCCGGGCGGCGCCGGCAAAAGACGCGACGCATCGCGCATGCGCTGGAGTGCGCCCAGGGTTTGCAGTCCCGCGCCCTCACTCTCCAGGATTTCGATGACGCGATCTTCCAGGTGTTGCGCCAGCTTCATCTTGTCGAGCGATCGGGCCGTGCCGGCGTCCTTACTCTTCCTGGCGATGGAGGCGCGCACCGCGGCGACCACGGAATTGACCGTGGCGCCGTCGTCCGCGATCCCGCAGAAACTGAAGGCGAGGAGAACTGTGCCAAGACGCACTCGCATGCTTCTATTATGGCGGGTTATTGCGGGCGGTTGAAACACCTAAGACAGGCACGGTAGATAGCGCGTTCTCGATTAGTCTCTTATGCTCTCTAATCTTCTCTCCTTTATATCTCGGGGCGAAGTTCGAATCCGGTTCCGATGCCGGCGCGACTTGGCGGACTAAATAGGGTAGACTAAGATTATCAGGAGCTGTTTATAGTGATTTGTCCAAAATGCAAAGTCGGTGACGCGCACCGCTCTCATAGAAGCGGCCTGATGGAAAAGATGGCCAGCATCGTGGCTATCTATCCGTATCGCTGCCACAAATGTAACTTTCGATTTCTGAAGTTCCGGTATGCCACCACCGAGGTCGCCGTCGAAGGTCCAATACCGCACGCCTCCACGCAGCGCGAGATCAGAGCTACCCGTAGTGCGATTGAGTGGAAGCGCAAGAGACGGGAACTTCTGATGTACGGCGCGGGGGTGGTGCTGTTCGCTGCGTTTCTCTATTTCATTACGCGCGAACGTGGGCCGTCGTCGGACGGGAACTGAGTAGCCGGCTTCACTTCCACATCGCGCAGCACAATGTACCCTGCGATCCGGGTGGTTCCCGGACGCCGGCGATATGCCAGCGACAACCGCACCATCCGGCAGCCCGCCGGTGTCGCGAAATCCATGCGCTGGCTGACCTGTTCCTCGGACGCCAAGTCTTCCCCATCCTTCAGGCTGCGGCCCGTGCCCATCTCTCCGATACTCCACGACAGGCCGGTGCGCGCGCCGATTCCCGACGTCCGATATACAAACTTCAGTTCGTATGCCGTGCGTTCCCGGACGGGCACCAACTGGACCAGCGGTTCGGCCGCCTCGGCCTGCGCCCCGGAGAATGTGAGACGCAAGCCCGGAGCAGTCTCCTCGCGCGCCGCGCTGATACCCTCCAGTGAGGGCAGACGCCAGTCGAACCCGCGTCCGGAGGGAGATGCCGCAAAGTCGCCATTGGTAAGGGTCGGCCGGACGCCTTCGGGGAAATCGCCATAGGGAAGACGCCGGGCATGTATGAGCCCGTTCCAGATCGCTACGGCGTCGTCAACGGAGTGGGCATCGATCAGACGATCGCATGCATCCAGCAGCAGCGGAACGTCGGCACTGCGACTTTCCATCAGCAGGCGCCGGCTCGACGGACCTGCCAGGTCGGCACGGCCCGCAACCAGGAGGTAAAACAAATAGGCAGCCTGGATCTCCGGTTTGCGAATCTCCAGCCGATCGATGAGCTTGCCGTCCTCATCCACACGGCCGCATAAGTGGAAGAGCGGCAGCGCATCGCCATAGATCATCGGGACTGCTGCCTTAGCCCAGTACCAAAACCGGTCTGTATCGTTATGCCGGAAATAGTAGTTCAGCAGCGTCCATCTCGGAAGGTAGGTCTTGTCCTCGGCGGCAGCTCGCAGTAATGTCTGTTCCGCTGCGCCTAAGTCGCCGGCAGCTTCGTACCGTAAGCCCAGCTCGACCCACGCGCGCGCGTCGCTGGGGTTGAGCGTCACCGCCTTCCGCAAAGCGGCTACGGCCACGGAGGGATGGTCGTCTCCCACCAGTAATGCCAGGAGGACGTAGTAAGCCGATTGGTCAGGCGTCAACGCCAGCGCTTTCTCCGTGCCTTCGGGTGTCTCCTTCGTGAACCAGTAGTCGGCTGCCGCGAGCCGCACGGACCACAAGCCGGCCACTGCAAATTCCGCCGCCAGGGCGGCCAACCCCGCTAACCAAACAGCTCGCGATGTCCTCATGGCTGTTGCTGCCGGATGAGTTTCGTGGTCCCTGAGCCGAGCATGGGACGCCGGCCGAGTTTCGTGGTCCACCAGGAAAGGTTCATCAGGTTTGGCCCGAGCAGCGTCATCTCCGCTTCGCCCTTGGCTCCATCCCCGGATGTCCATGTCAGTGTGGCTGACTTGTCGGCTGGCAGTTTACCCTGAACGCGAAATGCTACGTCGGGGGATAGCGCTAAGTCGGGAACCTTGTATTGAGCCCGATAGGTGCCTGCTAACTCACCCTTGTCTTCGTTCAGCAACATTTCCACATAAGTTGCCGGGTAAGTGCCGGGCGCAGGCGCGTCCGTCGCGGGCAGGTACAGCCAATTACCCGCGAACGATGCGGCCCCGGCAGGGTTCCGGACCGCCGGAAAGCGGGACGGTTCCGGCTTGGCGGCCATCGCGGAAGTGGTGGACGGTTCCGGCGCTGCCTCCGGAATGCGTAGGGCCTCCTGCGGCCGGTCGGTCTCGCGAAGGGGTGCAGCGACCTCGTGGGGAATTTCGATTTCTTCGGCCGGCGCTCCGGTGGGACGCTGTATCGCCGGTTTCGGCTCGGCCGGAAACACCCGAGCGACATTTGGTTTTGCCGCTTTGTGCGCCTTTGGGCCCGCGGGCAATTTCTCGTCCGGAGGCGGTTGTTCCGTTTGCGCCCTGGTAACCGGCGTGCTCGGCATGTCCGCCAGATACCAGAGGCCCACGCACAACATGACCATTGCGAGGAATATCCAGAACCCATTACGCATGGTGGATTGCGCCCACTCCGGCGCCCGTGTCCACCACGGCTCCGATGGCAGGGTCAACTCCACCGGCCTCTGCCAATGGACGCCGGAGTTCGATGCCGCGGGACCCGGCGCCGCCGGACCCAAAACTGGAAGACGTGCGACATCCTCCAGAGCCAGATCGTATTCGTATCTTCTCTGCGGGTCGGTGAGAATCGCCAGCATCTCATTCAGGCGCTTCATCTGGCGTTCGGCCATGGCCCGCACCGGTTCATCCGCGTGCCCATCCGGATGTACCAGCCGCGCCGCCACTCGATAGGCATGGCGAATCTCGGGCGCGGTCGCATCCGACGTGAGTCCGAGCTCTTCATAGTAGTTCATACGATGAGTTAATCTCTAAAATATTGTCTCATACAACACGCTCGTAAGACGTATGTCAGACGACAAGAATAAGCTAAATAACTTATTGCATTAATCAAGGTACAGCTTTATTCTAAAACAAGAAGTATCGTCTGGAACAACATATTATGCGTAAACTAGTAGTTTCCTTCATAGCTGGCGGTTGCTTGCTGTTGGGCGCGGCAACTCCTGGCTCCATTGGTTTCGTCCGTTCGACGGGAGATTTTCGCGTCGATGGCTCTACCGTCCGTGGCAACAGCACGGTATTTGACGGCAACGTCATCGAAACAGCGGCTGCGCGCTCGGTAGTGCAACAGGACGGTTTCCAGATTACTCTGGCGCCGGAATCGCGCGCCAGGTTTTATCGTGACCGGACCGTACTTGAGAAAGGCGCCGGACTCTTGCGCGATGCGGACAAGCACATCTTTGAAGCCGATTCGCTTCAGATTTCGGCGGCCGCCAGGGATTCCGTGGTGCAGGTGGACATTCAGAGCTCCACCCGTATTGCCGTGTCCGCTCGCAGCGGTGCGGCACAGGTGCGCAGCGCATCCGGCCTGCTCCTCGCCGACCTGCGGCCCGGCACGGCTTTGGCGTTCGATACCCAGACCGGCGCCAGCAGCGTGGTCAAGTTGACCGGTATCGTCAAACTGCACGATGGGAAGTACTTCCTGACCGACGCTACCAGCAACGTGACGGTCCAACTTCAGGGAGCCGAGATCGCTCAATATGTCGGAAAGAAAATTGAAATCGCCGGCTCCGTGATCCCCGGTGCTACCGTCCCCACGGGCGCCAGCGAGGTGGTGCAGGTGACAAACGCCCAGATTGTGGGAGCGGGTAGCGCCGCCGTAGCGGGCGCGGGCGTCGCCGTCGCCAAGATCGCCATCATCGGCGGCGTGGCTGTCGGGGGTACCGTCGCCGGACTGGCTGCCGCCGGTACTTTTAGCGGCGCCTCCTCCACGAGCCCTCATTAGGCTGGATGAGTCTTCAAGCGGCGTTGCGGTGCCGCGTCTTACAATAGGCTGCGCATGCATATCGTGCTGGCGGCGCTCTTCGCTTTCGCCATCTTGACGCTCTGGATCCCTGCGGTCTGGCCGGTTACGGTCTTTCAACTCGGTGTGTTTGCCCTATGTGTTTTCGCGCTGGGGCGCCGGCCGCCGCATCGCATCCCCTATCCGGTGGCGCCGTTGGCCTTTGCCGTCTTGTGGGGGCTGGTCCAGTGGGCCGCTGGATTCACCGCCTACCCCTTCGACACCAAGACGGCCATCATCCGCTGGAGCAGTTTCCTGGCCGTCTTTCTTGCCGGCTTCAGCCTGTTTTCACAGTCCGATGTCCGCCGCTGGTTCCGTTCCGCCATGCTCTGGTTCGCTGTTGTGGTCTCCGTCTGGGCCACTCTCCAGACATTTACATCCGGGGGCAAAGTCCTCTGGTTGTTTCCGAGCGGATATGTGACTGACGTGATGGGCCCCATCGTTTATCACAACCACTACGCCGCCTTCATCGAGGTGGTCCTTCCCATCGCCCTGTACCAGGCATTGCGTGA
>PLRZ01000126.1 GCA_003164075.1 Bryobacterales bacterium | reverse complement strand
TTTTGCTGCTACCTGCTGGAGTTGTTGTCGGCGGAGGACATCGCCCGTACGCTGCGCGAGTTCCGGCGCGTGCTGCGCGACGAGGGCAAGCTGACGCTGGTGCTGATCGGGCAGAACACGCAGGTTTTCAATACCGCGTACAAATTGGCTACCAAAGTCGCTCCGGCGTTCTGGGGCCGGCAGGTGGAGCGCGGCGTGCCTGAAATGATCTCGCTGGCGCGGTTCGAGATTCTGCACGATCGCAAGGTGCAGCAGGGTTTCTATCCTTCGCGTGTGCTGGTGGCGAAGAAGTAGCGGACCTCGAAGACAGGGCAGGCGGCACCGCGGTGCGTAACCGATCTGGGGGTTCCGTGGCGCAGACTCAGAACTCCTGATGTCGCCCCACAATTTCTGCCTGGCGCTTCGCCTGGCGGGGAAAATGGGCTGAGCCATTCCCTTCGATGGCGAGAGCTTCGCAGGTGGGGCAGGCGGTGCTCGCCTGCCCGCCCGCGCTGAATTAGGCCTGCTGCTCGAATAGGATCGAGCGAAGGCGAGCACCGCCTGCCCCACCTGCGGGCTCACTGCAAATCCCACGACATCAGGAGTTCTGAGGTTCCTGTCTGGGTGAAAGGACTTCCGCCGACGGGCCTCAGATCACCACGCCGTTGCCGCGGAATACCAACCTGGTGGGAGTGAAGACAGGGATGGTGCGCGGCTCCACCAGCGGGACGTTGGAGCGCCAGAAAGTGGGCGGATCGCGCTTTTCGCCGGTGCGATAAAAGTGAGCCAGATAGGCCAGGTCGCAGGCTGAATAGTCGGAGAGCCACTGGTCGGCTTGGCGGATGCCGGTTTCGTGGAGCAGCGCCAGACCGTAGGCGGCGGCTTCCCGCTCGTAAGCCAGCAGCGTGGGCAAAAGGGCCTCGTCTACCGGCGGCTGGCGAGTCTTGCCGATTTCGAACGTATCGCGGCTGAGGTTCCACTGCACGGTATGGCCGAACAGGTGGGCCAGCAGGAACAGGCGCTGCTCCGGGGTAACGGCGCAATCGATGTGAATTTCCGCGCCGTCGAGGTCGCCAATCAGCGGATCGGGGATATCGCGGGTCACCACGCGCACGTTGTAATGGCCCTGGATTCGTTCCTGGACGCGGGCGCACAAGTCCAGAAACGGAAGGTCGCCTGCGGAAGGCACAGGAGCATTATATAACTTTGTGTAAATATCGTAGACAAAGTGTCCACTATTTGGGAGGCGCCTCGTCGTGGACCCCGATGCGCCACCGCGCCAAAAACCGGACACTCCTGTGTCACAATTGCCCACGCTTTGGGCTATCTCCCAATGGCCGGGGGCTTCTGCACCATCGAGAGCAGTAAGCAAAACACCACTAAAACACCCAAACCGCCAGCAACCATCATAAGCTGTACCCAAACCTCGCTTATGGTCAAAGCAATTCATGGGCCGTAAGTATGGTCAGCACTCCTGTCGGTGGCGAGAGCTTCGCAGGTGGGGCAGAATTGGGCCCGCTGCTCGAATAGGATCGCGGGCAGGCGAGCACCGCCTGCCCCACCTGCGGGCTCACTGCAAATTCCACGACATCAGGAATTATGATGGCGCTACTGAGCCGCCAACTTGCAAAACCCCAGGTTCACCGCGAAAGCTGCGTGCGACGTCCAGCGTTCGCCCTGGCGGCGTTCCAGCAGGAACGACTTCGTGGCCGCGTCGACACGCACGCGCCAGTCGGCGTCCGGGACCGGCGCTCCCTTCACGTGCAGCGGCTTGACGCTTTGTTCCTTGATGGTCCAGGCCTCGCCGCCGTTTTGTGATTCGTAGAGAGCGAAGGGACCGGGATCGCCCCCCGAGCTACGGTCGACGATCAGGCTGCCATTGGTCCGGGAGGCGAAATACAACTCCTGGATGGAGCCGAAATGGTAGTCGGCGTTCTCGCCAAAGACGGGTTGCTGACGCCAGGTCTTCCCCCCGTCGGTGGTGAGCAGCACGAAGGGGTCCTGGGGCAGCGGAAAGAGCTGTTGACCGCCGGCCCATCCGGTGTCAGCGTCGAAAAACTGCAGATGATCGAGCCCCGCCCCTCGAATGCGCTCATGAATTTCGCGCCAGGTATGCCCCGCATCGTCGCTGCCCATCAGCACCGAGTACAGGGTAACCGCAGCCGAATGGATATTTCCGGCGACGTAATACTTGTTACCGGTGGCAGTAGCGGCGCTGAGTTCCATGTAGACGGGACACGGCGCGTCCTCCGAACAGCTAAACCCGGCGGACCCGACATCCTCGGNNGGCCGGCGGGGTGGTTTGGCCGGCTGGCGGCTGGTCCTGCGCCCAAGCGGGGATTCCCGCGCAAGTGAACAGGACTAAGATTATCAAGAAAGATGGCATGCTGTTCCCAAATAGTAACGTCGCCGACACGTGGCCCGAAAGGGCTAACTCCCGATGGCTATTTCGTTTGCGCTAGATTTTCTTAGTTGCCTGTAACTTCCCACGTATATAGTACCGTCTTGAAATTAAATCCCCGTTACGACAGCGGGCGCACTCACCCCTATCACCCAAACCGCGCCCGCTTTTTCAATTTTGTTCCGGCCAGTATAGAGCGTGGCGGCGCGGCATTTGCAGTTAACGCGCAGGTGGGGCAGGCGGTGCTCGCCTGCCCTCGATCCAATTCGAGCAGCGGGCCTGGTTCAGCGCGGCCGGGCAGGCGGCACCGCCTGCCCCACCTGGGAAGCTCCGGCGTTCGAAGTCTCGGCCCGGCACGCAAGAGTGCCTGCGCCACAATAACGAGTCCATCGCAAATTCCACGACATCAGGAGTTCGGAGTCCCCGGCCCAGAGGGCACCCCGCAGACTGAGAGTCCGCCCCACACTTACGCATCGAACATCCCTTCGAACAGAGTGGTACTGAGATACCGTTCGGCGGCGTCCG
>PLRZ01000226.1 GCA_003164075.1 Bryobacterales bacterium | reverse complement strand
CTCTACTCGCTAAACTTGTGGTTCCGGCGCTGCTCGTGCTGGGATCACATAACGGATACGGCCAGCAAGCAGAGGCCCCAACAATCCCGCCGGATACTGAAATTCGGATCAAGATGACGACGGCTATGAGCAGCAGGCTGAACAAGCCAGGGGATACGATTTCGGGAGTAGTCACCAGCCCCGAGCAGTTCCGCGGGGCCACGGTAGAGGGTGAAATTCGCACCGCGAAGAGCAGCGGCAAGGTTAACAAGACATCAGTACTCGATTTTGTGTTTCAGAGCGTGACCTTCCAGGGGAAAACGATTCCAGTTGCGGCTCAGGTCAAGTCGGTCGTGAACTCGAATGGTAAAGAGAACGTGGATGAAGAAGGCCGCGTGATCGAGAAAAAGGGCAACACTGGGAAGTTCGCCGCCATTACTGGAGCGGGCGCGGTAATCGGTGGACTTGCCGGCGGGGCGAAGGGTGCTGCGATTGGTGCAGGCGCCGGCGCAATAGTATCTCTGGTTGTGATCAATTACGGAGTCAAGGGACCGGACATCCGGTTTGATCCGGGGACAGAGTTCGTAGTTTCCGTGCGGGAACGTCGAGAGTCGAAATTCTGAAGCCACATCCCGTTCATGAGAACTGCCCCCCATGGATACGTTGGTGGGCGAATCGCCCAGGAAACGCGGGCTCTCGCGATTCGTTCGTAAGCACGCGTTCTCTCGGTTAACCTACCGCGATCATGGCCCGTCCGCGAAACGAATGGCGCGTATCTTTCACTCCATTTTCACTCCATTAGGAGGCGATTGCCGGGGAAGACGACGTAAGTTGCTGAATACGTTAGACCTGAATTCATCCTCTTGAACGCCTTAGTCCTTTGTTATCAATCGACGCTGAGATTCCCAAGCTGGACGCCGAGGGTTCGAACCCGGTCTCCCGCTCCATCTTTTCAATAACTTGCACGAACCCATTCCACCCTGTGCTCCGTTTGTGCTCCGATCGAAACCCGCATGGCCACAAGGCATTGAAAACAGACTTTGTAACGTGGCTTTAGCGTGCTCCGTTTGACGCGGTTTGACGGCCATCTTCCATACCCTTCGCCATCAAGAGCTTAGGTTATTCACTGCGCTCATGACAGCCAGCGCGTCTCGGAGCACTGGCCGTTTCCATCTGCCCGCGCGACCCACGTTTCCTTTCGGCAAGTTCTGCGGATGCGCATCAGCTCAATATCAACCTCCCTGGATCGAAAACTGCTGTTGACAGCGGTGTTGCCGCGCCGAGGCTGGCGGTGATCCAGGGAACCATCTCCGGGACAAGGGCTGAATAGGCAGAGCCAAGCGGGTCTGTGGGAAGGCCATTTTGCTTCACGGCCTACGGGCGTGGGATTTCGGCTCCGGTCAGTCCGCGCGCCAAGCTTTTTTATCCGAAGGTCCGAAGCACGATCAGCCTGCACACGAATTTAGTTTCCCCGTTACCGACGGCCATGGCAGGTCGTCAGAATGGCAGAGTTCATCTGAACGCCGTTATTTTCCTGTCCTGGAGTATGCTAGATTAAGATCTAAATTTCGTCTACCCTGCGCGGAAGGCAGCTTTTGGCTTCGCGCACGCCCCCCGATCACTATATACCGGGCTAGCCAGCTAGCCCGGAATGATGAACGCGGAGGGTATTCGTTCGTCCAGCGTCGCAAGCACGGAATCGTGCGCCCGCGCCAACTCTGCCAAATGGCCGTCGTTGGTCTGCCGCCCCGTCTTGACCCACGCAGGAAGCCGCGAGATGTCGTGGTCGTCGGCGATGAACCTGAAGGGGACCATTCCCTGCTTCTTGAGTCTGACCAGGAGCGTCCTCGACTGCGCGACGGTGAATCCGTACTGCGGAGCCTGACACAGAACGCGGACGAACCCCAGTTCCGTGATCGCGCAAGTAAGGATTTCGTAGCTTGTTGCCTTCCCGAGACTCAGCAGCCACCGGCCAACGCGCTCATGGAACTCGTGTTCGAGAAACCCCAGCGCGATCAGTGCGTTTACATCAAACAGATATCTCACGGGAGATTTGACAGAATGTCCTGAACCTGTTCGCTGGTAAGTCGCGCAGCCCGCGGTCCGGCACTGAGAACCGGGAGACGGGTAACTGTATCGCGCCCGATGATAGCTTTAGCGGACCGCGAATGGCGGGGGGTAAGGACAATTTGCCCGCTTTTCACGCTAGCGTCGAGGGCATCGCCGGGGCCAAGTCCAAGCTTTCGCCGGATGGGACCGGGAAGAACCACCTGCCCCTTGCTGGAAATGCGGGTTTGCATGGTAAGAATATCTTACCGCGCGAGGGCCTTGGGACACAAGACGGGGTGCGGAACCGCAGCACCTCTCGCCGGCGCGATGGTGGGACGTATCAAACTGCGCCGCATGAAACCCGACATCTACACCAAGATCGTTCTGACCGTGATCGCGCTCACGCTCCTCATTGTCGCCCGCAACCGGTACGTCCACCCGGCCACGACGGCGCGGGCTGGGCAACCGATGACATGGAGTACCAGTGGAAGTAACGACAACGGCTGTCCCGGCTTGTTCGTCCTGTCTCTGTACCGGTGTCTGCCATCCAGTGGGGAAATCTGAAGTAGTCTCAAGAAGGGTAAGTTTCGGGACAAACCCGGCGAGCCCTGAAATCAAGGCTCCCAGCGTCCCAAATGTCAGTCCCACAAATGGCGGCCAGATGGTGGTCGCGGCAGCACTGGATTTGCTGTCGGCGCCGTCGCGAAATTCTGTCCCAAAAACCGGGCGGCGTTTTCACCTCCCGTCTCGGGCTTTCCCGATTCTGCGAACCCACTTGGCTGATTTGCCGCCAAGGCTGATATTGGTCCTGTTAACCGACCTTCCTCTTCGCTCTGGGTTTACGGCGGCTCTCCTCCAGTGCCCGGTCGAGTAAAGTCTTGATCACAGCCTGCCGGCTGATGTTGAGCCGCGCCGCCCGTTGATCGAGTTCCCTCAACATTCCTTGGGTCAAATCGACATTCACACGACGGACGGGTCTCACCACAGTGAATTTATTTGTGAAATAAGCGGAAATATCTTCGCCGCGCGTGGCTTTTTCCGCAATCTCGTCGGGAGACCGCCCAGATCTAGACATTTTCGGCATAGCTTCGCTCCTCCTCTTTAGTCGCCTTCCACGCTGTGACCAAGCGGTAGTACTCGCCCTCCTCGTCGGGTCTGATCTCAAAAATCACGGAACAGAGGCAATCGCCGCACCATCCGATTGCACGGAACTGTTCCGGATCGTCACTTTTCTGGTCAACCAGGTAAACCTGGTCGAGAATCTGCTGCGCCTCTTTCAAGCTGATACCATGCTTCTGCTTGACGATCCGGCTCTTCGATCGGTCGAAGTCGAAACGCATCGTGATATATAACAGTTATATCATTGGAGTGCCTGTCACATGGCCCAAAGTCCCCGACCCACCGAAGTGCCAGTCCGTACCGGCAAACCGATGACCATCGCCCAGATTCCGCGCCGCAGCCCGCCGCGCGCGTAAGCCAGCGGGGGCGTTCCCGATAACGCGCACGCACCCCTGTCGCCCCCCCGCAACGGACGCCCCGCTTCTGCTATGCTTCAAGAATCCCCAGAGGTAACCACCTTATGAAGCTGGTGCGGCCCATTTCCGCCACTCCCTTCCTGTTCTTGCTCAGCCTCGGCCTGTTTGCCATGCAAGGCGGTGGCTTCCAGGGGTACCGCGGCCAACAGTATTCCTACGGCGGAGCTAACGTGCCCTCGGAGTTTTATTGGAGCCGGCTCCAGTACACGTCCAGCTATGCCAACGGCAACAGTTACGGATTTCGCAGCTTTCGCGGCGGCTGGTCCCGCGACTATCCCAAGGCCGACAACGATTGCCTGATCGCCCTCCGCCGTTTGACCCGCATCAACTCTCCGTCGCCGCTGAACGTGGTCGATCTCGATAGCGACCATATCTTCGACTACCCTTGGATCTACGCCGTCCAG
The DNA here is from genome assembly GCA_003164075.1 of Bryobacterales bacterium. The sequence continues at coordinate 16,269 of PLRZ01000226.1, read as the reverse complement.
GTGAACACCTGGACCTTCACCGACGAGGAGGCCAAACGCCTGCACGATTATCTCCTGAAGGGCGGTTTCCTGATGGTGGACGACTTCCACGGTACCGACGACTGGGAGCATTTCATGGCCGGCATGCGCATGGTGTTGCCTGACCGGCCCGTGGAAGATCTCAAAGACGAGGACGAGATCTACCACGTCCTCTACGACATCAACGAGAAGTTTCAGATTCCCAGCGAAGTCTACGTCAACACCGGCCGGACCTATGAGAAGGACGGCTATGTGCCCAAATGGCGCGCCATCCGTAACGACCACGGGCGCATCATGGTGGCCATCTGCGCCAACATGCACCTGGGCGACGCCTGGGAGTGGGCCGATAGCCCGCAGTACCCCGAGAAGTTTTCCGGACTTGCTTTTCGCATCGTCCTCAACTACATTACCTACGCCATGACCCATTAGGATGAATCCCGCGCGCCTTTTTCTTCAGTCCGCGGCCAGTCGACGAGCCCATGTTCGAGTTCTTTTTTAAGTACCCGCGTTCGCTGTACGCACGCGGCCAATTCGCTCTTTTGGGGGCATGGCCGAAGTGGATCCTCGTGCTGCTGATGGTGGCCGCGGCCGCCGGTCTGGCCGGGCTGATCCACTCTCGCCTGCAGCGGGCCGCNNTGCTGTGGCAGCCGGCCATCACCGTCGCCGAGTTGAAGCCGCAACAGAACATCATCGCCGTGCTGGTGGACGATTCCCGCAGTATGGCCATTTCCGAGGACGGTTCCACCCGCCAGGCCCAGGCCGTGAAGGCGCTGCAGAATGGCGTCCTGGCCGGCCTCAGCCGCTCCTTTCAGACGCGTCTTTACCGCGTTGACGACGTGCCCGCCCGTATCGACAGCCTCAAGGACCTGCAACCCAACGCGCCTTCCACCCGCATCGGCGAGAGCCTCAAGCAGTTGACCGAGGAGACTTCCGACCTGCCCATCGGCGCCGTAGTGCTGCTCAGCGACGGCGGCGACAACACCGGCGGCATTAGCGCGGACGCCATCAGCGCGCTGCGGGCCCGCCATATTCCGGTCCACACCGTGGGCTTCGGACGCGAGCGCGCCCAACACGACGTGGAACTGGACGATGCCGTCGTGGCTCCCCGCGCCCTGGCGGAATCCCGGCTGTCCGCCAGGATTACATTTCACCAGCGCGGATACGCCGGCGCCAAGGTCAACCTGACGGTGCGCGGCACGGTGGGGAACGACAGCGCCGGCCAGGGCAAGCTGCTGGCTTCCCGCACCGTCACTTTGGGACCGGATGGCAACCTCCAGACTGAGACGTTGATGTTCGACAGCGGCGGCGCCGGCGCCCGAACGCTCGAAATCGCCGCGGCCCCACTCGCCGGCGAGGAGAATATCGCCAACAATACCTTGACCCGCGTGGTGAATGTCGGCTCCGAACCGCGCCGCATCCTGTACGTGGAGGGTGAACCGCGCTGGGAGTACAAGTTCATCCGCCAGGCGGAAGAGGACGACCGCATGGTGCAGATCGCGTCCATCGACCGCACCAGCGAAAACAAATTCTACCGCCAGGGAATCTCCGATCCCAAAGAACTGGCCGACGGCTTTCCTACCCGGCCGGAAGATCTGTTCGTGTACCAGGGATTGATCGTTGGGTCGGTGGAAGCCGGCTATTTCACTCCCGGCCAGCAGGAATTAATCCACCAGTTCGTGGATCGCCGCGGCGGTGGCTTGCTGCTGCTCGGCGGCCAGTTCGCGCTGGCGGATGGCGGCTGGAACGCGTCGAATCTTGTCGACCTGCTGCCCACCGCGCTGCCCACCCAGCCGGGCACTTTTCATCGCGAGGGCGATCCCAAGAGCGGCACTACCCACACCACTGCCGAACTGGCGCCCGCCGGCGTCGACAGCATTATTACACGCCTGGTGGACGACCCCGCCGCTAACTCCGCTAAGTGGAAGAAACTGCCCTACCTGATGGACTATGAGGACGCCGGCACGCCCAAACCGGGGGCGGTGGTTCTGGCCAACATGATTACGCCCGAAGGCCGAAAGCTGCCCTTACTGACTACCGAGAACTTCGGCCGCGGCCGTACCGCGATCATGGCTACCGGAGGCAGTTGGCGTTGGCAGATGAGTTCCCCGCTGGGCGATACGGCTCACGATTTGTTTTGGCAGCAGCTTCTGCGGTGGCTGGTTTCCGACACCCCCGGCCACGTGGCGGCTTCCGTCCCCGCGCAGATGCTGCTCGATAACGGCGCCGTAACTTTCACCGCCGAGGTTCGCGACCAGAACTACAACCCCGCTCCCGATGCCCGGGTGGAAGCGCATATCCTGGGCCCGAGCGGCGTCAGCGCCCTGGTGGAGATGACCGGGGTGCCCGATAGTCCCGGCCAGTTCCAAGCCGCCTGGTCCGCTCCCAAATCCGGCGCCTATTTGACCGAAGTCACTGCCCAGCGCGCGGATGCCAAGACCGGGACCGTCAAGGAATTAGGCCGCGACGTATTGACTTTTCAGCGCATGGACGGCGTAGCCGAGAATTTTCACACCGAACAGAACCGCGACCTGCTGGAACGCCTCGCCGCGCAAACCGGCGGACAATATTGGAAGCCCGCCGACCTCGGCAAACTCGCCGCCGACATTCCCTTTTCGGAGGCTGGCGTGACTATGCGTGAGACCAGGGATCTGTGGAATTTGCCGCTCGTGTTCCTGGTCTTATTGCTGCTGCGCTTTTCGGAGTGGTGGCTGCGGCGAAAGTGGGGGATCGTTTAGCTCTTTATGTTACAGCGCTTCCTCCAGCCCTCCGTTCTCGGCGCCATCTCCAGCCTTGAGCTGGTCGCCAAGACCGTGGTCGATGGCTTCGTCGCCGGCCTGCACCGCTCTCCCGATTTCGGGTTCAGCCAGGAGTTCGCCGAGTATCGCGCCTATGTTCCGGGCGACGATCTTCGCTACGTCGATTGGAACGTTTACGCCCGCACCGAGCGGATGTATCTCAAGCGCTATCTGGGCGAGACGAACAGCTTATTGACCATCTTACTCGACGCCAGTAACTCCATGCAGTTCGGCTCCCACAGCGTCAATAAGATGGATTACGCCCGTTACCTGGCCGCGTCGCTGTTCTATCTGGCCATCCACGGGCAGCGCGATGCCGCCGGGCTGATTACCTTCGACGACGAGATCCGCAACTATATACGCCCCTCAACCCGCCAGGGCCAGTTGCATCGTTTGCTGGCCGGTCTGGAACAGGCCGAAGCGCGCGCCCGCACCGATTTCTCGAAGCCCATGCGCTACTTCCAGGAGCTGCTGAGCCGCCGCGGCATCGTGCTGATCGTCTCCGATTTCTGGGAATCGCCCGAGAGCATTGTCCGCACCATTGAGCCGTTGCGCTTCCGCGGCAATGAAGTGGTCCTGTTCCATGTCCTCGATCCCGAGGATGTGGTCCCCAGGTTGAACGGCCCGTCCATCCTGGTCGATATGGAGACCCGGCAGCAACTCGAGGTCACCCCCGATTACACCAAAAACGAGTATCGGGAAAAAGTGGCGGCGCATCTTGCCGATCTGCGCGACCGTACCAGGGCCGCGGGCATGGGCTACTACCTGCTCATGACCGACCGTCCGCTCGACGAAGCCCTGCGCGAATACCTCACCCTGCGCGGAGGCCGCAATTAGATGGGACTCTTCGCGCCCTGGTTCCTGGCCGGCTTGGCCGGGCTCGCGCTGCCGTTCTACCTGCATTTGTTGAAGCGCCAAACCCGCACGCCCAAGGCGGTGAGCTCGTTGATGTTGTACGAGTCGCGCACGCAAAGCTCCACCCGTCATCGAAGGCTCCGCTATTTTCTGTTGCTGTCGCTGCGGCTGCTGATGCTGCTGCTGTTGATCCTCGCCTTCGCCAATCCTTTCATCAATCGCAATACGGCCTCGCTCGCCAGCGAGCGGCTGGTGCTGCTCGTGATCGACAACTCCTTCAGCATGCGCGCCGGAAGCCGCCTGGCCGATGCCAGGGACGCGGCCATGAGCGTGCTGTCCGGAAAGGGCGCCGCGCGCGCCCAGGTGGCGGCGTTTGGCTCGCAACTGCGGCTGATGACGCAACCCATCGAGGATCAATCGGCGTTGCGCGCCGCGGTCGAGGCCATTCAACCCGGCGATGGCCACGGGAACTTCGGCGAACTGTCGCGCGCCGTGCGGGCCATGGCTGAAGCGGTCCACACTCCCATCGAGCTGCATCTGTTCAGCGACATGCAACGCGGCGATCTGGCCGCCAGTTTCTCCGACATGGCCCTGCCGGCCAACGTCAATCTGGTGAAGCACGCGGTGGTCTCGAAGGCCCAGCCCAACTGGACGGTGGAATCGGTGGATGCCCCCGGGCAAGTCTGGGGCAAAGACGCCAAGCCGGTTCACGTGGGAGCGGTGATTGCCGGCTACGGCACGCCTGCGGCCCAACGCACCGTATCGCTGGTGGTAAACGGCAAGACCACCGCCGCCAAGACCGTCGCGGTACCAGCCAACGGACGGGCCGCCGTCGACTTCCCCGCGCTGGAAGTGCCTTACGGCTTCAGCCGCTGCGAGATCAAAATCGACGCTGCCGACGGATTCCCGGCCGACGACCTCCGACGCTTCGCCGTGGAGCGGTCCGACCCGCAAAAAGCCTTGCTGATCCATAACTACGGCGACACCCGCTCCCCGTTCTACGTGGGCGCCGCGCTCTCCGCGGCCGCGCAATCGGCCTTCATCCTGGAATCGATCGTCGTCAATGAGGCCGCCGACCGTCAACCGTCGAATTACGCTTTCATGGTTCTCTCCGATCTCAACGCGGTGCCTTCGCTGCTGGAACACTCGCTCACCGAGTACGTGCGCTCCGGCGGCAGCATCCTGATTGCCGCCGGCACTTCCGCCGGCAGCCGCTTGCAGATTCCGATTTTCGGCGCGCATATCGTGGAAACCCGCGATTACAGCCGCGTTCCGGATCGGTATATGGCGGTAGGCTCGAGCGACTCCTCCTACCCCGCCGTGGCCAGGGCCAATGGCTGGACGGGCGTGAAGTTCTTTTACGCTCTGGCTGTCGACCCGGGCGACGCTCGCGTGATTGTTCGCTTAGGGGACCAGACGCCGCTGTTGCTGGAGAAACGCATCGGCGAGGGCCGCGTGGTGCTGCTCACTACCGGGCTCGACAACCTCACTAACGATTTCCCGTTGCATCCCGCCTTCGTCCCCTTCATCGAGCAGACCGCGCGCTATCTGGCGGGCAGCGAACGCCAGGGGGGTGCGCGCCCGGTAGACGCCTTCCTCGAACTCCGCAATGCTCAGGAACGAACCCAAAATGTGGAGGTCACCGATCCAGAGGGGAAGCGGCCGCTCACGCTGGGCGAGGCCGCCTCCGCGCAGTCGTTCCAACTGACCGAGGCCGGCTATTATCAGCTCCGCCTGGCCAATGGCCGCCAGGACGAAGTGGGAGTCAACCCCGATCCCAAGGAATCGAACCTCGACGTGATCCCCGGCGACGTGTTGGCATTGTGGCAGGGCAAGGGCGGGCAATCTTCACGGGAAGCGGCTACGCCCGGCGCGGCGGCGCACAAGACGCCGGAGACGCTGTGGTGGTACGTGATGCTGCTGGTGTTCGTTTCCGCGGTTGCCGAATCGGCGCTGGCGAGCGGATATCTGGGGACGCAGAGAGAGGAAGGGTAGGGCGGCGGAATCTGCGTTCGCCTGCGGCCAAAACGACAATGGTCGTGATGGTGACCTGCGATCTACAATGGTCGTGAAGCGAAGGGCGACATACACAGCAGATAGACCGCCATGGCACAGCTCAGATATCACGCCGTATTGACTGGAGACATCATAGGTTCCAGCCGCCTCCGGCCAGCGCAACTCAAATCGGTTCGTTCGTCGCTCACCAACGCCGTGGATGTGGTTCGGGGCTGGAAGCGGGGGCTTGTCAAAGGCAGCCTGGAGTTTTTCCGGGGCGATGGCTGGCAGTTGCTGCTGACGGATCCGGCCATGGCGATGCGCGCCGGCATCTTCCTCCGCGCCTCATTGCGGGCTGGAGGCGTGGCAGATAGCCGGATCGCGATCGGGTTGGGGGCAGGCGAAGAGACTTCGTCGAGGCGGGTTGCATTGTCGACGGGCCCCGCATTCGTTCTCTCGGGCCGCGCTTTGGATGAGATGACTCAGCGTGCGAGTATGACGATCGAGATGCCGCAGTCGGCCGGTCCTTTGTCCGACTGGATGCCCGTCATCGCCCATCTGTGCGATGCCCTCATTGACCAATGGACTGGACGCCAGGCTGAAATCGTTTGTGTTGCCATCGACCCGAAAGAGCCCGACTATGAACAGGTCGGGCAATCGTTGCGGCCGCGCGTTTCGAAGCAGGCCGTGGCAAAGGGACTTGGCGGCGCAAACTGGCATGTGATTCGGGAGACGATTCATCGATTTGAAGAGATGCCCTGGGAAGCCCTTTTGCAGCCGAAGAAACAGACGAACCAAAAAGGGTTGTCTGGCCTGAGACAACCAAAAAGGGTTGTCCTGCGCCAGACAACCAAAAAGGGTTGACGGATGCCGATGACGGCAACCTTCTGCGCGATCTTGACGGCATATCTGCTCGGACGCTTTGTTTTCCAGGCGAAGTGGATCGCCGGGCGCGCACGTCCGATCTGGCGCCCGGTCCTTCAGGGCGCTATTGTCACGTCGATATCCTGCCTGTTGCTGGGTGCGTTTCACTGGCGGATTCTGCTCGGGATTTTGCTGGCGCTCTCCCTCATGGCCGCCATTGAGGCGCGTCTGCTTCCCGATTCGGGCCGACGATTTCTCGTGGACCAGGGCGCGCACATGATTGTCCTTTTGGGACTAGCCTGGTATTTTCCGGACGCAGCGGAGAATGGATGGTGGATGGCTGGCATGAAGCCCGATTTATCGAGGTGGTACTTTGCGTTTCTGAGCTGCGCCTCGGGAATCGTCCTCAGTGTTCCGGCGGGGGGAGTTCTGATTGCCAAGCTGATCAAGCCCTTCACGAATGAGATTCGCGACAACGATATCTCCGGGCTGACGCAAGGGGGGCGGTATATCGGCTGGTTAGAACGCCTTCTGGTCATGCTGCTCGTGCTGATGGACCAGCCTAACGGCATTGGCTTCCTGATCGCCGCAAAATCCATTCTTCGATTCGGCGAGATCAAGGACGGAAGCCAACGCAAGGTCGCCGAGTACATCATTATCGGAACATTTCTCAGCTTTGGATGGGCACTGTTCATTTCGGTATTGACGCAGAGGGCAATCACATACTGGCTCCGGCAGCCCTAACCGATTGCCGCCGGAGTCCCGCCGATCGGCAGCCCGCCGCCACCGCCAGTGCGATATCCTTTAGGTAATTCGTTCGCCACGCCATTGGAGGGTCCATGAGTTTTCGCGAACAGCTTCACGCATACATTGCGCAACTGGAACAACGCCTGCGTTGGAGCACCATCCTGCGCGGCTTGGCCATCCTCACCGGCAGCGCTTTGGCAGCCACGCTGGTGCTGGTCACCATCGCCAATGCGCGCGCCTTTTCGCAGGGCAGCGTCACATTCGCGCGCTTTGGACTGGTCCTGATACTGGCCATTGCCGCGGCCGCCGGGTTGGCGCTGCCCTTGCGCCGCCTCACCCGCCGACGCGCCATCGGAACCGCCGAAGCCGCCTTCCCGCAATTCCAGCAGCGCCTCACCACTTTCGCCGAGCGCGACGGCCAGGACCCCTTTATCGAGCTTTTAGCCGGCGACACCCTCGAAATCGCTCAGTCCGCCCAGCCCCGGCAAATGGTCACTGACAATCGCCTGTGGATCTCGTTGGGCACGGGCGTCGGAGCCTTGGCAATCCTGGTCTGGGTGATTGCCGCCGGACCCGGTTTTCTGGGGTATGGCGCTTCGCTGCTTTGGACCGGTCCGCACCACGACAAGCCCGCGCTCTACGATCTGCGCGTCACTCCCGGCGACGCGGTGGTGCGCCGCCACGCCGACCAGTTGGTCTCGGCGCTCCCCACCGGTCTGCGGTCGCCCATCGTCAAGTTGTTTGCCCGCTTTCAAAGCTCCTCCAAGTGGGAAGAAATTACCATGCAGGCCAAGGCGGCTGGCAGTTTCGGCGGCGGCTATCAATTTCTATTTGCCGGCCTGCCCGAGAACGTCGAATACTATGTGACCGCCGGCGCGATGACGTCGAAGCACTTCAACATTCGCGTCAGCGATTTACCGGCGGTGAAGCAGATTCGCGTCACCTACCGGTACCCCGCGTGGACCGGCATGCCGCCGGAGGTGGAGGAGCGCGGCGGCGATCTGCGCGCCCTCACCGGCACCGAGGCCGAACTCGAAGTCTCCACCGACCGCCCCCTTCAGGACGGCCGGATCCAACTCGACAACGGCCAGCAGATCCGGCTCACCGGCGGACAGAATAACGTCTACCGCGGCAATATCAAAATGGACCGGGACGGCGTCTACCACGTCGCCGGCATGGCGGAGAACCAGCCCGTACGCGTCAGCGAGGATTTCTTCATCGAGGCCCGCAAAGCCAACCCGCCGCAGATAGCGCTGGTGCGTCCCGGCCACGGCGACTATCACGCCAGCCCCATCGAAGAGGTGACCGTGGCCGCCAAGGCCAGCGACGAGTACGGCCTCAATGGCGCAGCGCTGCACTATTCGGTGAATGGCGGCCCCGAGACTACCGTGGATCTGCTCCCGCGCAAGGGCGAACGGCAAGCCGACGGCTCCACCACGCTCTCGCTGGAGGCTTTCCATGCCGTTCCGGGCGATCTGGTGAGCGTTTACGCCACTGCCAGGGACGCCAACAACGTGGAGGCCCATACCGATATGATGTTCATCCAGGCCGACCCGTTCGAGCGCGAGTTTTCGCAATCGCAACAGTCGGGTGGTAGCGGCGGCGGCGGGGGTGGCGGCCAGGGCGATCCATCCGCGCAGATTTCGCGCCGCGAGAAGGAGATCGTCTCCGCCACCTTCAAACAGCAGGGAGACAAGAACGCGACCCAGCAGCAGGCCACCGATATCGCCAAGCTGCTGTCGCAATCCCAAGCCACCTTGCACGACCAGGCCGTCACGCTTTCCGGCCGCTTGCAGGCCCGCGAGTTGACCGATGAAGTGGAGGCCATTAGCGATTTCCAGAAGGATATGATGGCCGCTTCCGCCGCCATGGCGCCGGCCGCGCAACAATTGCAGCAGCAGAAATGGAAAGACGCCATCCCCAATGAGCAGAAGGCTCTGCAATACCTGCTCCGCGCCGAAGCCACCTTCCGGCAAATTCAGGTTGCACTGGGGGGGCGCGGCGGGGGTGGCGGCGGCGGGGGCGGTGCGGCGCGCGATTTGGCTGCCCTCTTCGATCTCGAGCTCGATACCGAGAAAAATCAATACGAGGCCCGGCAAACCACCGCTGGTACCGCCGAACAGAAGGCGCAGGAAATCGAAGACGCTCTGAAAAAGCTCGACGAACTGGCCAAGCGCGAGGATGACTTGGCCCAGCAGCAACGCAATGGCGTCCGGACCGCCGAAGAAAAATGGCAACAGGAAATGTTGCAACGCGAAGCGCAACAGCTCCAGCGGCAAATGGAACAGCAACTCGCTCAGAACGGTCAGCAGGGACAACAGGGTTCGCAGGGCCAGCAAGGGCAGCAGAGCGGTTCCGCATCCGGGCAATCCAGCGGACAGGCGGGCCAACGCGGCGGGCAAGCGGGCGGTTCCTCCGCCGGCCAGGGCAATGCCGGCGCCGACAGCCGCCAGCAGGCAGCCCAACAGGCGCTCGACCGCTTGCGCCAGGCCAACGACGACATGCAGCGCGCCTCCTCCCAGGAGGCCAGCGCGGCCGACGCCCGGCGCGCCGCCGACCGCTTGCGCGAAGCCACCGACCTGCTGGGCGGTTTGCAGCAGCAGGATGCCGCCGGCCGTCTCAACTCCATGGCCCAGGCGGCCGATCGACTGGCGGCACAGCAAAAGCAGCAGGCGGATCGCGTGCGCGACCTGGTATCCCGGCAGAACGCCGCTCGCGCCTCCAGCCAGCCGCAAACCTACCCGTCCGCCCAGGAAATCGACAAGATGGTCAACGATCGCCAAAAGGTGAGCGATGACCTGGCGCACCTCACCCAGCAAATGCGCACCACGGCGCGCGAACTCGCGCCCACGCAACCGGCGGCTTCCGGCAAGTTGCGGACCGCGCTCGACAGCATGGATGAGAACGATCTCGGCAACCGCATGCAGCGGAGCTCGGATTGGCTGCGTAGCGGCGAGTTTTCCGATCCGGTGGAAGCGGCCCTCACCAACGACCTGCAAAAGCTGGGCCGCGAGGCCGGCGACGCGGCTCGCGCCGTGGGCACTGCGCAGCACGCTTCCCAGGACGCCGCGATCAACCGGGCCATGGACGATCTATCCCGTCTGCGCGACCAGGTCGCCGGCCTCGGTGGCCGCTCCAACGCTCAGCCCGGACAGGGCCAGCCCGGCCGTGGCGGCCAACAGTCGCAAGCCGGACAACTCAGCCGCAACGGGCAATCCAGTCAGGGCGGCCAGCCCGGTCAGGGCGGTCAACAGGGCGGCCAGCAAGCAGGTCAAGCCGGCGGAGGCCAGCCGGGTCCGATGGGCAACCGCCTCGCCGGTGCGACAGGCAACGGCGGTGGCAATCGCGGAGGCAGCGTGATGGGCAACTATGACACCGGCAATACGCGCATCACGGGTCAGGCCGCGGCGCCACAACAGGGTTCGAACCCGGCCGATACCCAGCGCCAGATTGAACAAGGATTGAACCTTCTCGATCAGGTGCGTGCCGCGGTGCAGGATAGTCCCGAGGCGCGGCAGCAGTTGCAGTCCCTGATCGATCAAATGCGCAAGCTGGATCCCAGCCGTTTCCCCGGGAATCCCGCCCTGGTCGAGCAGATGCACCAGCAGCTCGTCAGCGGTGTGGACGCGCTCGAATTGCAATTGCGCCGCCAACTCGATGAAGGCCGGAGCGGCGCCATCCGCAACACCGATCCGAATAAGGTCCCCGCCGGGTATAAGGACTCGGTCGCCGAGTACTACCGCAAGCTCTCCGGTGGCGGCCACTAATTATTAATTAGTTTTTGTCGCGAAACTCAAGAAACCGCTCCCTTGCGGGGGGCCCTCTGGGCCCGGCTCGGTAACGGAGCGATGACTCCACCGGACTTGTTACTGAGCCGGGCCCAGAGGGCACTCCGCAAGGGACAGAACTCCTGATGTCGCCCCGCAATTTCTGGCTGGCGGGGAAAATGGGCTGAGCNNGAGCTTCGCAGGTGGGGCAGGCGGTACCGCCTGCCCGCCCGCACGGAATTAGGCCCGCTGTTCGAATAGGATCGAGGGCAGGCGAGCACCGCCTGCCCCACCTGCGGGCTCACTGCAAATTCCACGACATCAGGAGTTCTGAGGGAGCGGTTTCTTGTCTGCCCGCCTTTGGTAGACTCGACCTTATGATTCGCCGGTATCTCTGTCTGCTGGCGCTGGCGGGCGCGGGCAGCGCCGCGGTGCGCAGCGTGGAAATTTCGGAGCGCACGCCCGTTCTCGATGGCGTTTACGAACGAATTGTGGGACGGGCCCACTTCGGGATGAATCCCAAGCTCGCGGCCAACCGCATTGTGCGCGATCTGGAACTGGCGCAGCTCGATGCCGCCGGAGGGGCGGAGTGCGCCGCGGATTTCTATATCCTGCAACCCACCGATGCGGCGAAGGGTAACGGGACGGTGCTGTTCGAGGTTTCCAATCGCGGCGGCAAGGGCATGCTCAACCGTTTCAACTTCGCAGCGGGCGCGAACGATTTCGGCGACGGCTGGGTCATGAAACAAGGCTACACGCTGGTGTGGCTCGGGTGGGAATGGGATATCCCGGCATCGAATCGCGGCGCGCTCCACTTCACCGCGCCGCACTATCGCGCCGAGGCGCCCACGGATGGGTTGGTGCGCGCCGAGTTTACTCCCGAAAAGAGCGGGAGCTCAATGCCGCTGAGCGACCGCAATCAGGATGCGATTCCAGTCGCGAAGGCGATCGCGCTATACGTGCGCAGCGGCACGGAGTCGGCTCCGCGGCGGATTCCGGCGGAGAAATATTCGCTCGGGGCCGACGGCCATTCCGTGGAGATGCCCAGCGGCTTCGAAGCCGGGATGCTCTACGAATTCGTCTACCAGGGTAAGGATCCGGTGGTGGCCGGCACGGGCCTCGCCGCGGTGCGCGACTTCATCTCGTTTCTGAAATATGGCGGGGAAGCCGGCGGATGGAGCGGCCCGCGGCCCTCCGTGAAACTCGCCATCGGCTTCGGCATTTCGCAGAGCGGACGGTGGCTGCGCGAGTTCGTCTACGATGGATTCAACGCCGACGAAAGCGGGCGCAAGGTCTTCGACGGCATCTGGGCCGACGTGGCCGGCGCCGGGCGCGGCAGCTTCAACTTTCGCTACGCGCAGCCTTCCCGCGATGGCTGGCCGTACGCCAACGTCTTCTATCCCACCGATGTGTTTCCCTTCACCGACACTGACGAAACCGATCCGGTGACGGGCCAGACCGGCGGGCTGCTCGACCGCGCGCGGGCCGCGCGGGTGCTGCCGAAGATATTTTTCACCAACGATTCCTCGGAATACTGGGGACGCGCGGCATCCCTGATCCACGTCGCCGCGGATGGCCGGAGCGATGCGCCGATTTCGACGGATACGCGGATCTATTTCATGGCCGGGGTACAGCATTTTCCGCGTTCGCTGCCGCTGGCGAAGCAGGGGACCGAGTACCCGATCGACGTGGTGGATCACCGCCCGGTGCAGCGCGCACTGCTGGCGGCGATGGAGGCTTGGATCAAAGATGGCGTAACGCCGCCGGCTTCGGCGTATCCGCACATTGCGGACGGGCAGTTGACGAATCTGGCGGGCTTGAGATTTCCGGCCATCGAGGGCGTGACGCCGCCGCAACATCCGCGCGTGGCGCGGCGGCTCGATTTCGGGCCGGAGTTCGAATCGCGCGGCGTGATTCTGCAAGAGCCGCCGAAGGTGACGGGCGCGTTCCCCGTATTGGTGCCGCAGGTGGACGCGGATGGAATNNGCGCACGATCCGCGGCTTTCGATTGCGGAGCGGTACGGCAGCCGCAAGGACTATCTGGAGCGCGTGAATGCCGCGGCGGATGAACTGATTGGCCGGAGATTCGCGATGCCGCAGGATCGCGATTTCGTAGTGGAGCGGGCAGCGCGCTTGTGGGATGCGCTGGCGCAATAGTCCGGCAGGCGCCCGTCGGAAGCGGAGCACGGCTGCCTGCGCGAGGAATCGGAACAAACGATTGAACACGGATAAAACAAGGCCTTTGCCGATCCGTGGTTATTATCCACGGTGATCGATGTTCCTGGCTCGACTCGACGCAGGTCTCCGAACTCCTGGCCTGATGTCGTGGAATTTGTGGTAAGCCCGGAGGTGGGGCAGGTGGTGCTCGCCTGCCCGCCCGTGCTCGTTGAACCAAGCCCGCTGCCTAAACAGGATAGAGGGCAGGCGAGCACCGCCTGCCCCACCGAGTAAGGAATGGGTCAGCGCATTTTCCCAAGCCACCCGAACTGCGGGGCGACCAGGAGTTCGGAGTCTCGGCGCGGCGCCGGCAGCCGCGTGGGCTTTATCTTGCGAAGGCCGTCGCGGAGTTGCATGAGGGTGTAGGCGCTTGGTGGCGTGCCTCTAATCGGCACATGCTGTAAGATTGTCGTTTATGACCTGGCGCATTCCCGCAGTCTCTCTCATGTTGGTCCTGGCCGGCGGCGCCGCGATAGCCGACGATCCGCCCAGCCTCACCGAGCAATATCGTGCCACTGCCGACAAATTGATTCGCGCTGCCATGGCGGATAACGAGGGCTACAACCGGCTGGCGTACCTTTGTTACCGCATTGGCAACCGCCTGAGCGGGTCGGTGGGACTGGAACGCGCCATCGCCTGGTCGGTGGAACAGATGAAGGCCGTGGGGCTGAGCAACGTCCAGGTGATCCCCGCCAAAGTCCCGCACTGGGTGCGCCATGGCGAATCGGCGAAAATGCTCACGCCGCTCGAAAAACCGCTGCATATGCTGGGCCTGGGGATGAGCGTCGGGACGCCGCCCGGAGGCATCACCGCCGACACCGTGGTAGTCTCCAGCTTCGACGACCTCGCCAAGTTGGGCCGCGACAAGGTGCAGGGCAAGATCGTGGTTTACAACTACGTCTTTACCAATTACGGCTCGGGCCGGAATTATCGTACCAGCGGGGCGTCGCGGGCCGCGGCCCTGGGCGCGGTGGCCGTGCTGGTGCGGTCGGCCACCCCGCTGGCCATGCAGACGCCGCACACCGGCGCCATGGAGTACGACCCGGACCAGCCCAGGATTCCCGCCGCGGCCATCACTCCCGAAGATGCCTATATGCTGGCGCGTCTCGAGGCCGACGGCGTCCCCGCGAAGGTCCACCTGGAAATGGGCGCCGAGATGCTGCCCGACGCCGATAGCGGCGACGTGATCGGCGAGATTCCCGGTAAGGAGCATCCCGAGGAAGTAGTGGTGATCGGCGGCCACATCGATTCCTGGGACGTGGGACAGGGGGCGCAGGACGACGGCGCCTCCATCATGGCCTGCCTGCAGGCCCTGGCGCTGATTCACAAACTGGGACTCCAGCCGCGGCGGACGCTGCGCGTGGCCTTCTGGGTGAATGAGGAGAACGGCACCCGCGGCGGCGAGGCCTATCGCGCCTTCGTGGGCGACCAGCTCAAGAATCAGGCGATGGCGCTCGAAATGGATGGCGGCGCGGAGACTCCGCGAGGCTTCGGCGCCGGGGTCGACGAGAAATCCATGGATCTGCTGAAGCAGATCGGCAAGCTGCTGGAGCCCATTGGCGCGGGCGAAATCACCGGCGGCGGCGGGGGCGAGGACATCGGCGCGCTGCTCCGCGATGGCGTAGTGGGGATGAGCGAGCGCGCTGCCGGCACCCACTATTTCGACTGGCACCACAGCGAGGCCGACACCCTGGACAAGGTGGACCCCGAGGACTTCCGCAAGAGCGTCGCCGCCCTGGCCGTAATGAGCTTTGCCGTGGCCGACATGCCGGCCAGACTGGTGGCGGCAGCGGGTGGAGGGAGACGAGGACGGTAGTGCCGCGTCTATACTGGATATAGATGCACAGAGGCTCAATTCTTGCGGGACTGGTTGGCTGTGGCTTGGTGGTGTGTACCATTTGGGCGCAAGACCCCTTTCGGGAGTACCCGGCCTGGGAATATAACAATTTTCCATTGGCGAAAGACTATCTGGTGCCGGGCGAGTGGACTTTCGCCCGCCTGATGTACCCTAGCAGCCCGGTATACGTCGATTGGCAGTCCACCTTTAAACAGGGATACGACTGGCACGAAGGCAATACCAACTGGACCATCGACTATCCGCGGTCGGACCGCCATTTATCCGCGGCGATCCGGCGGCTGACGCGGATCGACGGCAAGTCGGCGGAGCAACCTATTAACCTGGAACAGGACGACGATGTATTCAACTACCCGTGGCTGTACGCCGTGGAAGTGGGCCACTGGGAGTTGACCGACCAGATGGTGAAGAAGTTCCGCGAGTTTCTGGATCGCGGGGGTTTCTTCATGTGCGACGATTTCCACGGCACCAAGGAATGGGAAGTCTTCCTGCATAGCTTTAAGAAGATCATGCCCGACCGGGAGATTGTGGACATCCCGTTGGACGATCCCATCAACCATACGGTGTATGACATCAACGAGCGTTACCAGGTTCCGGGCGCGCAATACGAGTACCCGCCTTACAGCATCTGCGAAAAGTGCCGCACCAATCCGACCTGGGGAAGCGGCGGCGACGATCCGCATTTTCGCGGCGTTTACGACGATCATGGCCGGCTGATTGCGGTGATGACGCACGACAACGATCTGGGCGATTCCTGGGAAAATGCCGACGACCCCAAGTATCCCGAGAAGTTTTCCTGGCTGGGCATCCGGATCGGGGTCAACTATATCGTATACGCCATGACGCATTAAGAAAGCTTTCAGCTAAGGAGCTCTTAAGAAATAAACTTGCCTAACGCTCCCTTACGGTCCCTTACGGTCGCGGCTCCGATGCGCGTTCAGAGCCGCGACCGTAAGGGAGCGTTAGGTGGCCCTAACAGCTTTCAGCCCGGGGCACCGCGTCGAGGCGCGGTCCATGGGAGTATGAAACTGCGGGATGGCGAGAGATCCTCAGAACTCCTGACGTCGTGGAATTTGGGATGAGCCCGTTTTCGTGGCGCAGGCACTCCTGCCTGCGGCGGATGCCGCTCGCGAAGAGGGTCGAGATGAGTCTCTGG
>PLRZ01000112.1 GCA_003164075.1 Bryobacterales bacterium | reverse complement strand
CAGCGCGGGCGGGCAGGCGAGCACCGCCTGCCCCACCTGCGACGCGCTCGCCATCGAAGGGAATGGCTCAGCCCAGTTTCCCCGCCAGGCCGAAATTGCGAGCGACATCAGGAGTTCTGACTTTCTCCAAGGCGACAATGGGTCCAAGTGAACTGCTGCTTAACGGATATCGCCCATTTTCAAGGAACGGCGGTTCACGGGAGAAATCCGGTTCAAGGCTGGTCGGGGATCAGTACGCTTCACCCCGGTTGTCAATGCCAAGGACGCGGATCAAATCAGGCGGTTCGAGGCAGAAAAAGACTCGCCACTTGCCGACCCGCAGCCGCAGTTCATCGGGACGGTCTTTGAGGGACTTCACGTCGCCGTGGCCGGTCGCGGCGAAAAGGACCAGGGCCGCATCGATCCGTGCCTGGACGACGCGATCCAGACGCGCCAGATCGCGCACCGCGGCAGGGCGAAAAACTACACGGCGGATCACAGCCCAAGCCGGCGTCGGACTTCTTCCAGGGGGACATCGTCGCCAGGTTCCGAACGTGCCAGATCCAGCTTGGCCGCAGTATCGTCATCGACGATTTCCTGCTGACCCAGTTCCGCAAGAAAGGAAATGGCCACCTGCACCTCAGTGTCCGGAAGAGCATCCACGAGGGATTGAAGGCGGTTGCGATCGGAGGACATGCTTCAATTATAGTGTGTCGTCTAGCTCGTGCTCTGCCGAGCCTACGTCGCGAAATAATTCGTTGCGGAGGGGATGCCGCATTGCTTCGGCTTCGCCGATCTCGCCGGCGTCTTCCAACTCGCCCACGGGCGAATGGTCGTGCGTGACCTTGCGGATCGTTCCGCGGCGCAGGTGATACAGCCGCGAATCGCCAACATGTCCGATCCCGGCTGAGCCGTTTTCAAATACCGCGACGGTCAGCACGCAGGCCATGCCCCGCCATTCCGGAATGGCCTGCCCAGCCCGCACGATTTCGTTATTGGCCAGAGTAATCGCTTCTCGGATCGGATGCGTTGGTCCACCGTGCCCGTCAGCCGTTCTAGTCGGGCGCGAACCCTCTCTATGGCAATTTCCGCTGCCTTATAGCCCGCTGCCTGCCCGCCGTTCCCTCCTGCTACGACGTAGATGCCACGGTCCGCGCCGGCATACCAAACGTCTTCATTGATTTTGCAAGCGCGACCTACGTGGGTCCCGGCGGCGCACCTGACTTTGATCTTGACCGGTGCGGAGTGCCCCTTCGCGTTCGGCGGCCCAGCCTGCCTAGGCACCTCGCACGCAGAACTACCTTGGCGAAATAGACCCGATGGCGGCGCTGGTGGCAGCCTGTTCGGCCTGCGTTACGGCCTGACGGGCCGATTGGACCTGCAACCGCCTCTGGCGCACAACCCTCTACAATATTTGCGGCAGCCGTTCGTCTACAGGAATGGATGGATAAGCCGTCAAACATCGCGCCGGTGAGCGAGCAGGACCGTCAAGTCTCCGAAATCTTCGCGGACTATCGATCCCGGCTGCGCAACTTCATCCGCGGGCGTGTGCCCGACCCCTCCGACGTGGAGGACATCGTGCAGGAGGTCTTCTACGAGCTGGTGGAAGCCAATCGCCTACTGATGCCGATTGAGCACGTTACCGGCTGGCTTTTTCGTGTCGCGCGCAATCGCATCACGGACCTTTTTCGCAAAAAGAAGCCGGAGACCTTCAGCGACGCGGCGGTGGAGGACGAATACGGCGAGCGGCTGCAAATCGAAGATCTGTTGCCATCGCCCGATGCCGGGCCGGAAGCGCTGTACGTCCGCAATGTCCTTTTCGACGATCTGGAATCCGCGCTCGACGAGCTGCCCGACGAGCAGCGTGAAGTATTCGTCGCTCACGAACTGGAGGGGCGCAGCTTCAAAGAATTGGCGGCGGAGAGCGGTGTAAACGTCAACACCCTACTCTCGCGCAAGCGCTACGCGGTGCTTCATCTGCGCGAACGATTGCAGAACATTCACGACGAGTTTACGAAGAAGTGAGGAACACAGCATGAAAAAGAAATGGATTATTCTGGCCCCCCTGGGCTTCGCGATTTTCATCGCGATTGGCGGCGAACTCGTGCAGCATCTGTGGAACTGGCTGCTGCCGGCATTGTTCGGATGGCCGCAAATTACCTTCTGGCAAGCTCTCGGACTGCTGGTTCTCTGCCGGATTCTGTTCGGAGGCTTTGCTGGCCATGGCGCTCATCGCTCCAGTTTCCGGCGGCGCATGGCCGAGCGCTGGGATGGGATGACGCCCGAGGAACGCGAGAAGTTCCGCCAGGGTATGCGCTCCCGATGCGGCGGCTTTGGAGCGCCCACCAGCGAAACCAAGGAGGCGGACTGATGGCGCCGCGCTGCTGCACGCGCTGGGCGGTGCCGATGACGGACTGCGCTCCGCACCGGCCGCATTCCGTTAGGTTTTGGAAACTCCCGATGGAGCGAAGTCATGAAAGCTATTGTTTATCGCAACTACGGTTCGCCCGATGTTCTTACATCGGAAGAGATCGAAAAGCCGACCGCCGGGGACGATGAGGTCCTGATAAAAGTCCGCGCGGCTTCCGTCAATCCACTTGACTGGCACCTCATGAGGGGCACGCCGTACATCGGCCGCATAGCGATGGGGCTGCGCAAGCCAAAGACCACGCGACTGGGCGTGGATGTGGCCGGCCAGGTGGAAGCCGTTGGCCGGAATGTGACCCGGTTCAAAGCCGGCGACGAGGTGTTTGGCGCGTGCCGCGGCGCTTTTGCCGAGTATGCGTGTACTTCCGAATCGGCATTGGCCGCGAAGCCCGATAACGTGACGTTTGAGCAGGCGGCCTCCGTGCCTGTGGCGGCGTTCACGGCATTGCAGGGTCTTCGCGACAAGGGAGAGATTCGGGCGGGGCAAAAGGTCTTGATTAACGGCGCCGCGGGAGGCGTGGGTACGTTCGCCGTGCAGATCGCCAAGTCGTTCGGCGCGGATGTGACCGGCATATGCAGCACGAGGAACGTGGATATGGTCCGGTCAATCGGCGCGGATCGCGTGATCGATTATACCCAAGAGGATTTCACCGGGAGCGGGCAACGTTACGACCTGATTTTCGACTGCATGGGGAACCATTCGTTATTCGCGTGCAGGCGCGTCTTAAATCCCAAGGGGATGTACATCATGGCCGGAGGCGCAGGCGGTCCGTGGGCCGGTCCTCTGCCTCGTTTCATCAAGGCGCTTCTATTGTCATGGTTCGTGAGCCAGAAGCTCTTCATGTTTCTGGCGAAAAGGAGCCAGGAGGACCTGACGACGATGCACGATCTGATGGAGGCCGGAAAGGTAACACCGGTCATCGACAAGTGTTACCGGTTGAGCGAGGTCCCGGAGGCGATCCGGTATCTGGAAGAAGGGCACGCTCGAGGAAAAGTAATCATCACGATGGCGCCTGATCACGCCTAGCGGCACGCCACGCGGCGGAGACCTATTCCCAGACCCGCTTGGGGACGCCGGCGTCGCGATCTTTGACGCGGTCGTAGAGGTAAAAAGTGGAGACCGTGCCCAGCGACTCGTTGTACAGCATTTCCTGCCCCAGGGCCTCTTTGAAGTCTTCCTCGAAGTCGTGGAGGGCCTTCAGTTCGTCCGCCAGCGCCGGCTTATTCTTCCCGCCGGGAGTGCGGAAGAACTTCTGATAGCCGCCATCCACCAGGGCGCCGATCTCGTCGCCCATCAGGATTCCAGCGCGGCCGGCGCACACCTTGCCGTCCTCCTCCTTCAGGTCCACGGCGCAGGTTTCCCGGCTCGCGCGGACCGTGCCGCCCGCCAGTGGAGTAACGGTCAGACCGGCCTTCCGAAGGTTCTCCATCCGCTCGGCAAAGGTGGCATTCTTGATGCGCTCTCGGCGAAAAAACATACGTCCATTATAGCCGGATCGTACCGGGTCTCCGACTTTTTACACCTCCTAACGACCCCCGCAAGCTATACTACAAATCGCCTGTGAGACTTCGGAGGTCTAAAAGAATGTTCAGTTTACGAGCGTTTCTTCGGTCCGTTCCAGCCGCTATGACGGCGCTCCTGGTAGCAGCGCCACTGGCCTTCTCCGCTTCGTCCGGCAATGCCTNNTGAACCCCTGGGGATTCGCCACTTCGTCGAGCAGCCCTTTCTGGGTGACCGATGGCGGGACCGGCCTCTCCACCGTGTACAGCAGCAATGGCGCCCCGAGCGCGACCAAGCCGACGGTGCCGCCATCGGCGAAGGGCACCGCGCCATCCACGCCCACCGGTATCGTGTACAACGGCACGGGCGGCTTTCTGGTGCAGGGAAAGGCGCCCAGCTTTATCTTCGTGACCGCGGACGGCACGGTCTCCGCATGGGCCTCGGCGGTGAGCGCCACCGCGGCGCAGCTCATGGTGGATAACAGCTCCACCGGCGCGGCGTACTACGGGCTGGCCATCAGCGC
Source organism: Bryobacterales bacterium (assembly GCA_003164075.1). Next base: position 2,093 of record PLRZ01000112.1, on the reverse strand, counting down.
CACCGTGGCGGCCACGGCTCCCATGCTCTACGCGGCCAACTTCGCGAGCGGCAACATCGATATATTCGACACCAACTTCAAACCGGTATCGATGCCGGGCGCATTTGCGGATCCCTCCGTGCCCGCGGGATTCGCTCCGTTCAACATTCAGAACCTGGGCGGCAAACTCTACGTACTGTACGCCAGGCAGAATGCGGCCAAGACTTTCGCGGCGAGCGGCGGCGGCTACGCGGCCATCTTCGACTTGAACGGCAACCTGCTGCAACACCTGGTATCCAACGGTCCGCTGAACGAGCCGTGGGGCGTGGCGATTGCGCCGGCCACCTTCGGCGCCTTTGCTAACGACGTGCTCATCGGCAACTTCGGCGATGGCACGATCAACGCCTTCGACCCCACCACGGGGGCGTCTCTGGGCGCGCTGATGGACGAGAACGGCAACATCATCAGCATCTCGGGTCTGTGGGGGCTGATTTTGGGGAACGGCGGCAGCGGCGGCGATGCCAATGCGATTTATTTCGCGGCGGGAACCGGCAGGCAGAACCATGGACTGCTGGGGAGCCTTCAGGCTGCGCCGACCATCACCTCCGTCACCAATGCCGCGGCCACTCAACCGGCCATCGCAGGGGGCACGTATATCAGCATCTACGGTGCAGACCTCGCGCCGGTCACGCGCAATTGGACCTTCAGCGATTTTTCGGGCACTTCGCTGCCCAAGTCCCTCAGCCAGGTGAGCGTGACGGTGGATGGCAAGGCGGCGTACGTTTACTACATCAGCCCCAAGCAGATCGACGTGCTCACGGCCGCAGACAGCACCACGGGGACCGTCCAGGTTGTGGTGACGAATACCGGCCTGGTGAGCAACTCGATGGCGGTTACGATGGCAGCGGCGTCGCCGGCTTTCTTCCTTTTCAAGGACGGCAAGTCGATCGCCGCGGTGCATGCCAGTGGGGGCATCGTGGGCGCCACTACGCTGTACGCGGGTTTGAGCACGCCGGCCAATCCCGGAGAGACCATCGCCATGTTCGGCAATGGTTTCGGCGCGACAACGCCGGCTGCCGCGGATGGCACGATTATCAGCATTTATCTGCCGTGCGCGACAACCCCCACGGTGATGGTGGGCGGCGCTACGGCACAGGTGACGTATTGTGCGCTGGTCGGGTCGGGGCTGTATCAGCTGAACGTGACGATACCGGCCGGAACGGCGGCGGGCGACGCGCCGGTGACCATCATGTTTGGCACGATCGCGTCGGCGGCGATTACTACGATCAACGTGCTGTAGGTGAAGCTAACAGCTTCAGAGGGCACCCCGCAAGGGAGCGGTTTCTTGAGTTTCGCGACAGAACTAGCTTTGACGCGCCTGCGGCCCTTGTCGGGGGACTTACAGAACTCGAACTAACTGCTTACTGACGCGCGCGGTCTGGGACCTGCACGACAAGCGCTCGAATGCGTGCCCCGCCAATCTAAATCGCGGGCTGCAGGACTGCCTGGCCGGGGTGCCAGTTGCACGGCGTCAGGTCGCCGGTCTGCAGGGCGTCCAACACGCGCAGGACTTCCTGGGGATTGCGGCCTACCGAGAGGTCGTTCACGGAGACGAAGCGAATCTCGTTGTGCGGATCCACAATGAATGTGGCGCGTTGGGCTACGCCTTCCTTCGGGTCCAGGATTCCCAACATGCCGCAAAGTTCGCGGCGAATGTCGGCCAACATGGGGCACGGGAGGTTCTTGAGGTCGGGATGATGCTGCCGCCAGGCCAGGTGGACGAATTCCGAATCCGTGCTGCCGCCCAGCAGTTGCGTGTCGCGCGCCTTGAACTCCTGGTCCATCGCGCCGAACGCCGCTATCTCCGTGGGACATACGAAGGTGAAGTCTTTGGGCCAGAAAAAGAAGACCTTCCATTTGCCGGTGAAATCGCCGTCAGTAATAGTCTTAAACGTTTTGCCCTTCTCCGTGCTCACCGTTGCGGTGAGTGAAAACGTTGGAAACTGTTCGCCTACGCCTAGCATGATTCCTCTCCTTCGAGTTTGGGGTTTTATGATCCGGTGATCTTCAATTATAACCAAGAAGGTACAAATAGGTATAGTGCTATACGGCAC
>PLRZ01000316.1 GCA_003164075.1 Bryobacterales bacterium | reverse complement strand
TTGCATGACCCAGCAGCAGCCGGCGTAGGCAGCGCGGCTTTAGTACAGCGTTTCATGCTAAGAAGCCGCGAAGAAATATCCCGTGCATTTCAGACCCAACCGCTTGCTCCCGCGCGCGGCATGCGCATTTGACAGAGCCGGGCCCGGAGGGCNNTTCCTTTCGATGGCGAGAGCTTCGCGGGTGGGGCAGGCGGTGCTCGCCTTCGCTCGATCCTATTCGAGCATGCGGGCCTAATTCAATTCAGCGCGGGCGGGCAGGCGAGCACCGCCTGCCCCACCTTCGCCGCTACTGCAAATACCAAGGGACGTTGATCACTACAATCCGCTCGTTCCCCTTCACCAGCAGCATCGCCTTCAGCAGGTTGGCGCGCTGATTGTGGAGCAGGTAATGATACCAGCGGCTCTCCACCAGCTCCGGAATTACCACGGCGACGGTGCAGCCGGGATTCTTGTTCGCCAGGTCCAGCGTGTAGTTCACGATGGTGGCCACAATAAAGCGGAACGGCGACGCCAGCACCACCAGTTCCGGCTCCTGCAGGCCCGCTTCACGCGACGGCCGCGCCACCTGTACCTGCCACTGCTGCACCAGAGCCGCGCTCTCCGGACACTCGATGTGAACGGCACGCACGTCGGCCGAGAGATTCAGGGAAAAGCGCAGGGCCTTGGCGGCAATCTTGTTCCAGCGCTGCACGGGCAGAACAATCATGGTCGGATTCGGCTTGCCCGGTTCGAATTCCATGGGCGCTTCCAGGGCCCGCGCCACCCATTCATAGTGCCGCCGCACATACATCATGGCCGCCAGCAGCAGGGGCATCAGCAGCATCGTGATCCATGCGCCCTCCAGGAATTTCGCCGACAGAATCACCACCAGGGTGAGGCCCGTGGCCGTAGCGCCCACGCCGTTGATCACCATGCTGTGGCGCGCGTGCGGGCCGCCGGTGCGCTTCCAATGCATCACCATGCCGGCCTGCGAAAGTGTGAAAGCCAGAAACGCGCCGATGGCGAAGAGCGGGATCAAGCGGTCGGTAACGCCGCCGAAGACTGTCAGCAGCAGGGCCGCGACCCCGGCCAGCACCACGATTCCGATGGAGAAAACCAGTCGGCGCCCACGCATGCCGAATGTTCTGGGCAGATATCCCGTCTCGGAGATGACATTGCAGAGCCGCGGAAAATCGGCGAAAGAGGTATTCGCCGAAAAGACCAGCACCAGCACCACGGAGGTGATCGCCACGAAGTAGAATGGCCCTCTGCCAGCGACGGCGCCCAGCAATTGCGACAACATGCTCTGGTAGCCGGGGCCGCCGGGATCGGTGGCGCCAATGTGGTAAATCCGCGCCAGCCAGGCAATCCCGCCGAGCAACACCATCAGGATGGCGATAATGGCCGCCAGGGTGCGGCGCGCCGATTTCACAGCGGGCTCCTGGAACGCCATCACGCCGTTACTGACGGCCTCCACTCCGGTGAGCGCCGTGCAACCGCTGGAGAAAGCTTTGAGCATGAGCCACCAACCGACGGCCGCGGTGACTGGCGCGAACGGCGGCGGCGCCACCACGGGCACGGGCGCACCTCCGGCCGTCAGCGCTTTGAAGAAGCCCATCGCAATCATGGCCAGCAATGAGGCGACGAACAGGTACGTGGGCGCCATGAAGACCAGCCCCGCTTCACGCAGGCCGCGGAGGTTGATCAGCGTGATAACGGCCAGGATGCCGAGACACAGAGCCAGGATATGAGGCTGAAGGGACGGCGCCGCGGAAACCAGCGCGCCCACGCCGGCGGAGATGCCCACGGCCACGTTCAGGATGTAGTCGATCATCAGGGCGGCGCCGGCCAGCAGGCCGGCAAAACTCCCCAGGTTCTCGCGCGCCACGGTAAACGATCCGCCGCCCGAGGGATAGGCCTCGATGGTCTGGCGGTATGAGAAATAGACGATGGTCAGGAGCCCGATGATTCCCAGACTGAGCGGCACGATATAGTGGCCGCCCAATTCGCCCAGAGGCCGCAGGACTGTTAGCGCGGCTTCCGGTCCGTAAGCCGCCGAGCTCAACGCGTCGAGTCCGAATACGGCGACTCCCGCCGCGACAGCGAGTCGTTGTCCCCGCTCTTCGCGGGAGGAAAGCGGGCGGCCAATCAGAACGTCCAAGAGCGACATGGTCTACCAGTGTATCGCGACCGATGGCGGACTCCGTGCCGAAAGCAGGGGCGATGTCGGAGACCAGCGGATGTAACGCCTCGTGGCGGCGAGGACGAGTCCATCGATCCCGGTGCGTGAGTAAACAGGTGGGGCAGGCGGTGCTCGCCTTCGCTCGATCCTATTCGAGCAGCGGGCCTAAGGAGCCGCGAAGTAATATCCTGTGCACTCAGACCCAACCGCTTGCTCCCGCGCGCGGGTCGGCATGCGCATTTGACGGAGCCGCGACCGTTAGGGAGCGATTGCGCACGTTGGAGATATTTGGTCAGCTTCAGAACTCCTGATGTCGGCCGGGGATTTCGGATAGTTGGGGAAATTGACCTGAGCCATGACGTGGCGCAGACACTCGTGTCTGCGGCGCCGAGACTCTTCTCGGCGCTCCGGGAAGGTGGATGCCGCTCGCGAAGAGGGTCGAGATGAGTCTCG
>PLRZ01000039.1:1462-6639 GCA_003164075.1 Bryobacterales bacterium | reverse complement strand
ATCGCCAGCAGCTTCGAGGCAGGTGCGACCGGGGTGGAAAGCATCTCCGAGGCGACCGATTCGCTCACTAAAAATCTGATCGGATTAGGCGAGGCGCTGGCCGTCACGGAGGGCCTGCGGGAGTTCGGAGAGTCCGCCCTGGAGGCTGCAGATAACGTCACCCGCGCAAGCATCGCACTGACATCGATGAGCGGGAGTGCCGAGGTAGCTAAAGCCAAGATTGAAGAAATTGAGGCTCTGGGGGCTGCCGACGGGCTGAAACTTCCTTCGTTGCTGACAGCTACCCAACGCATGACACAGATGCTGCCTCCCGGAACCGATGTTGTTGAGGTTCTGAAGCACGTCGCAGACGGCGCTGCGGTGATGAATACCGATGTAGCCAGCGCTGCCGACCGCTTCGACATGTTGGTCAATGCGACTTCGCTCGGATCGCGGGGTCTGTCTTCCATGGGCCTATCTCTCGGGGAGGTCATCACGGCATTTGACCAGGTGACCGGAGCAACGAATGTCACGACTGCGAATCTGAGCGCGATGTGGAAGGCGCTTGATCCTGGCATTCGTGTGACGGTCTTGGAGAAGGCGCTATCTTCGCTTGGCGGAGTGGCTCAGCAAGTAGCAGAACAGACCTTTGGTGGCCAGTGGCAGCAGTTGGCTAATGAGTGGGAACTAGCGATGGAGGAAGTGGGGAAGGCGATTATTCCTGTCATTTCCGGGCTGACGGACCTCCTTAAAACCGAAATTGTTCCGTTCCTGAAGGAGTTGATCGAAGGATTTAATGCTCTGCCGGCGCCATTGAAGGATTCCGCGGCGACTCTCGCCTTGGTAGCGGCGGCGGCGGCGCCCCTCCTGGCCATTTTGAAGGGCGGATCTATCGCTGTTGGAGCACTCAGCGAGGTCGCATCGGGCATGGCTGGTATTATGGGCGGTGTCGTCATAGCGGCGATAGCGGCGGCGGTGATTTCCCTCTCCGATTTGAAGGGCCGACTCGACGCGGCGCATGCAAGCCTGGTGGGGTTATCCGACGAAGCCTTTATCAAGTACATGACGGCGCTGGTGTCCTCGGCGAATAGTGCAACCGAACTGGCTGCGGCAGAAAAAAAGGTCAACGCATCGCTGGAAGAAGGGGCGATTAGCTCCAAGACTGCGTCTCAGTTGCTTTCCGAAATTGGCGACAAAGAAAAGGCCCTCATCGGTAATACGTTCAAAGAGCAGATGGCCGCTCAAGGCATCTCGCTGCACATTATTTCCACGTCCGCTGGCGCTGCTACCGATTCTCTCAGCCTGCTTAGCGTCGTCGTAAAGGATGCCGCGAACAACCTCAATAAGATCCAGGCAGCTTACGAGGGTGGGAAAGCCACTGCTGAAGATCTTCTCTCGGCCCAGGGAAAGCTGACTGCGGCACAGGCGACTTACGGCACGGCATTGCAGGCGGATCAGGCGCGTCAATCCCTGATGAGCCAGACGATCAAGGAATTCGTTCCGACAATCACCGCAGCGGCGGCCGGCATGGACCTGTACAGCGCGGCGGCGGTTGCCGCTGGCGCGAAACAGGAGAACTTGCTCCTGGGCCTCGGGATGGCGGATGAAAACCTGAAGCGGGCCGCCATCGCATACAATGCCGCGTCGATGTCTGGGATCGGATTGGTCGAAGCCACTAACGCCCTGGTGGAGGCGTTGAAGAAAGACGACGCGGCGGCGAAGGCGGCGGGAGTCTCTCAGGAGGACTGGAATAAGGCGGTGGCCGCGGCGCCGTCCATCCAGCCGCAGATGGACGCGAGCGCGAAATCCATCATGGCTGCGGTCGGCTCTCTCGATAAATTCGAACCAGCGCTGACGGCCCCCGTCAAGCCGGCGCAGACTCTTGATGAGGCAGTCAAGGCGCTCAGACTTTCCGTGGACGATGTCTCCGGCGACGTGGGCACCAAGATGGTGCAGGCGTTCGACACTGTGGCGACCAGCGGCAAGGCGACAACACAGCTGCTCGAAGCGGCATGGGGGCAGGTTTCCGGCGCGGTCTCAAAGCTCGCCAAGACCGATCTGCCAGAAGCAGTCAAGCAGCAGCAACTCTACGTCTCCGCGCTGGCCGCTACCGACCCGCCGGCGCAGAAGTTGATCGCAGCTCAGGAGGCGCTGCTGACAGACGAGATCGCACTCGCACAGGAACGCAACAAGAGCGCCGATCAATACATGATTGACTTGGCCAACCTCAACCAGGATACCCAGATCCTGAATTCCACCACCAATATTCTCGGGCGCACGTACACGTCGCTTATGGACGACGTTAACAAGGCATTTAGCTCTCTTTCGTCGAATATCTCGGCTGGAATTATTCAGGCGCAATCGTTCACCAAAATTTGGCAGACAGTGTGGAAAGGGTTCGCTCAGGAAATTCTCACAACTGCGATTACGGCTATTGAGGATTGGGCGGCGAAGTTTCTCCTCTCGTCTGGCATTGTCCACGCTGCGACTACGGCCACCACTGCGACGCAGACCGCAGCGAGCGCCATTTTCGTTAAGCTGAAGACCGCAGAAACGACGGCAACGACGGCTTTGGCGACGGCTCAGAAAGTGGCAAGTGCTGCTCTGCTCACGCAAATGGGAGCCGAAGGGTCCGGACTCGCAGCGCTGGGGAAGGCATGGGACACGTTCGATGCGGATCGAATCGACGGTATCGCCGATCTGCAGGTGGCGCAATCAATAGCGAATGTCGGCGCCGTAAGCGGTGAGGCTGCTGTTGCCGGGGCCGCTGGTTTCGCATCGGTCATGGAAGATATGCCGTACCCGGCGAATGTGGCGCAAGCGCCAGTGATCGCCGCGGCGGCTGCCAATCAGGTGCTTGACGTGTTCGGGCCTCTCGCCTCCTTCGCAGGCGGCATAGATTACGTCCCGTACGACATGATCGCGCAGATACACGAGGGCGAGCGCATCGTTCCGGCCTCCCAGAACACGGGCACATCCAACGGCCCGGTAAACGTCACGATCCAGGTGTATGCCGACCGCAACCCGCAAGAAACCGCGAGGCAACTCGCTCGCCATCTAACCCGGCTTTCGCCGGTATTCTCTCCATTGGGGGCCGGATGAGTTGGTCCCTCAAAATCAACGAGCCTGTAGGCGGCCTGACGGACCAAACGGCCCGCGTCGATATCGGGGATGCCGGATCTTCGCAGACCTTCACGCTCGCATTGGCGCAGCGAGGGACTGGGACGATCACGTTTATCATACGCGCGGGAGACTCGTATCGGCCGACCGTCGGCAGCCCGATCTATCTCTATCAGAGCAACGGGGTCTCATATTCTGCAGGCCAGGCTCTGGTTATCAACGGCTCGGTCAACATCTCCCTGTCGGGCGTGGGCAGTTGGACGGGGCTGATCGGTGTCGACTTCCAGGTTGTCGGAGATCCCCAGATTTACATCTTCACGGCTACGAGTTTCAACATCGGAACCCTCGATCGGCCCTACGCCGGAACCTCGGCGTACGCCAACTACACCATGTCGAGCAGCGTGTGCGCCTTCGCGGGAACGATCGACTCGGTAGAGGTCAACTGGCTCGGGAACGCCGGAGACTGCACCGCCATCATCACGCCAGTCTCACTGGAGGCGTGCTTCGACAATCTTCTCATCCCGCCGCGGAGTTACACCGCCCAGACCGCAGGCTATATCGTCGCCGATCTGCTCTCGACGGTGTGCGCTGGAGTGCCTGTCACCGCCGGAACGATTAGCGCCGGCCCGACGATTCCCGGCCCGACGATTTACGCTTTCGACTCGGTTTCTTCGGCCTTCGATACGCTGGCCACGCTGGCCGGCTTTACTTGGTACGTGGACCCGGCAACCCAGACGCTGCAGTTTAACCTGCCATCTACGACCGCGGCCCCACTCACGATTACTGGCGACAACACGATTCTTGAATCGATGGATTGGCTCTGGTCGAGACAGAATTACCGCAACATGCAGGTGGCAAAGTTGAGTTTTGCCGCCTTCCCACCATCTACCGATTTCTTCAGCCCCGGCGGAACGTCTTTCAATCTCTCGTTCCCAGCGGACAGTATTACCAGCGCGTACCTGACGGATTCCACGCGCGCGCTTGCTACGTGCGCGATCAACACGATTCCGGCCAATGGCGATACCGTGACGGTGGGCTCGGCAGTCTACACCTGGAAGACGACGCTCGACAACACGCAGGAATTTGAGATCCTGATTGGCGCATCCACCGCGGCATGTGCGACGAACATGATTGCCGCGATTCTGGCAGATCCCACGCAGGCCGGGACGCTGTTCAGCCTGCCGACGTGGGAAAACGGGCTGTTCAATGCGCAATCATGGGGAGCTTCCGGGGTGGCCGCTCTGGTCAAGTTGCCGGGCACGGACGGCAACGTGTACCCCGTGAGCGCTAGCAATCCTACGAGCATCACCTGGTCCAGTGCAACGGCTGAAAGCGGCCCGGGCGCCGGCACGGGCACCACGCTTCAGGTGGGCACCGCCGGAGCTTCCACACCGAGCGATCTGACGTACACCCAGGGATCGACGGCTATCACTCTTGCGGTGGCCAGCACGTCAAATCTCGTTGTCGTATACTGGCGCATCGGCGGCGATTGCATCGCGGTCAGAGACGATGCGCTGATCGCGGCGCGGGCGGTCATTGAGCACGGTACAGGCAAGTACGAGATGCTCACGGACGATTCGAGTGAGACGAATGTCCAGAGCGGGCTTACGTTTGCCCGCGCGGCCCTGACCACATACGACGACTTGCCGATCACGTTCTACTTCTACACCAACTCATCCGCTGGATTGATGCCTGGTCTCTGGCTGCATCTCAATTACGTAGGTCCCGCGAATTTGGCCGCGATGGTCAATGGTTATTGGCTCATACAGGAGGTTGATGCCACTCTAATACCCGGCTCGCAAATCTGGCAGTACCAGGTGTATGTCGTCAATGCGACCGTCGTCAACTATCTGAATTTTTGGTTGAACCTGTCCGGTAGTGGAAGCGGTGGAGGAATAGTATCGTTCAGCAACTCGGTCGCTTCTGCTGTAGCCGTTCCACCGCCTCCGGCGTTGTCAACGTCTTCTGCGTACCTCCAAACGCAGCCGTACGGAAATGCGATTGAATTCACGTTTTCTGGGACTTTGAATTTCGACCCGAGTACAGTGTCGCAAATCGCGTCGGTGAGCGTCTGGGCT
>PLRZ01000039.1:0-1378 GCA_003164075.1 Bryobacterales bacterium | reverse complement strand
CAATGGTTGTCTCAATCTGGACCAAATGTACTGCGGGGCAGGATATCGGCGTCACTCTTTTCCATGGCTGGTTCCCAGCGGCCTCCGGGGCGAACACAATTACTATCGGGGCTCCTGGGCAAAACACGTCATACATTTCGCCGACCGCTGCCGCCGACACAGTGGAATTCGTCGTGGTGCCTGGCGCGATCAACTGGACTACAGGAGGTGTAGATCCGGCCCTTATGACTGGCGCCATAACGAGCGCCACATTCACAGTCGCCGTTCCGGGCGCTCCGACTGCCACAGGCGCAACACTGAGCCTAATTCCGACGACACCCACGGCGATGGTAGATCCCACGACGGGGTGGCAGTATTGGGAGCAGTCTATATCAATCGGGACTCCTGGGCTGGCTGACTTGAACGCCGCGCACTATCAAGTCACAGTGCAGCGCGTCGATGCCAGCGGAAATGCCGATCCCACCTACAACGGTGGCAATGAACTGCCCTGGTTCGACTTCGATAATGACGGTAACACGCACGTCCAGCTTTTACAGGGAGGCTATGTCGCCAGTGGACCATACACTTACACGCGATACAAGGTCTATGGGTACACACTGGCGGCAACGTCTCAATTCCCGGTGAACAGCTGGACGCATGGCTCTCCGTATTCGGTCCTCCAACAGTGGCCTTCGTCATTCTACGGCGGCGGAACAAGCTACTCGTCGAACTTTGGCGCGATGCCTTCCGGCGCAATCCCTGGGTCGCGCGTGACGGGCGCGGTGGCCACGGCGACGACCGCGACTACGGCCACGTCGGCGACGACCGCGACTACGGCTGGATCGGTCCCTGTCACCGGAATTCCGTACAGCGGATTCTTTACGAGTGTGAGTGGTCAATTGGCGGTAGGCGGGACGGCCACGATGAGTAGCGCCACAACATTCCGCACCAGCGGGTCATCTCCGTATGTCACAATCGGGTCGGCTGGAGTAGTCCTAGGAGATAATCTCAGCAGCCCAACGAACACGGTAACAGTTACAGCAGGCGGGGCCGTATTCCAGAACTCTGCAACTGGTTCCATTGTAACTGTGAGTAACCTGGGAATCGTCGTAGGAGCGGGTGCCTATTCAGCGATCACTACAGTGAGTTCCCCCGTGGGCACCAGTGACTCGACCATCTACGTTGCCAGCGGCACCGCAGTAGTAACTGGCGGGTATTATCTTCTCGGCTCGGAAATTATTTACGTCGGAGGCGGCGGCGGCACTACAACGTTGAGTGTCGCGCGCAACCAGTTAGGTACGACGGCAGCCAGTCATTCAAGCGGGGCTTATCTCTACCCGTATAACACGGTCGTGGTCAACGGCACCGGTGTCACGATCACTGGCGGGTCGCTGGTCTC
>PLRZ01000303.1 GCA_003164075.1 Bryobacterales bacterium | reverse complement strand
TCGAGGTCAAGATGGTTCGCCACTCCTTTCTTGTGGGGAACTTGCATTCCCGACTGCACGCCGGTTTATCCCGACGATTGCGCTCCCTGACGGTCGCGGCTCGGTAACAAGTCCCGTGGAATCATCGCAGTGTTTTCAGAGCCGCGACCGTAAGGGACCGCAAGGGAGCGTTAGGCAAGTTTATTTCTTAACAGCTCCTAAACAGGATAGAGGGCAGGCGAGCACCGCCTGCCCCACCTGCGGGCGAAATACTTCAGAGCCCTCCCGACCGCGTCCGCACCGAGTACAGCGAGGACTGCGTGAGTATGAACAAGGTCCGGCCATCCTTCCCGCCGAAGATCACATCGAGCGGGCGCTCGGGAACTCTGACGGTATCGATCCATTTCCCTGCCGCGTTATACACGAAAATCTGCCCGGCCGCCAGATACACGTTGCCGTCTCTATCCTGTGCCAGGCTCTCTCCTCCCTGCTCCACAAACGGGCGCAGGCCGGAAAGAGTCCCGTCGCTATTCACGCTGCCGGTATAGGTCCTCTGTTCCGATTCGTTCGTAACGTAGAACGGCTTTCCGGGAACGGCCTTCACCAGGCCGGATGCCTGAAGGACATGGGCAAACTTGTATCCGAAGTATGGCTGCCCCTGAATAAAGACGTCTTCGCTCGGAATGAAAAGCGTGCGATCCGGCGAAACGTACTGGTGCGGCTTCCGCGTGGATACCACCTTGGAGAAAAGTTGGTCCAGCGATACATACTCGTATGTGTCGGTGGAAAGAGTATTCGTAAAGTCGCCGTTCACCCAGTAATTCGCCGGCAGCACCGCCGTCATCCCGGCACGCTCCGCCGGCAACTCCGCGTCGAGGACCGTGACCCGATCTTCGCTTTCCTCGGGACGCAAGGCATAAACCGTCATCCCCCTTCCCCCGGTAGAAATCACGATCAGGTTGCCCGCCTTGTCGAAAACCAGATTCGCCGCATCCAGAGGATTGTCGCGAACCACGCTGAGTGCCTTGGCTTCCGGCGCCCACTTGTAGATGCGTTGAACGTGAGCGTCGACGAAATACAACTCGCCGGCAGCGTTTACCGCCGCCCCGGAGATATTATAGAAGCCGGTCGACAACTTCTCCACCGAGGCTCCCCCTTCCAGTACCGGCGATGGCCCGCGCGACTGGGACGCGACAGCCGCGCCGGAGACGTCCAGCCAGGCGAATTCCCGGTCCCTGACCTCCACGCGCCGGGTTTCATCGAAGATGGCGTTCTCGAAAGAGACCTTGCTGGATCTGGTGTACTGCCGGCAGCCGGATTCGTCGCACTGAGACATGGCGCTGTTATTGTCCACATGCACGTTGCGAAACCGGATGTCGTGCGAGTTATAGATGTGAACCGCGTATGGGACGGGATGATAGCTTCTGACCACCCGGTAACCGTGATAGTTGGCCACCGTGATGTTACTCGACCGGCTGATTTCCAGTGAAATAGCGTCCGCGCTCTCCTCCCTTTCTCCTTCGGTCTGCAATGCGTAAAGCTCCCAGTTGGACGCCTGGTCGAGCTTGATCTCCACGCGCACGTGATGCTCGCTCGAAAGTTCGTATACGCGGCCGGGGGTAGCCGTGTCCGAAATATAGAGTCCCGCTTGCGCGAAGGTATCGGGAGTCCAGATATTGGCGAACGTTCCGCCGCCGCCATGCGTAATCCACAGGCTGGGATACTGGCTGTCCCAACGGCGATGCGGATCCGGATCCGAGAATAAGTTGGCGCTGTATGGACTTACTCGCCTTCCGTCGGTGCCGGTGGTGCCATGCCCTCCGAGGAAGCGCACGTCATCCATCAGGGAGTTTTCACCCGCCATCCAAAGGGCGCCCACGGCGCGGCTGTTAATTCCGCCGGTGTAGAGCCCGATGCCCGTCACAATGTTGGCCCCTCCACGCGGACTTTCGAGTAGGGGCCGTGCCGGGCCCGGCCCCTGGAATCCCGGCGTGGAATCGAGAATGTCAAACTGCGTCTGGTCCGGATGAAGCCCGATAATGGCGCTATCGGGGCGAAGCACCAGCGTGTCGCTGACGATGTAGTGGCCCGACGGTACATACAGCACGGGATGCTCCGCGATGGCCTTCTGAATGACAGCCGTCTCATCGGTCACTCCGTCGCCTTTCACGCCGAGCGAACGCAGGTTCACCCACGTGTCCAACGGCGGCAGGCCGCGGATGGCATTCGGAGACGATGGCGGCAGAGTCTTCAGCGGCGTGGCATCGTAACGGGTCTTGATTTCACCGGGTGCGCCCGACGACGGAAGGGTGAGCCCATGGGAGAAAACTTTCACCTCGTATATCTCGCCCGCCGCCGCAAGCTGGCGGCCGCTCTCGCGGAACCGCGCAAACACCGGCACTTGACGGCACACGATGTTCTCCAGATTGATCTCGGTCATCCGGTTGTTCTCATTGCTGATCACGATCGCCGGTCCGCCGATGTTCTCGAAGCGGGCGTCTTTCACCCAAAGCTGGTCCGAATACCGCGGGTCAATCGAGATGGCCGTGGGAACATTTCGGAATTCGTCGTGGACCAGGGTGAGCCCCGCTTCGTTCTCGCGGATGGCCGCCTCGCGCTGCCCATCGAAGGTCGAATCGATCAGCGTGAATTGCCAAGCGGGCGACGTTTTGCGGGTGAGGATGCCGTACCGGCCGCCGTGAAAATGCAGGTCCTCAGCTTCGTTTCCAATATCGTTGAGCGCCGCCAGGCCGGATCCAATCTGGAAATCCATGTGGGCCAGGTATCCGTGCTGGGCCACATGAAACCGGATTGCCACGGCCGCCGGATTGTCGCTGCCAATCTCGAAATCGATATTGCTCATGGCCGAATAAAACGTGCCGGCGCCGGCATCCGCGATCGCCGGATTCGGCGGAACCGTTCCGGGAATCGGCAGCGATCGAAAGCCGCGCCCCGGTGCGGCCGCGCCGGCCGGCCCCCGGTTGGGTCTGAATCCGGTGAAGAAGAACATGTAGCCAATGCCCTGTTGGAATCCCGGAGTCTTGTCCGCCAGAACGAATACCGGACGTTTCTCGCCATAGCCGATCACGCGCACGCCCGGCCACACAAACACGGTCGTAGCGATGCGATACCGGCCTTCCGGAATAAAGAGAATTCCCTCGCCGGTGGTCTCCTGCACTTTGTCGATTGCCGCCTGAATAGCCGCGCTATCGTCGGCCTTGCCGTCGCCGCGCACGGGAAACCGGTCTGGGGTAAGGTAAACGGCCTTGGGATCGTCGAGCCGGCCAGGGTAGAACGATGCCCCGAAGGAGGGAAAAGCAATTCCCAATGAAACAATCGCCAACGGTATAAGCCTTTTCATGAAAACGACTCCGGAATTGCGATTGGGTCTGGTGCAAGTTCATCTTAACCCGCGGCGCGGACGATGCGGGCGGCGAGCAGATGGGGACCGAGCCGGGCGCCCCTGGTGGCAGGCATCGGGAGTGCCTAAGCAGTTTCGGGATTTTGGTTAA
>PLRZ01000512.1 GCA_003164075.1 Bryobacterales bacterium | reverse complement strand
TGGTCAAACGCGCGCGCAAACGGTCGGCCGCGGGCTACGTGAATGCCATCCTGCGGCAGGTGAACCGCGATCCGGTGGCCTGGCCCAATCGCGAAGTGGAGCTGTCCTGCCCGGAGTGGCTGTTGGCCCGCTGGGAGGCCCGGTACGGCGCGGAAGCGGCCGCCGGAATTGCGCGCGCGGCGCTCGAGGAACCCGAAAAATATACCCGTGGGACGCGCATTCAGGACATCGGCGCGCAGAGCATCGTGCCGCTGCTGGGGCTCGAACCGGGACAGAGCTTCCTCGATTTGTGCGCCGCCCCAGGCAACAAAACGGCGCAAGCCCTGGACGCCGGCGTCGACGCCACGGCTTGCGACCTGCACTACCATCGCCTGGTGCAGATGAAGAACCAAGCCGCCGGCCTGGTGGTGCTCGACGGCACCCGGCCGCTGCCCTTCACACGGCGCTTCGACCGCATTCTGGTGGACGCTCCCTGCTCCGGCACGGGGACGCTGGGGCGAAATCCGGAGGCGAAATGGCGGCTCTTGCCCGCCGATCTGGCCGATCTCCAGGGGCGGCAGATCGCACTGCTGCGGAACGCGCGCGATGTGTTGGCGCCGGGCGGGCTGCTGGTGTATTCCACGTGCTCGCTGGAGGCCGAAGAGAATGAGGCGGTGGTGGCGGCGGCGGCGCCCGCGGAGTTGGTGGCCGAGACCATCGAGAGGCGTCCGGGGCGCGACGCCGGGGACGGCTTCTACGCCGCTGTGATAAAATCGGAATACCCGTAAATGGTTGAAATCGTTCCCTCCATCCTGTCGGCGGACTTTGCCCGGCTGGCCGAAGAGATTTCTCGTGTCGAGCGCGGCGGCGCTACCATGCTCCACCTGGATGTCATGGACGGCCACTTCGTTTCGAACCTCACCATCGGACCGCCGGTGGTGGAATCCATTCGCAAGTCGACGCGGCTGCATCTGGACGTTCACCTGATGATCGAGAATCCGGAGCGGTACGCCGCCGAATTTGTGAAGGCCGGAGCAAATTCGGTCACGGTGCATTACGAGGCATGCCGCCATCTGGACGGCACGCTGGAGATGATCCGCGCGGCGGGGGCGATGGCGGGAGTGGTGCTGAATCCGGCGACTCCGGTGGCCGTGCTGGAAACTGTGCTGGAAGTGGCGGACTACGTGCTTCTAATGAGCGTGAATCCAGGATTTGGGGGACAGAAGCTGATCCCGTACGTGCTTGACAAGGTGCGCCAGTTGAATACCATGCGGCGTGCAAAGCAGTTAGCGCTGCCCATCGAGATCGATGGTGGCGTCGACCTGGAGAATCTGGCGGAAGTGGTCGAAGCCGGGTGTGATTGGATCGTCACAGGGTCGGCTGTCTTTCACAGTCCCGATCCGGAAGCCACCGTGCGGGAAATGCGCAAGATCGCGGCGCAGGCAACGGCTGTTCGCTGCTGAGACGTTACGGGGAGGAAATCGACAAATGGTTCGCAATCGGATTGGTCATGCGTGGATGTTCGGTGTGGTGCCGTTTCTGCTGCTGGCTTCGGGCTGCCGGCACAAGTACGACAATCCCATCACGAAGGATACGCAACAACCGGACAAGGTTCTGTTCGACACTTCCATCGATGACATCGAACATGGACGGTTCGAGCGGGCGCGGCTCACGCTGCAGACCGCTATGAACACCTACGACACCAGCGAGTATCTCGCCAAGATGAAACTGGCGATGGCGGATAGCTGGAAGCGGGAAGGCGGCGCGCACGGCATGGCGCAGGCCGAGGCCGAGTATAAGGACTTCATCCTGTTCTACCCCAACATGGAAGAAGCCGCCGAAGCGCAATACAAGATCTGCAACATGCAGTACATCCAGATGGACAAGTCCGACCGCGACCCCGTGCATGCGCGCCTGGCCGACGCCGAGTGCAAGGACGTGCTGGAGAAGTGGCCCAACAGCCATTACGCCACCGACGCCGCGAAAATGGAGCGTGAGATCCAGGAAGTGCTGGCCGATGGCGAAATGAAAGTGGGCCTGTTCTACGCCAAGAGGGGCGGAAACGGGTACCAGTCTTCCGCTAACCGGCTGAATACCATGGTGGATCAATACCCGCTCTACAGCCAGGCCGACGAAGCCCTGTGGGTTGCCGCGGACGACTATAACCAGATGGGTGACCGCTTCGAAAACAAGCAGGCCGAAATGTACACGCGGATTGTTCGCGACTACCCGCTGAGCGTCCACGCGGAGGATGCCAAATCCCAACTGAAAGCCATGGGCCGTCCGGTGCCTGATGCCGACCCGGTGGCCGAAGCGCGCATGAAGTTCGAAATCGATAACCGCGCCAAGCGGAGCCTGATGAGCAAGATCACGGGCCCATTCAGCGGGCGGCCCTATACCGCTGACGCTGCGAAATCGGGCAATCCCACCATGGAGCCGTTCAAGCCAACCATTCCGCTGATGGTGCCGGATACGGCCAAGGGCGGGACCGGCGTCAACGAAGTGACCATCGCTCCGGTGACCTCTACCGACATCCTGGATAAAGCTCCGGACGCGCGCGCCACGGCGGACGGGACCGCNNACCCCAGCGGCGGCCACTCCGGCTGCAACTGCTCCGGCTGCAACTACTGCCACGACGACCGTCGCGAAAGTCAAAAAGGCCAAGCCGGCCAAGCCGGTGGCGGCGAAGAAGCGGCCGAAGCCCTCGGAAAAGAAGAGCACCGCTCCGGCGCCGGCGCAGGCCATCGCCCCAGCCGCCACGACGACGCCACAGACGCCGGCCAAGGCGCCCTCCGGCGGGGGCGGCGCGCCGGAAACTCCGCGACAATGAGCCGGATTTTGCTGGTGGACGACAGTCCGCACGCTCAGCGAATGGGCGAGCGCATCCTCAGCGATGAGGGATACGAAGTAGTAACCGTCAGCAACGCCGATTCGGCGCTGATCCGCCTGGACGATGTGGACCCGGACGTGGTGCTGGCCGATACCGTGATGCCCGGCCGCACCGGCTACGAAATCTGCCAGTATCTCAAAATGAGCCCGCGCCACCGCTATGTGCGGGTGATTCTGACCGCCGGTGTGCTGGAAGCGTTCGACGACGAACGGGCCCGGCAGGTGGGGGCCGACGGCACTCTGAAAAAGCCCTTCGAAGCCAGCGCCTTGCTTGCCGCGGTGAAACCGCTCGCCGAATCGGCGGCGAAGGAACGCGCCAGCGCGGCGCACGGTACGGCGATAGCTGTCCCGGCGGCGGAGGCGAAGGCCGAAGTTCCTTTCGTGGCGGTGGTGGATTCCGAACGCGTGCGCGCCGCGGTGACGGTGGCGCTGGACGCGGCGCTCGACAAGATGGTGGAAGAGATTACGCGGCGCGTTCTGGCGGCGATGCGTACGGGGAATGTCGAACCGAAAGGCCTGGAGTCGCGGGTTCCCGAACTGAAGCCGGCCGAACCGGGCGGACCCGGGCCGGTGCTGGCGCCGCCGCAATCGGAGACGCCCCAACCGGCCGCTCCCCTGCCCCCGGCCAGGCACGTGGAACCGGTCCGCCGCGTGACGCCCCTGCGCATCCGCTCCGGCTCCATTCTGGGCCTGGACATCGGCCGCCCCGAACCGCCCGCGCCAGATCAGGAATAAACTAGATCTAATGCCCGATAATAGCTTTGATGTGGTTTCCAAAATCGAATTGCCGGAAGTGCTCAACGCCGTGCAACAGGCGCTCAAGGAAGTGCAGCAGCGCTACGACCTGAAGGATTCCCACTCCAATATCGAACTCAACGAGAAGGACAGCAAGATCCTGCTGGCCAGCAAGGACGAGTTCAAGTTGAAGGCGGTGATCGACATTCTGGAATCCAAACTGGTCAAGCGCAAGGTGCCGCTGAAAGGGCTCCAGTTCGGCGAGATCATCCCCTCCGCCGGGTCGACGGTGAAGCAGGAGATCACCTTGCAACAAGGGATCGCCATCGAGAAAGCCCGCGACATCGTGAAGAAGATCAAGGACAGCAAGCTGAAAGTGCAGGCCTCCATACAGGGCGATTTCGTGCGCGTGGCCGGCAAGGACCGCGACACACTGCAGGCGGCCATCAAGCTGCTGCGCGAGACCGATTTCGGTATCGACATGCAGTTCATCAATTTCCGCACCAACTGATTCCCGCTGTGGCGCGCCGTATTGAATCGCACTGGCTTCGAGGTCCGGCGGGCCGGCTGGAAGCGCTGCTGGAAGAGCCCGAGGAGCAGTCTCCGCAACTGGCGGTGGTATTGTGCCATCCGCATCCGCAATACGGCGGGACCATGCACAACAAAGTGGTCTACCGGTTAGCCCGCGGACTGCGCGCGGCCGGCGCGGTAGTGCTGCGCTTCAACTTCCGCGGAGTGGGCGCGAGCCACGGCGAATACGGCCAGATGGCCGGCGAGGTGGAAGATGCGCGGATGGCGCTCGGCTGGCTGCGGGAGAGGTATCCCGAGTTGCCCTTTGCGCTGGCCGGATTTTCCTTCGGCGCGCGCGTGATTACGGAACTGGGCTGCGCCACGGCGGGCGCGCGATTCCTGTTGGCCGCGGGATTCTCCACGCGGCTGGGCGGAACGGCATACCTGGAGACCTGCCCGGCGCCCAAGATATTCGTACAGAGCACGCACGATCAATTCGCCCCGCGCGAGGAATTCGACCAGGTGTATGCGCGGATCGCGGGGCTCAAGCGGGTGGTGTGGATCGAAGCGGCGGACCACTTTTTCGCGGGCGCGCTGGAGCAAGTGGAAGAGGCCGCGCGGGCCGCGGTACTATGATTGAGGTATGAGCATCGCCGCACGCTACGAGAACGGCGTCTTCCAGCCGCTGGAAGAAGAGGCTTACGACCAGGTATAAGCAGGGTGACGTCGTTCTCGTCGTGATTCCCTTTACCGGACACAGTTGTTACCGAGCCGCGACCGCAAGGGAGCGGTCTTTCCGTTACGAGTCGGAGTTTCGCGCCAGAAACTCAGAACTCCTGATGTCGGCCGGGGATTTCGGATAGTTGCGGAAACTGACCTGAGCCATGACGTGGCNNCTCGACCCAGCAGGCAGGAGTGCCTGCGCCACGAAAACGGGCTCATCCCAAATTCCACGACGTCAGGAGTTCTGAAACCAGTCAGCCTATTCAGTCGCAAGTATATTTCTTAACTTACAGCCACTTACTCACTGGCGTGATTCGTCTTTCCGCCGTTTTCCAGCACTTCCCGCACCATGGCGGTAAGTTCCGCGGGAGTGAACGGCTTCGGCAGAAATGCCACTTCCTTGCGCCGCACGCCACGCTTCGAAATGGCCCGATCGGTATGGCCCGACATATACAGCACCTTCAGGCCGGGAGAGATGCGCAATAGCTCCTTCGCGAGTTCCGGGCCGCTCGCCTTGGGCATAATCACGTCGGTGATTAGTAGCTGAATGGCGCCCTGATAATTAGCCGCTACGGCACGAGCCTCCAGCGGGTCCGACGCTTCCAGCACGCGATAGCCGCTGCTCTCCATGGTTTCGCGGACCAGGGCGCGAACCATCTCGTCGTCTTCCACCAACAGGATGGTCTCCGCTCCCCGCACCGCCGCAGGCTTGGGCTCCGCCGCCGGCACGATGACCGGCGCGCGATCGACCCGCGGCAGATATACCTTGAACGATGTGCCGAGGCCGGGCTGGCTCGCCAGTTCCACGGCGCCGCCGCTCTGCTTGACGATGCCGGCAACGGTATACAGTCCTAAACCGGTTCCCGATCCCGCGCCCTTAGTCGTGAAAAACGGTTCGAATGCCTGCGCCTGCGTGGCCGCATCCATGCCGGAGCCGGTGTCCTTCACCGTCAGCAGGACGTATGCGCCGGGCTTCACCGGGCCGCCGCCCTGCTCCACCGCAACATTGGCCGTTTCGATCGTCAGGGTTCCGCCATGCGCCATGGCATCGCGACTATTCACCGCCAGATTCAACAGCACCTGCTCGATGCGGCCGGCATCGGCATGCACGCTACCCAGGCCGGCGGCAAGCTCCAGTTGCAGTTCGATTTCTTCGCCCAACAGCCTCTGCATCATGGCGCTGAGACTGGCGATCACCTGGTTGAGGTCCAGCACCTTGGCCTGCGGCACGCGCCGGCGGCTGAACAGCAACAGCCGGCGGGTAAGTTCTCCGGCGCGTTCGGCGGCTTTCACGATCTGTTCGGCCGAATGCCGGTTGGGGTCGTGCTCGCTCAGCTTGGCGAGAATAAGCTGGCTGTAGCCGGTAATGATGGTGAGCAGATTATTGAAGTCGTGCGCCACGCCGCCGGTGAGCAGCCCCAACGCTTCCATTTTCTGCGACTGGCGAAGCTGGTCCTCGAGTTGCCGCCTGCCGCTGATGTCCATCAGGACCGCCAATTCGGCGCTCTCGCCGCCGTATTGAATCGCGTGCAGCGCGATTTCCACCTCGATCCAGCGTCCGTCCTTAGTGCGGTGACGCCACTCGCTGGCGGCGGCCCGCGCCGGATTCTGCAGTTCCGCCAGGAAACGGCGGGCATCGTCGGCGCTTTGGAGATCGCCCACGGTCATGTGTTCAAACTCCGCGGCCGAGTAGCCGTAGAGGTTGCATGCGGCGGAATTCACCTGCAGATGTTGGCCGTCGGTGTCGAGGATCCACATCGGCTGTGGATGTTCCTGGAACAGAATACGAAATCTCTTGTCCCGGCTTCGTAAGAGACGCTTTGCTGGCATGGCCCGGCTTAAGTGTACAAGTGAACGGCGTCCACAACCAGCGCAACGTTATCCCATCGTGAAAAAAACTTGCGGCGCCTGTTCTTTAAGTCACAAATCGATAGTTAGCGGAGTACTGGATCGCCCATCCATATAGTTGATGTAGACTCGCAGAGAATCATCGCCAGCTTGTCGCGCGCCACGGCGATGTCGAGCGCCTGCGGATTTACGGCCGCCAGCGAGAGCCTGCCCGCACCCGGTTGGAACACCGGGAACGGCTGGCCCAACGCGTCACCGCTTTGCGGGTCAAAGCGCACGGCCCAAATGTCGCGCGTGCCGCCGCGATCCAGAGTGAAGTAGATCAACCGGCCGCCGGGCGAAAAGCGCGGTTTGCCGACGGCGCCGGCGCCATCGGTAACCGGGCGCCACCCGCCGCCACGCGCCGGGGCCACATAGATGCGCGCAGCTTGCGGCGCTGTCTCGGCCAGGAACAGAACCCAGCGATCGTCGGGCGAATAGGACGCCGCGGAGAGCTTCGTCTGCCTCGGCGCGCTCAGAAGCGGCACGCGCTGTTTGGTGAGTATGTTCAGCGCGTCGATGCCCGCTCCGCTCACCAGGACGGTGGTCTCCTGGCTGTCGGCGTCCCAGTGCCGCGTGCCCGCCGCCAGTTGGCGATTCGCCAGGTACACATCGTCATGACTGCCGGCGGGACGAACGTAGAGAATGCCGCCGCTGGTCTTGAGCAAGCGGCCGTAACTGGCGCCTTCCGCGCCGGTGGCGGCCACTTTTTCTTTTCCGCTAACCAGGTCTTTTTCCCAGACCTCCGTAAATCCATTGCGGGAGCAACCGAAGATCAGCCTGCGGCCGTCCGCCGAAATATCCGGATTGGCGGTGGGCGCCAGCGTGTCGGTAATGCGGTAAGGTGGGCCGGTAGCCTGGCCGCTAGCGGCGTCGAGCGGCAGGCCCCAGATGTCGTAACGTTGCCGGCCGCTGGAGAACACCATGCGGCCATCGCGCGAGACCGATGGGTCGCCGATCGGTTCGGTGCCGTTGGTGAGGCGGACCACGTCGCCAGTGGCTTTGCCGAGACGGTTGAGCGGGCAACGATAGAGGTTTCGCACCACTCCCGTGCGGGCGCTGAAGAGGAAGCTATCGGAGGTCCACAGCGCGTCGTCGAAAGGGCCGGCGCCGAGGCCGGCTTTCGCGACGCGCGCCGCGAGGCCGCTCCGCGCAAAGTCCGCGCCGTCGGGGGACGCCACCAGCACGTCGCCCTGGGCCCAGAAAAGCAGCGCACCGCCATCGGGAGACCACGCCGGTGTTTCGAGCGAGTGGAACTCCGGATGGAACCGGCGCGGCGCACCGCCGGAGCTGGCCACGATGTAAGCGCCGGCAGCGTCGCTATAGGCGATGGAGCGGCCATCGGGCGAGTACCGCGGTGTATGTCCGCCGGCAGCCAGAAGATGCGGGTCGCCGCCCGCCACGGGCACGGTATAGATGCCGCCGCCGGATTTGGTGGAGTGGTATGCCAGGGTGGCGCCGTCGGGCGAGAAGGCCGGCTCGGAGTTGTCGTCGCTGGTGCTGGTGAGGCGCACCGGGCTGCCGCCGCGGATGGGCTGCACGTAGAGTTCGAGATTGCTGCCGGAGTCGCGGTCGGAGGCGTAGGCGACCATTCGACCGTCGGAGGAGATGGCGGGCCAACCAGTGAGTCCGGGATCGAAAGTGACTTGCGTGAGGAGAAGATCGTGGGAAGGCGCGGGCTGGGTGAGACGCCAGAGCGTCACCGCCAGAACGGTAAGTACGATTCCGGCGATGACGCCCCGATAACGCATGAGCTTCTTAGTGCCTGTGCACGCTTACAGGAACTTACTATAACTGCTGCTACAAATTGTGGGGCAGGCTTCAGCCTTCCCCAGAGGGGACCCCGGACTTCAGTCCGCCCATGCCGCGAGATACTCAATCAACGGCATAAAGCAGAGCTCTTACCTCGCCGTGCGGCAGGGCGGGCTGAAGCCAGGCTGAAGCCTGCCCCACAAGTTTAAGGCACTTACCCCTTACTGGAACACCTTGGCGGCCGCGAAATCGCCGGCCTTCACGATCGATACCCCGGCGGGATCGATGTGCTTGCGGAACGCCGCATTGATTTGATCGGGAGTGAGCGAAGCGATCTTCGCTTCGAAATCGGCGTCCCACTTCATTGGTCGGTCCAACTGCTCATGGGAAGCCACGAAAGTGAGCAGCGCGGCATCGGTGGAGCGGCCGATCATGTTCGCATCGAGAATAGCCTTCTTGGCTTCAGCCACTTCCGCGGCGGTGAAGCCGTCTTTATACGCCTTCTGCAATTCCTCCACGAAGCAGGATTCCACCTTGGGACCGACCGCGGGATTGAGGCTCACGGTGACGGCGAGTTGCGCCGAATCGCCCTCGGTGGGGACGGTGATGCGCGCGTTGGCGCCGTAGCTGAGTCCCTCCTTATTGCGGATGCGGTTGGAGACGCGCGACGTGATGGGCTCGCCGAACATATAGCTGGCCATCCGTATAGCCGCATAGTCGGGATCGTCTTGCGACATCCGGAAGCGCTCCCCGGCCAGGAATTCGGCGTTGGCCTTGTCGGGCGTTTCGATCTTCTGGTTGATGGGCTCCGCCTTCTTATAAGGCGTGATCAGCGGCTTGTAAGCTTTGGACGTATTCCAGTTGCCCAGCAGTTCAGTGGCGGCCTTCTGCATGTCGGCCGGGGTCACCGGACCCACCACCGCGAAGATGCCGTAGTTGGCGCCGTAGAAATCGTCATGGAACTTCTTCGCCTCGGCCAGCGTGACTTTGGAGAGCTCCGGCTTCTGCTCCTCGCGCGTGGGCGAGTACTGCACGTCGCCCTTGGCGAAGGGAGAAAGATGCCGGTTCAACAGTTCGGTGGCCAGTTGCGTGGGCTCGGTCTGCGGATTATCGAGCGCCTTGAGGCGCTGCGCTTTGGACCGGTCGAATTCGTCTTCGGGATAGAGCGGCTCCTTCAGAATCTCGACGGCCAGCTTCATCGCCGCCACGAAATTCTCCGCCGGGGCCGTGACGGTGGCAATCGCCGTGGACAGGCTGCCGCCCCCGCCTCCACCACCGCCGCGCCCTCCGCGTCCGCCGCCGCCGAATCCACCACCACCGCCGCCGCTGGCGGTCACCTGGGCATTCAGCTTGCGGAATTCATCCTGCAACTGCGAGCGCGTATGGCTCCTGGTGCCCGACATCAGCAGGCTGCCGGCGAATGCCGCGGCCTCGCGCTGGCCGGCTAGCGTGGCAGCATCGCCGAAACGCAGCTCGATGCTGGCGGTGACGATGTTGTTCTCGGTCTTCTTGGGCAGCACGGTCACCTTCATACCGTTCGCCAGCTTGGAGCGCACTACGCGGCTTTCAATGTTGGCGACCGTGGGGTCGAACGTCTCGGCGTGCACGATGGTGACGGTGCTCTTGTAGTTCCTCAACGTGGCGTCGAGATCGGGCGTGGGCGGCACCACGGTGCGGTCCGGGTTCATGTCGGGGATGTAATAGCCCACGGTCCGGTTGGAAGGCTTGAAGTAGGCTTTCGCCGTGCGGACCACATCGGAAGGCTGAACATCCTTCAAGCGGTCGTGTTGCAGGAACATCAAGCGCCAGTCACCCTGCGAAATGGCGCTGTTCAATGCCCCGGTGGCTATCGACTGCGGGTTCGAGAGGCTGTTTTCCAGACCGCGCAGAAGCTGCGTGCGCACGCGATCCACGTCGGCGGCGCTGGGCGGATTGTCGATGACGTCCTGCAACGCTTTGACGATCGCGTCGCGCACGGCATCCGGCGATTGGTCCTTGGTGAGCGTGGCGGAGACTTCCACCAGGCCGGGATCGTGAAGTCCCTGGAAGCGCATGTTGGCCGATTCCGCCAGTTCGGGGTCCACCACAAACTTCGTCAGGCGGCCTTCATTGGGATCGCCAGCGCCACCGCTGCCGCGTCCCCCGCCACCGCGTCCACCGCGTCCCCCGCCGCTGCCGTTCATAATGGCGG
>PLRZ01000587.1 GCA_003164075.1 Bryobacterales bacterium | reverse complement strand
TTCTTGGTGCGGCGGCAGAGGATTTGCACCACGCGCTCCAATTCATAGTCGCGGCCGATGAGCGGGTCGAGCGTGTTGTCCATGGCGGCCTGCGTCAGGTCGCGGCTGAACTCCGCCAGCAGCGAGCTTTCCTTGGGACGCGCCGACGCCACTTTCTCGCTCTGCGAGCGCTGCAATTCCTCGCGGATGGTGGTGAGCCGCAGCCCGCGTTCGTGCAGAATCTCGGCGGCAAAGCACTTCTCTTCGCGCAACAGCCCCAACAGCAGGTGTTCCGTCCCGATGTGCTTATGATTGAGCCGCTCGGCCTCTTCCGCGCCGTAGGCCAGGACGCGCTTGCACTCGTGGCTGAGGGGCAGGTCCACCGAAGTGGAGACCTTTTCGCGGATGGTGGTGTGTCCTTCGATTTGCTTGCGGATGGACTCCACCGCCGCGTGGGAACGCAGAAAACGGTTGGCCAGCGCCTTGTCTTCCCGCAACAGGCCGAGGAGCAGGTGTTCCGTCTCGATGTACGGGCTGCCGAACTGGCTCGCCTCGTAGCGCGCGAAAAAGATCACACGTCGCGCCTTCTCCGTATAACGCTCGAACATAAATCGAAAGACCCCCTATCACTTTAAAGATACGCCGTACCGGCGCCGGGTTGCGAATCATTTTGGGCGGCGGGTACCAAGCCGCCTTTTTCCATGGTCAATACCCGGTCGCAACGCCGCGCGAACGAAAGATTGTGAGTGACGAAAACCGAGGTGAGCCGGTACGAGCGATGGAGACCCTCCAGAAGCTCGAAAATCATTTCCCCGGTCCGGAAATCGAGGTTGCCAGTGGGTTCGTCGGCGAGCAAAACCTTCGGCCGTCCGACCAGTGCACGGGCCAGTACGACCCGCTGTTGTTCTCCGCCCGAAAGTTCACCGGCGCGGTGCGACCACCGTGCCCCTAGGCCCACTTCATCCAACCTCGCCAACGATTCGGAGGCCGCCCGAGCGCGGGGCCATCCTCGAATCAGCAACGGCATCATCACGTTTTCCTGCGCCGTAAATTCCGGCAGNNCCGTAGTATATCGTACCGCCCGAAGGCCTGTCGAGGCCGCCCAACAAATGCAAAAGAGTGGACTTACCGGCGCCTGACTCACCCACCAGCGCAAGCATCTCGCCGCCATGGACCTCCAGGTCCACTCCCGAGAACACCACCAAGTCCGCGCCACCGGACTGGTAGACCTTGGAAAGACCGCTTGCGCGGATATAGGGCTCAGGCATCCTAACGCAAGTGTAGCAATGCGTGCACCCGCCTATTTCGGGGACAGGCTACATAACCTCGAAATACAGTCCGGCCGAGTTTCGAGGTTATGTAGCCTGTCCCCGAAATTCGAAATTGGCCCAGTTGTTCCGCGGGCCGCCCCCACCTACAATAACTTTAGGGATCCCGGAGGTTAGTTGCCACGATTGCCGCGGAAGTACATAGTTGCGCTGGCGCTGCCAGCATTGTTTTGGGCCTGCCAGAAACAGGCGCCGTCGCCGGAAGGCGCCAAACCGGCTGCGGTAGCGGAAACGCCGGCCTGGCGCGATACCATACCGCACGAACGCGATGTGGACGATACCGCGAGGTTCCTGGCGGGCATGCCGGGAAATCCGGGCGGCCAGTTTTCCGGTCTGGAGGCGGACCAGGCATGGCAGGAACATCGGCAGCTCATGGACGCTGCCTGGGCCAAGGCCGACGACAAGTTGATCCACGGGCTGCACGGGTTTCAGGAACGCGAGCTATCGGGGGAGCCCTTCGATCGCAACGTGCTGTTCTATCCCTTCAGCGGACCCGATGCGCTCACCGCAACTATTTGTTTTCCGCGCAGCCCCACCTACTTTCTGGTGGCATTGGAGCCGGCGGGAACGCTGCCCACGCTGCAGCACCTGGAAGACAAGCACCTGGAGGAATACCTGGCCGCCGTGCGCACCACCGTGGCCTCGGAATTGGGCAAGAGCTTCTTTGTGACCCGCGAAATGGACCGGCAGTTCCGCGGGCAGGTGACCGATGGCCTGCTCATTCCGGTGCTCCTGCTGCTGGCGCGAACCGAGCACACCATCCTGGGATACAAGTACGTCCGCATAGACGAGCAGGGGCAGATTGTGGACCGGCCGGGCGGCGTTCCGGTGGAGGCCAAGTTTGCCAACAAGGGCTTCGTGCTGGAATTTCGCACCGAAGCGGATAAATCCACGCACCGGCTCTACTATTTCTCGCTCAACCTCGACAATAAGCACCTCAGCGGAAATTCGGGCTTTCTCCAGTTTGTGAAAGAGATGCCGGCCCCCACAACCATGCTGAAGGCTACGTCGTATATGCCGCACCATGCCGAGTTCTCGACCATCCGCGACCTGGTGGTGAACCAAAGCGCGGCCATCTTCCAGGACGATTCCGGCATCCCCTACCGTCTCTTCACCCCGGACCACTGGAACGTGCAACTCTTTGGCGAGTACACCAAACCCTACGGAAGCTTTGGCTGGCTGGAGCAACCCGACTTGCGCAAAGCGTACCTGAAGGAAAAAGTGAAGCCCCTCAGCCTGCGGCTGGGCTACGGGTTCGGCAAAGTCACTTCCAATCTGCTGCTGGCCAAACGGGTGAAGGAGACGAAGTGAGTTAGCGCAACGGCGCCACCCGTGCTCTCACTTCTCGTAGCTGATCCCGACCATGGGCACGATATCGTTCAGGATTTTGCCATACTTGGCGTTCGACGTCGGCAGGATGACCTGGTTCGGAAATGCCGTAATATAGTCGCGGAACTCGGTGCGCACAAAGAGCCGCGGCCGCAGTTCAAAACGCACTCCCGCGCCGGCGTCCGCCATGGGCTTCAACTGCTGGGTTGCGGTCATGGACCCGAACGGTTCGCTAGGCCCCTGGTAGGCCTCGGGCGCTCCCGTGCCGCGAAAGATTTTCAGGCCGCCGCCCACTGCCACGAAGGCTTGCATGCGCGAACCCTTCCGGTTGGTGTGCCACAGAATGTCGTAGTGCACCACATGAGCGTTGCCGGCAAACGTGACGTTGCCGCCGGCGCTCTGAATGTGCAAGTCGCTTTGCATGTATGAGTAGCGTAGTTCGCCGCTCCAATGAGGGTAAAGGTTTTGGCCCACGAAAGCGCCGACGGCGGCTCCCGTCTGGAAGCCGGCGGTAGCCGACCCAGCCGGACTGGAGACGTTGACATTGTTCAGGAAGCCGGCGCCACCCATGCCGCCGAACTCCCATTGCTGTCCCAAGCAACTCGCCGCCAGGGCCGCCAGAAACAAAGCGATAACTGCGATCCTTCTCATGTGATTCTCCTGTTACTTGACTACCCGGACATTGAGCGTGGTGGAACCGCCGCTCTGGCTGATCGACAGCGGGACACTATCCCCTTGTGTTACGTCCCCGGGAACGGTGGCGTTGATCTGGTATAGCCCCGAAAGAGAGCCCGGCACGAGGCCGGCATATTGTATCGGGAGATTGGTGCTTCCGATGGTCACCACCGGAGGCTGCGTAACCGAAGTCAGCAGATTGGCCGGCGTTTGTTGACCGGCCGCTACTCCGGGATTGGTGGTGCCCATGCCGGTGAGATAGATGATCAACGTGTCGTTCGAACGGACGGGATTCGTGGGTGTCACCAGTTGGCCGTTTGCAGCCCGGAAAATGGTGGCCAATCCGGCCTCCGGCCCAGCCGTTCCCGTGAGGAAAATGGCCGGCGCGGCGCTTTCGACGACGAAATTGTAGTTGTTGCTGACGCCGCCCGGCGTATGAATGGACATGGTGGCGTCGCCGCTCACGTTGAACGGCAGTTGCGCGTTGATCTGCCCGGTGGAAACGAACAACAGCGGTATCGGTGTGCCATTCACGGTGAGGCACGATTCCCCCAGCGCCGTAGGCAGCGGGATTTGCGACGTGGCGATATTGGTGGCGCTCATCTGCGAGCCATACACGCTGATCAGCCCGCCGGGCGCCACGGAAGTACTGCCATCGGCGGCATTCCCCACGCTGGCGATTGCCGGTGGCGCAGTGGCCGCGGCATAGTTGGCCGAGAGCACCGTAAATCCCGAAGTAGTCAGCGCGATCACCGTACCGGCCGAAGGCATGGGCGCCACGGTGCGAGTGAAGTTTTGCAGGGTAGTGGGCAGAATCGGGGCTTCCACCATGGCGGTCGGGCTTACCTGCGCGCTGGTCAATGCCGGCAGGTTCTGGATGACCCCGGCGGTGGATTGCGAGGCCGCCGTCACCCGATAGCCGCCCTGGCCCGTAAATGAGAATCCGGAGGTAACGCCGCCAGCCGTTGCCAGGGTGCCCTGCGGCACCAGAGACGCGTTGAAAACGTTGTTCCCGATCACGAACGTATTGTAGGAGGATGCCGCGTATGCGCCCTGCAGGGAAGACAGATCGCTGCGCCCCACCGTAAACGTATTGGCGTCGGCCGAATACAGCAGCACCGCCCCATTGGGCTGCGCCACCAGGATGGAAGCTCCGTTGGGCGAATTGGCGAGCACTCCGGTAACGGAGACCAGGTTGGTGAAAATTCCCAGGGACGGCAGCGCGGTGGCCGTGCGTGCCTGGAAGTTCACGGTATCGATGATCCCGGTATTGTTGGCGTTGTTATTCGCCAGTACCAATATGGCGTTGTTCGAGGAAGCCACGGAATGGCCGTAGTGGCCGCCGGGCAGCACCACCGGCTGCACCGCCTGGATGGCGTTCAGGTCGAAAACCGACACCAGTTGGGAATTGTCGTTGGCTACCAGCAGGTAGTTGCCGTCGTTGCTGATGGTCATCCCCGCCGGTGTGGTCGCCGTACGCAGAGCGACGATCATCTGGTTGCTTGTGGCGTCGAAGATCTGAAGCTGATTCTTGTCCTGGCGCAGAATGTAGAAGCGGTTGCGGGCCGGGTCGGGAAGCAGGTCGGTGAGCACGCCGGGAACGTCCACTACCGTCCCCCGCTGGTATTCGTCCGGAGTGTTCACCAGCAGGCGCACCGAAGGCGGTACATTCACGGAAGTGACGGAGCCGATAGTCAGCGTCACGGCGGTGGTTCCCTGGGAGAGGAATTGCCCCGGGTCCACGGTTACCTGTACGGTGGCCGGAGTCATGCCGCTCGACGGGGAAACAGTCACGCCCGCCTGGCTGGTGGAAATACTGAATTCGGTTTGGTTGCCGCCCGGATCGGTGATCGTCATACTCTGCGTCAATGCGCTCCGATTGCAAAACGTGGTCTGGACCAATATGTCTTCGCGGTCCGCCGCCAGGCGGTGCGCCTGATTCAACGAGCCCACCGGCAACACCGTCACGCCGCTATCGGAGATGGCATAAAGAACCGTGGCCGCCGAGTTCATCACGATTCGGCCCACGATGTCTTCCGGAATCAGGATCCGGTCGCGCACCGTCAGGTTGTCGCTGTCCATGAGGAGAAGGGTAGGCAGGCCGGTGGAGGGCGCCGTGCCTGCGTTGGAGCTGGTGGAGTGGGTGGAGGTGTAAGGTGGGCCGGTTGGCTGGGATGCATCGGGGATTTGAGCGTATATGATGCCGTTCTTGGAATCGATCGCCTGTCCCGTGACGTTGGTGGAGGTTACCACATTGGGATACTTCGACTGCGTTACTCCGGCAGCGTTCATGAGTATCCACCCGACCATGGCGTAGGAACCGTCATAGGCTACGCTCACGCGCGGCAGTAGCGGCGGGGCGGAGCTGTATCCAAAGGCCGTCAGGCTGTTGTATTGGGAGTGGTACTGGTAGATGATTTGGGCTCCCGTGGTGGCGCCGCCGATGCCCCAGATCACCGTGCCATCGCCCGACGTAGTCAGCGCGGTCTCCAGAATCTGCCCCGGAAATGTGGGCACGCTCACGGGCAGCGTCCCCGCCAGGTTGGCCAGCGTATTCAGCACCTGCATCACGCCCGTAGCCGGATCCAGGACGAAGAAACTGGTGGTAGTTACCACCAGCGCCTTTCCGGGCCCGGTGAAATTGGCCGGCCCGGCAGCCGAAACGGTGGCGAAGAAGGCCACGCCCAGCGGCGGATCGCTGGTAATGAACTGCTGCTGGCTATTGTCCGGAAGGTGGATCAGGGTGAGCAGATTCTGACTCGGCACGGGCGGGTTAGTATTGCCGAAGTGCGCCACCAATAAGTACTGGGCGTCGCGGGAAAGCGCCAGCGATCCCGGCTGCGGCGCCACGTTGATGGACGTATGAATGGTGTTGTCGGCGATCGACATCACGTCGATCCGGTTAGCCGTGAAGTTGGCGATGTACAGCAAACCGCGAGTCTCATCAAGGGCGGCATCCGCGGCCTGCCCGCCGACGGCGACGACGGTCCCGAAGGTGGCGCCGGCGCACGGCGTCGCTGGAATCGTCAACGCCATTAAGACGATCGAAATCGGGAAACCGTAGTAACGCATAAGTGGACTCTTCAACCGACTACGATTAAATGCCCGCGCGGCCATGGAATCAATGATCGAAATGGCTAATAAGCGGCGCATTACCAAAGTTAGTCGTGTATTTGCTTGCGTTTATACCTATACTGCAATCTGGGAAAAGGCTGCCGGTGCGCGGATGGCTGCGGCTCCGGCAGCCAGGGAATATTTGGCCATGACGAAAACCCGTACGAGTTTCTTATCGCTGTGCGTTCTCCTCCTGACTGCGGCGGCGTTCAGTCCGCGTAGTCTTGCGCAGACGGTGACTGCCACTCGTGTGTCGACCAACCCCTCGGGCCCCTGGTTTACGGTGGACGGAACCACTTTCTTTAGCGTCATGAGCGCATTCTGGCCGGTAGGCAGCCAGCACACGCTGGGGGTTAATTCGGGAACGGGTTACTCCTACAATACCGACGCCACCATCCAGTGGCAGTTCCAGAATTGGCAATGGGCAGGCGGCGGGTCCACCGCGACTTCGATTCACGTGATTGCCGACCCCACCGTTGCGCAGTACACCGCCGTGTTCAACGCGCTGTACCTGTTTACGGTACAGACGGCATGCAATCCGGCGCCTTGCAGTTCCCCGCCGGGCGAGTTGGGGATCACCGGCATCGGTTACACTCCAGGGGCGGGTGGCGCCGTATCGAGTTGGCAGGCCCCCAATTCGACCCAGACGCTACAGGTTTCCGTGAACCCCGGT
This sequence comes from Bryobacterales bacterium, assembly GCA_003164075.1. The sequence continues at coordinate 3,722 of PLRZ01000587.1, read as the reverse complement.
TGGCTTTTCGCCGGGTGGCAGGTGGGGAACAACCCTTTGGTTACCACGCCGACGTTTAACGTGACCCTGACCGCGCCGATGACCGTCACCGCGGTCTTCGTACCCTCCAAAACCGTGAATTTCGCCACCAACCCGGCCGGCCTGCAACTCTATGCCGACCGCACTCTCATGAACACGCCACAGAGCCTGCAATGGGGAGTGGGCACAATTCACACCGTGGGCGCCATTGACGTACAGCAGGACGATCAGGACAAGCGCTGGGTCTTCTCGTCGTGGAGCGATGGAGGGGCCTTCAGCCATACTTACGTGGTAGGCAACAACCTCAACCCGGAAACCATTACCGCCAACTATGTTGCCGCCGCGTACCCCTTTTTCGGCACTTCTCCCCCCAATCTGAATCTGGTGGTGGATGGCCTCACGCTGCCGCCCCCGTACTCGTATATTTGGGGCGTGGGAACGACCCACCAGATCTCCGCGACGACACCCCAGAAAGACGCGCAGGGCAACACCTGGGTGTTCCAGTCGTGGGACGATCAGGTGACCACTCCGTCGCGGACGATCACAATTCCCGTGGGCGCGGACGTGAATGGTTACGGGCTCACCGCCTTGTATACCTCGCAAGCGAAGCTGACCATCGCCAGTACCCTGGCCGGACAGGTGGTTACCGTGGATGGATCGCCCTGCACCACGCCTTGCAGCGTGGTGCGCAACGCGGGCACGCAAGTTCACGTCAGCGCGCCGGCATCGGTTCCGGTGAGCGGCGCTTCGCGCCAGAATTTCCTGGGCTGGTCGACCGGAGCGGGGGTGCCGGTCGCGGGCGACTGGATCGCCCCTTTGAATGCGCCCAGCACTTCCATCACGGCAACCTATCAACTGATGAACAGTCTCACCGTTAGCGCCACACCGTCCAGCGGCGCCAAGTGGAGCATTTCGCCGGCATCGAAGGACGGCTTCTACGGCTCCCAGACGCAGGTCACTGTGGTGGTGACCGCGCGGCCGGGCTACCGGTTTAGCAGTTGGAGCGGCGACCTGTCCGGATCGACGCCCAGCGGGCAGTTGACCATGAACGTGCCCCACAGCGTAGTGGCGCAGTTCCGCATGGTCCCGCGCATTGCGTCCCGCGGTGGGAGCGACGGCGCCGGCAGCGCGCCGCAACCGGGAGTGGCGCCGGGAGCGGTGGCGTCCATTTTCGGCAGCGCTCTGGCTGCGACCACCGCGGTGGGGCCGGCGAGCCCGCTGGTTCGAACTCTGGCCGGCGTAACCGTGCACATCGGCCCGCGCCTTCTGCCGCTCTACTTCGTCTCACCCACCGAGATCAACCTGCAGATCCCCCCGGACCTGGCGCCGGGCACCCAGACCGTCACCGTAAGCTCGCCGGACATGCCCGATTTCAGCAGCGATTTCACTATCGTGCGCAACGCGCCCGGGCTTTTGCCGGTACTGCTCGACGGGCAAGCCTACGCCATGGTTATGCATGAGGATGGGACTCCGGTGACGGCCGCCGCGCCGGCGCGGAGGGGCGAATTGCTGACTGCCTACGGAACCGGATTCGGGCCCACGGACCACGTCCGGCCGGAGGGAATCGCGATACCGCCGGCGCCCCTGCACCGAATCCTGGACCCCGTGACGCTCCAGGTGGGTTCCAGCGCCATTACGCCGGAATCCGCTTTTGCCGCTCCGGGCCAGGTGGGAGTCGACCTGATTCAATTCCGGCTGGATGCGAGTGCTCCTTCGGGTGCCGCAATCCCACTGTCTGTGTCGGTGAACGGGGTGAACGGCAATATTCTGCCGTTGCCGATTCAGTAGGGAAGGTCAGGACTCCTGAGGTCGTGGAATTTGCAGTGAGCCCGCAGGTGGGGCAGGCGCTGCTCGCCTTCGCTCGATCCTATTCGAGCAGCGGCCTCCCTAATTCAGCGCGGGCGGCAGGCGGTGCTCGCCTGCCCCACCTGCGAAGCTCTCGCCATCGAAAGGAATGGCTCAGCCCATTTTCTCCGCCAGGCAAAGATTGCGGGGCGACATCAGGAGTTCTGAAGGTCAGGACTTCATGGCCCGTAGCAGGCGCCGCGCCGAGAAGCCCACAATCCCGAGAAACGCCACGCAACTGATGGCCACTACCGTAACTTGCCGCTGTGGCGTCAGGCGGCCCACTTCGGCCCCTTTGCCGGCGCCGGAATCCAGTCCAACGCGCAGCCGCACGGTGGCGGCCTCTCGTCCGTCCTGGTTGTCGAGCACCACCACGTAATCGCCGCGCCGCCTCACTCCGTCGGCAAAGAAGCCGCGCCGTCCCTCGGGCGTCAGCAAAATGCTGCCGGGCAGATCGGCGCTCATGCGTTCCAGGTCCTCGCGCAGCATCAGCGCCATTCGCACCTTCCCCGAGCCGCTCAATACCTCGTAACTGGCGGCGATCCGGGCCGGCTTTTGGTGCAGCGCGACTTCCACGTACTTCCAGTCGCCAGCGGGAATCTGGTGGACTTCATCCATCAGTTCGTTGCCGGCTGGCGCGGCCAGTAGCACAATCGAAGCCATCCGAACGGCTACAATAAAGGCCATGAACGACAGTATGGCACAGCCGCGACAGGGCCTTTCGCCACTGGAGCTGCCCGGCTGGAAAACCGCCATCGGTTGGATTGCCGCCTTTCTGCTTGCCTGCCTGTTTCTCATTTCCGGACTCTGGAAAATCACCGACGCTCCGGCAGCCGCTATGCGCATGGTAGAGGCGCGGGTTCCCGAATCGCTCAGCCTTTCCGTCGCGGTAGCCTTCGGGATCGTCGAGACGCTGGCCGGCGTACTGATTCTGGTGCCGCGCTTCCGCCGCTGGGGCGCTATCCTCACGGGTCTGCTGCTGGCCGCCTTCCTGCTCTACTTCGCCCTCAACTACAGCGCTCTGCGCGGCGCCGACTGCAGTTGCTTCCCCTGGGTAAAGCGCGTGGTGGGTCCGGCCTTCTTCATCGGCGATGGCGCGATGTTGCTGCTGGCGGTGCTGGCGGGTTTCTGGTCCAAACCGCCGGAGAGTCTGCGCAGCGCCGTGCTGGTTCTGGGAGCGGTGGTGGTTTTCGCGCTGGTTTCCTACGGCGTCGAGATCACCCGGCAGAGCGGCACGCGCGCGCCGGCCACCATCACTGTGGATGGACATCCGTATTCGCTCGAATCGGGCAGGATTTTCCTCTTCTTTTTCGATCCGCAGTGCACGCACTGCTTCGATGTCTCGAAGCGCATGGCGCAGCTTCACTGGGGCGCCACGCGGGTGGTGGCCATCCCCGTGGAGCTGCCTGAATATGCCGCGCAGTTCATGCAGACGACCGGCCTGAACGGCGCAGTCACTGAGGATTTCGATCGCCTCAAGAAAGTATTCGGGTTTACTTCGTACCCCTACGGCGTAGCGCTACAGAACGGCCGTCGCAAGGCATCGCTCACGAAATTCGACGAGCCCGAGCCTGCCGCGACGCTTAGGAAGCTGGGCTTTGTGGAGTAGGCCGATGTCGCCCCGCAATTTCGGGCGGCGTTGGGAAAATGGGCTGAGGCATTCCACCTCTAGAACTCCTGATGTCGTGGAATTTGGGATGAGCCCGTTTTCGTGGCGCAGGCACTCCTGCCTGCTGGGTCGAGACTCTGGACTCCTGAGGTCGTGGAATGAGAGTGATCTCTTCGAGTCCGGGCAAAGACATTATTGGCCACCGATAAACACCGGTGAACACAGATAAGACCAATAAAAAAGGGCTTTT
>PLRZ01000352.1:5752-11638 GCA_003164075.1 Bryobacterales bacterium | reverse complement strand
CGCCGCCGCCGCGCGTCACCTGGACGCCTCGGCGGGCGGTCCGGAGGCCATCGTCATATGGCCGGCGTGCGGATTTTCGGGTTGCGTGAGTGCGAACACGCTCCTGTCGGAGCGCACCAACGCGGCGTGTCCCAGCATCCCCATATTTGACTCCATCTCATAGGCCTGCCTGCGCCGTCTTCCACGCGATAGCGGAACGGATACGGCCGTTCGGCGTGCAATGGCGTCTCCCCGCCGCGATCCAAACCATGCGGTAGTCTCCGGGAAGCGGCGCCACACTGCGATTGTAATCCGCTTCAGCCAGCAGTGGACGCGTCGTGCGCCACGTCGCCGAACGCCCGCCGGCGCCACAGGCAACTGCGGTGTAAATCCGCCGCTCGCATCGGGCTCGGGATCGAGGCGCCCGGCCTAGGCGCAACGCTCCACAAGTACCACGGCACGCGCTCCGAAGGTATGGAAACCGAAGCGGCAGCCAACCTGTTTGTCCTCTGTAATTGCAATTATAGACCGTGCCGCAATAGCTCCAAATGCCTATCCGGAATCGCCGCGATTTCGACAAACTCCGGGCCACCGGCCGCATCGTACGCGCGCGTTCTGGCCGGCAATGGGATCTTGGCTAACAGCTCCTAAGAACCGCTTGCTGGCGCGCGCGGCTCAGAATGGCGTTTCCGTGCCGGTGAGTGTTTACCGAGCCGGGCCCATAGGGCACCTCGCGAGGGAGCGGTCGTTCAGAGACATGCTTCCCGAAACCGTGCAAGCACCCCCAGGCGCGCAAGACGTGCCAGGGGAGCCAAAAGCTAATAGCCAAAAGCCAACAGCCCTCCACCGTTACCGGCCCAAATCGCTCGTTGCAGTCAGTTGCTCTCATGGACCGCGCCTCGACGCGGCGCCCGTGCTGACCCCTGGACCGCTTGCCCCGAAGCCGCGCTGTGACCTACCTTCCCACCTCGCGCGGCAATCCGCTCACCACCCAACTCAACACCGCGGGCTCCCCATAGCGACCGACCAAAGCCGCCACGCTCGCCGCAGCCTCGCCATACGCGCGACGCGCCCGCTGCGCGTCCATCGTCTGTCGCAGGTCGGCATCCGCGGGAGGTGACCCCGCTCCTCTCGCCGCGCCCGGGTCTTCCAGGTATCCTACCAGCCCTTCGCGAAACCAGACCGGCAACCCTACCGCCGCCCGCGCTTCCACCAGCACGTGCAGCAATTCATGGCGCAACGCGCCCACCGTCTGCAAGTGGATGTGGACCCCCACCGTGTGCGCGGCCACCCATCCCGGCTCGCCCGTGGCATTGCGAAAAGTCTCCACGTCGGGATACATGCGGATTTCAATGCCCCGCGGCGCCGGCAAACCGGTGCGCTGCCCCAGTTCACGCAACTGCTTCTCGGCCTGCGCAAGCACCGCGCCGTCGCGATCCGGGTGCGTCGTGAAAAGCGTGACGTTCTCCCCGCCCAGCCGCGTCCACGGAATCCCGCGGCCGGTCAATCCCACCGCTGTCCCCGGATAATAAAACGCCAGAATCTCGCGGTACCGTCGGCCCTCCACGCCCATCCGGTCGGCGCCGCGCTGGCACAGCCCCACCCCGTGTCCCGCGCCCGTCCCGCGAAACTCCAGGCCCGCGACTTCGTACCGGTCGCTGCGCACCGTGTTCCACCCCAGCGCGCGCCCCACCGCAAACCGGAACGCCGTGGCGCTGATGCGCACCGCCTCGCCGCCGCCCGCCAGCGTCAACTCGCGCGCACGCCCCGATTCCGTTCGCCCCGAAATCGTCACCCGCTCGATGGTCCGCGGCGCGCGCAATTGCGACTCGCTCAGCGCCGCCTGCAAATCCGCCGCCTTCGCTCGCCACTCCCACGTCCCGGCCCCCGCCCGGACGCAGTATGGATCCGTCTGCCTTCGCAAGTATGTCGCCGAAATCTCGGACCACACTGCCGACACGTCTTCGGTGACCCCGCCGCAATCCCGTGAGTACAGCGCGAAGGCCGGTTTCCCCGCCGACCACAGCAGCTCGCCCGCCGTGGCCGCCGCCGCCGCTTCCAGGCGCGGCGTGACCCCCGCAAAATCCACCCGCTGGCAATGCGTGGTGCCGCAAAGATCGTAACCCTCCGAGGCATGCCGCCCGCGTCCGTACACGCCGAACGTGCGCGCCGCCACCGCCAACGCTTTCAGCGCCTCGTCCGATCGCAGCACGCTGCCTTCGCCCGCCAGCACTGCCGCCACGTATTTTTCCAGCGGCACGCCGATGGTGGTCCCGTTGACGCCCGGTTGCGGGCGCACCTGGAGCACCGTCTGCCCGTGGATGGCCGGCGCCAAAAGCAGCGCCAGCAGCGGCATTCTCACAACTCCCCCGCGAGGTGCGCTTCCAGAATCCGCCCCGCCACGGGAGCCGCATCCGCGCCACCCGACCGCCCCTGCAGCATCACCGTGACCACTGCCGAGGGCGCGCGGCTGGGCGCGAATCCGCAGAACCACGCGACCATCGCGCCATCTTCGGCGCGCACGCTCCCCGTCTTGCCCGCGACGCGAATACCGGCCACGCGCGCACGTTGCGCCGTCCCGAATTCCACCGCCGCTTCCAGCCCGCCGCGGATCGCATCGGCCGCCGACATCGCCAGCCGTCGATAAGCCAACGCCATTTCCGCCGCCGTCACCAGCACGCCGCCCTCGCCGATGGCCTGCAGTTGTTGCGCCTCGCGCCCCGTGGCCCGTTCGATGCGTCCCGAGCCTTCCCCATCGCCGAGCCATCCGGTGCGCGACGCCAGCCCGCAGCGAACCAGGTACGCCGCCAATTCCCCCGGCGCGAACCGTTCCGCGTAGTGCGCCACGAAGCAATTGCAGGAGTACGCCAGCGCCGTCGGCACATCCATCGGCGCGACCACCGGTGGATGCGAGCAATTGAAAGCCCGGCCGCCGATGGCGAGCGTGCCCGGACAGGCAAACTTGTCATCGGCCCTGACCTTGCCGCCCTGCAAAAGCGCCTCGACGGTAAACGGTTTGATGGCCGACCCCGGCGGCACGAGCAGCGCGCCCGCGAGGTCCGGTGCATGCACCGCGATCAGCCGCCGCGAGCGCACATCCACCAGCAGCGCCGCACCCGGGATATCGCCGATGACTTGTGCGAGCCTCTTGCGCGGTCCGGCCAGCGCCCGCGCGCCCACAAGCACCGCCGCAGCCTCTCGCCGAGTCATCACGCTCGCATTATAAGCTTTCAGCTAAAGCAAGCGTCCGCGCGGGGCGCAGACGTATCGTCGCCTGACCGCTCTCCGGAGACTGCTCGTAAGTTCTTGATTCCTGNNCCTGCCCCACCTCGGATTTCTCGCCATTTTCCCAGGCCGCGCGGCGCCGCGTCTTCACCGTGCCGCCCCCGCGCCGGCCCTGGCGCCTTCGGCCGCGGCCGATACGCCGGCGCCGTCCAGAGTCAGGGGCAGCATTACCCGAAACTTCGAGCCTTCACCCAACCGGCTCTCCACGCTCACCGTCCCGCCCATCAGTTCCATCAACTGCTTCACGATGGTCAATCCCAATCCCGTGCCGCCATAACTCCGCGACGTGGACCCGTCCACTTGCGTGAATTTCTCGAAGATGGCGCCCAGCTTGTCAGTCGGGATTCCGATCCCGGTGTCCGTCACCGCTAACGTGAAGATGGCATCCGTCCCGGCAGTCCTGTGGCAATCCACCCGGATCTCCACGCTGCCCGTCTCGGTGAACTTGATGGCATTGCCTACCAGGTTCATCGCCACCTGCCGGATGCGCATGGCGTCGCCCACCACCCGGCTGGGGACGCTGGCAGGATACATCACCGAGAGCCGCAAACCCTTGCCCGCGGCCCGCACGGCCAGCAGGGTGGTGACCTCCGATATGGTTTTGCGCAGATCGCAGGGCGCCGTCCGGATGCTCATCTTGCCGGCATCGATGCGCGAGAAATCCAGAATGTCGTTAATGATGGCCATGAGGCCGTTCGCCGATTCCCGCACCGTGGAGGCGTACTCGCGCTGCTCGTCGTCCAGTTCCGTAGCCAGCAGCAGGTCGGTCATGCCGATCACCCCATTCATCGGCGTGCGCAGTTCGTGGCTCATGTTGGCGATGAATTCGGTCTTCGCCCGGTTGGCCGATTCGGCGGCCAGTTTGGCGCCCTGCAGCTCATCCCACGACCGCTGCGCCGCCGCCGCCGTGCGATTGAAGGCGTCCGCCAACACGTGAATCTCGCCCGCCGCCCGCTCCACCGTCACCGCTTCCGGAATCTGGCTGGCGCGTTCGCCCCGGCGCAATTGCGTGACCAGCTCGCGGAGCGGCTCGGATACCGATCGCGACGTCAGCAGCGTGAAAAACAGCGCTAGCAGCACGCCGCCGGCCCCGACTTCCAGCAGCACGGCGGCGAACCCCGCGCTAAACTCGCGCACGGCCTGAGTCAGCGAGCGGAATTCCAGCAACTGGTAACCCGCGCCGATCCCCGCCTCGTGTACCGCCAGCACCAGGAGCGTCCCGCCGCCCCAATCGATCTCGCATTCCGCAATCGGCTCCGTACAACGCCCGCCCAGCCGCGCCTCTAACGTGGGCCACTCGCTGGCGCCGAATGTGGCGCGCAGAATGTGGCCATCGCGCATCAATACCGCGTCGCCGCCCACCTGGTAGCGTCCGATGTCGAACTGGCTTCCCAGTTTCAACTCGCCAATCTTTTCGCCGCCTTCAATCGTCACGGGAACGGTGGAAAGCTCATAGAGCGCGCCTTCAAACTCCATGAGCGAGGGCTGCCCCGAAAAGGCCGGCATCCATTCCGGCGAGTGCGCCGCTCCACCGCGAAACTCCACCGCCGCGATGGTTTGCCCTTTCGCGTCCGTGACTGCCAGCACATCGTAACCCACCAACTGATGAATCTCGCGCAGTTGTCCTTCAATGGTGCGGCGGGAGAGCGCTTCGCCTGGAGCACCTGTCGACTTTTCGTGCGCCAGTTCGATGGTGGATTTCAACCCCGCGTTCCGCGCCATACCGGCCGCGAACCGCTCGATCCGCAGCGTCGACTCCCGGTGTGCGCCTTGTAGCACCGCTTCCGATTTTTGGATGGATTCGCGCAGCCCATTGCGAATGTGCCGCTCCATTGCCGCCGTCAACGCGAAGAAACTGAGGGCCAGCACCACGCACACCGGAAAGAACGAAAACAGGAAGGCCCGCGCAGCGAGCGAGTTCATCCTCGTCACGGTTTCCGCTCCCCGATCGGCGGTGCCTGGGTGTCCACCCGCGCAGTACGGGCCGCCGGTGCGCCCTTGAGAAGACCCGCGCCGTCCTCTGCCGGCCTTCCGTACCGCGGGCCACCCTTCCCGACGATGGCCGCGTACATATTCAGAACTCCTGATGTCGCCCTGCACTTTCTGCCTGGCGGGGAAAATGGGCAGAGCCATTTCTTTCGATGGCGAGAGCTTCGCAGGTGGGGCAGGCGGTGCCGCCTGCCCGCCCGCGCTGAACTAGGCCCGCTGCTCGGATCGGATCGAGCGAAGGCGAGCACCGCCTGCCCCACCTGCGGGCTCACTGCAAATTCCACGACATCGGAAGTTCTGATATTGGAATAGAACCCCCGGTCGAACGGTTGGGTGCGGGAGAGCGAACAGGCATCGTGGAGGATGGCGTCGGCGTTCGGAAATCGCGGCGTAGGGCCGGCGGCCGCCCACACTGGCGCAACGCTCCACGGATGGTACAGCATGGGTGCGGCGATGGTCACGCACACTGCCACATCGCCCGCCAGTGCGGGGCAGACGGCCGGCATCGGCGCCGCGAACTTATAGACAGCACGCATACGAGCACCCTCACTGTCCGAGACCGGACGTATTGCGGTGTGGCAAACCGATGGCCGGCCGCGCCGCACTACACCCGGTAGAAGGTATCATCCCGCT
>PLRZ01000352.1:0-5728 GCA_003164075.1 Bryobacterales bacterium | reverse complement strand
GCTGGTTCCCGCCCCGCCTGCTATCATGGAAACTCCCCCGCATGATCGTAACGGCGAACACTCTGGGCTTCGATTCCCTGTCTCTCGATAACGGCGCCACACTCGCCCCGGTGGAGGTGACCTACGAGTCCTATGGCGAATTGAATGCCGCCAGGTCCAACGCAATTCTGGTCTTACATGCTTTTTCCGGTGACGCTCACGCGGCCGGAATCAGCCCCGAAACGGGCCAGCCGGGATGGTGGGACAACATGATCGGGCCCGGAAAGGCTTTCGACACCAACCGGTACTTCGTAATTTGTTCCAATGTGCTGGGTGGCTGCCGCGGGACCACCGGCCCTTCGTCCGTCAATCCCGCCACCGGCTGCCCTTACGGCATGTCCTTCCCGGTGATCACCGTCGGCGACATGGTGCGGCTGCAGCGCATGCTGCTGGACGCGCTGGGCATCGAACGGCTGCTGGCAGTTACCGGCGGTTCCATGGGTGGCATGCAGGCGCTCGAATGGGCCGTGGCATATCCCCGCCGCGTGGTGTCCGCCATCCCCATCGCCGCTACCACACGGCACAGCGCGCAGCAGATCGCCTTCAATGAAGTGGGGCGCCAGGCCATCATGGCCGACCCCAATTGGAATTCCGGCAACTACTACGGCAAGGAATTGCCCGGCCGCGGACTGGCGGTGGCGCGCATGGTGGGCCACATCACCTACATGAGCGACGACTCCATGCGCGAGAAATTCGGCCGCCGTCTGCGCGGCAAAGAGGCCTTCGGCTTCGATTTCGAAGTGGATTTCGAAGTGGAGAACTACCTGCGTTATCGCGGCAGCCAGTTTGTCGGCCGGTTCGACGCCAATTCGTACCTGTACATCACCAAAGCGATGGACTATTTCGATCTGACCAACGGCCAGCGGTCCCTGGCCGGGGCGCTGGAGGCGGTGGAGGCGCGCTTTCTGGTAATCAGCTTCAGTTCCGACTGGCTCTACCCCAGTTACCAGTCGCAGGAGCTGGTGCGCGCGTTGCGGTCGCGCAATTGCGACGTGGCGTATGTGGAACTGCAGTCCAACTATGGGCACGATTCCTTCCTGGTGGACGTGGCGGAGCAAGCCAGCCTGGTGCGCGGTTTTCTGGCCAGCACGTTCGAGAAACTGGCATGAGCGCCCAAATCGGCAAACCGACCGGCAAGAAGAAGGCCTTCGTCAGCGAGTTGCTGGGCCGCAGCGACTATGCCATCATCGGCGATATCGTGGAAGCGCGGACCAAGGTGCTCGACCTGGGCTGCGGCGAAGGCGAATTGCTGGAATGGCTGGCGCAGACGAAGGGTGTGGATGCGCGCGGCGTGGAGATTTCCGGCGCCAAAGTGCAGCGTGCCATCGCCCGCGGCGTCTCGGTTTTTCAGAGCGATATCGATGCCGGGCTGGCCGATTATCCGGACCACGCCTTCGACTACGTGATTCTGAGCCAGACGTTGCAGGAGACGCGCCATCCGCGCGAGGTGCTGCGCGAGATGCTGCGCGTGGGACGGCGGGGCATCGTGGCATTTCCGAATTTCGGCCACTGGCGGGTGCGGTTCTCGATGCTGACCAGCGGCGGCGCGCCGCGCACGCGGTTGTTTCCGTATGAATGGTACGAGTCGCCGAATATTCACTTTCTGACGGTGCGCGATTTCGAAAATCTGGCGGCGCTGGAGGGGATGAAAGTGGAGCGGCGGTACTTTCTGGCGGGGAGCAGGAAAGTGCGGACGCTGCCGAATTTGATGGCGGAAGTGGCGGTGTATCTATTGTCGCGGGAGTAAGGGGATCGAGCGGTTCAATTACCGGCAGCTTCCCCTACCGGGGAACGCGGGCGTACACTTGAAGAATAGGGGCCGTCATGGCCGTTACTCTCACATTCAAACCCGACGTTGAGGCTGGACTCCTGGCCCAGGCGCGGGTCAGCGGGATGACCGTGGAACAATGCCTGCTCTTCATGGTGGAAGGTGCCGTACTACCGGCGGCGCCAAATACGTCATCGCCGGAACAAAGGGCAGCCGCGTTTGAGGCGTGGTCCGCAAATCACCGTGTTACTCCTCCTCTCTCCGACTACGCTGTCAGCCGCGAATCCATGTATGAGGGCCGCGACTATTGATGCGCGTCCTTCGGGAGATCGCGGAAGCAATCGGCCGGAGCCTGAAGATACCGGTCGTCGCCAAGTCCCCCGAAGAGGCAGCAGGGCACTTCGGCTGGCTCGCGTTCTTCGCTGGCATGGACGCTCCGGCTTCCAGCGCGCTGACGCAGCAACGGCTGGGATGGCGCCCGACAGGGGTTGGGCTAATCTCCGATCTCGACCGGCCAAAGTACTCTGAAGCCCGGCCTCAGCGGAATATGGCGCGCATCGATCCGCACCCGCGGACTCAGGATACCGATTCACTCGAACAAATCCCCCAGCTCGCGCACGTTGTCCGGCCAGTGGTACTTCGCCAGGCACGTGGCACGTGCTCGTCCTTGGGAAAGTTGTCCGCGTTCGATCTCCTCTTCGCCGAACCTGTGAGCGGCGCCTGAGCGTTCTCCTACTTGCGGTTCCTGGCCTCAGTGAGTTTCTTCTTGTGAATCTCCAGAAGGGCGGCGAGTTGCTCGACGTCTTTGCGGGCATTCTGCAAGGAAGTAGCGATTTCACCCAGCTTGGTGTTCATTGCGCCAAGCTGACCTGGAGCAACGGACTTATTGACTCTGAGCGCAACATTCCCCCGCTCGACTTCGAGCGTCTTAGTTGTCGTTTTGGTGTTCTTGATCCAAATCTCGTTCTTGGTTTGGTTACCCTCGGCGACCTTAAGTTCATTCGGGTCGAGCTTGGTTTTTTTCGTGTTACAAAGCACGATGAACTTCTGCAGGTAATTCGTCTCTGTTTTGACTTTGGAGTCAACGTCTTGCTCGGCCTTTTTGGCCTTTTCACCAAGCGTATTGACTTCCTTGATGAATCCCCCGGCATCCACCCTTGCGCGGGCCTTACACGTCTCGGCAGCCTTGAGGCTGCTCGTTCCCCGGGAGTAGAATTCCTCCAGCTTGATCACGAAGGTCTTCAGGTCGGCGGTGGCCGCAATCATGGGATCGCGGTGACTCTTGAACAACTGGAACAGCTCCGCCTGCCCCTCTTTGCCTATGGCCAGCTCGGCTTTGTCGAACTTCCATGGAACGTTTCCACGCCACCCCTGGTGGGCCACGGCGCCCGACATCTCATCGTGCGCTTCTTTCACCATTTCGCCAATGAATTCGACCTTTGGAGACATCTCGGCGAATATCTTATCGTCCCATGCCTGGGCCAGTTTTTGCGCATAGTCGACCATGGTAAACGCCAGAGGTTTGGCTTCCTCGTGCATTCGTTTGATCTTGGTGATATAAGCCTGTTCCTCCGAGGTGTAGATCCGGCCCTGGCGGTTGATCTCATTCTTCGCCGCGGACAGGCAGGCCGCTTTCAGGTTCGCCACGGCCCTGGCGGAACTCATGCCTGGCGCCACGTTCGCACAATCGGCGATACATTTTTCGAATAGGGGGTTGAGTTGAGGCGCTAATTCCAACTTGGTAAAGCTCATTGTCTTCCTTTCCGATCTAAGTGGAGAGGATCCGTGCCACGGAACGGGCATGATGCTCAGCCGATTTAGAGCATCCGTGATCGTACCACAGGAATCCGGCATCGGCAAAAGAGGCAGTACTACACGACTGAATCCGACGCGCGCCGGAATCGAGGGCCATCCACGTAATAGAGAGGCTAGGCGCCTGGCGGCGAAACCGGCTGAGAAACGCGGGTTCGGTCTTGTTACAGCACTTACCCAATGAAGGAAAGGCGGAGTGAATCAGACTTCGAAGTAGCGTTTGGGCGTCTGTCCCAATTCCCGGCGGAACATGGCAATGAAGGCGCTGGGGCTGTTGTATCCCAGTTCCCCCGCGACGCCGCTCACGCTCTCGCCCGCGGCCAGCCGGCGCAACGCGTGCAGTAACGTCTGGCGGCGCTGCCATTGGCCCAGACTCATGCCGGTTTCGGCGCGGAACAGCCGCTCCATGGTTCGCCGGCTGGCGCCCGATTGCCGCAGGAGCGTCTCCATCGGCCGGACGCCGCCGGAATCGCGATTGGCGAGTGCCGCGAATTGCGCGGCGCGGCTGTCACGCGGCAGGGGCAATTGCAGGGGCACGGCGATCAGCACCTTCAACTCGTCCAGAATGACGCCGATCAGCCGCTTCTGTTCGGGAATCCCGGCGTCCAACGCTCCCAGTTGCACCGTCCGCAGAATCAGTTCGCGCAGCAGCGGCGTCAGGTTCACCACCGAGCAGTTCCGGGGCAACGACTTGTCGCCGTGCCTGCCCGGCCGGATATACAGCATGCGCACGGCTACCACGCCGCTCATCTCCAAGTGGTATTGGAAGCCCGCAGGCATCCAAACGGCCCGGTGGGGTGGGACCACCCAGGCGCACTGGCCGGTCCGCACGGTTATCACTCCTCTGATGGCGCAGACCAACTGATGCCAGATGCCGGCCGCCGGAGGCGCCATCTGGTGGGGTGGGACTTTCTGTCCGTTGCGGAATGTCACTCCGAAGGTGCGGATCCGGATGGAGGCGTCGTCGGCCAGGCGAAAAATCGACATCTATTGGCAAGATAGCGTAATTCGGGCAGAGCATGCACCGGGTAGAATCCATGGAGAAAGGAATTGCCACCATGTCCACCGTCGCTCATTTTTCCATTAACGCCGACGACCTCCCACGCGCCCGCCGCTTCTATGAGAACGTCTTCGGCTGGAAGTTTCAAGCCTGGGGACCGCCCGGCTTCTACATGATTGAGATGGGAGTCACCGCGGACACGCCGCTCTTGCGGGGATCCCTGCAGCAACGCCGCGAATTGCTGCCCGGCGTTTCGTTGCGGGGCTTCGAGTGTACCATCTCGGTGAGCGACATCCAGGCCACCGCCGCGGCCGTGGAAGCAAACGGCGGCGCCATCGTGATGCAGATCTGCACCCTGCCGGGCATCGGGCGCCTGCTCTTTTTCCAGGACCCGGAAGGCAATCTGGCCGGCGCCATGGAGTACGACACAAACGCGGAGTGACTTGTGAACTCGAACACAATCGCCCCGCGCCGGTTGCGCCAGCGCGGGGTAAGCCCCGGGCGCGAAGACCTGAGCGGTTTTCTGGTGGCTCTGGGCCATCCCGTGCCAGAATTTCACGAGTGTCTGGTGATCGACAACGCTGGGGCCCAGGTGCTCACAATGCTCAAGCCCTCTCGCTCCTGCCAAGTTCACCGTGCCCGGTTGGAGCGGATGAGCCAACTTCGCGACAAGAACCCAGTCCGGCAGTATTGGCAGCGTTGGCTCCACTTCCCTGGCCACCGCGGTGGGAATCGAGATGCAGTTGTGAAGCTGGCGCAGCAGATCGAGGCGGCCAATCTGAGTGAGCTCGATGAGCGGGAGATGACCGGCAGTCAGGCCCGCTTGCTCTCCGCGACTTCCGCCTGCCATTCGTCTTCCGTGAACCGGAAGTAGGGGATGCCCAATTCCGAGCTGTGCCGGATGAATTCCAGACGGGACATTCCCAGGAGTTCAGCCGCTTTGCCACTGGAGACCAAGCTTCGCCGATACAACTCGAACACAATCATCTCGCGCGCCATTTGCGCAATCGGGTGGCCCAGAGTCGCCAGAAAACCGCTCAGGTCTTCGCCAAGATCCAGCATCGTGGAACCTACCCCGCGCTGTAAACTGCGTCCAGAATCCGCCGCGC
>PLRZ01000497.1:15948-20495 GCA_003164075.1 Bryobacterales bacterium | reverse complement strand
CGATTACCCGTACCTGGAAAAGGCCGATTTCCCCGCCGTCTATGCCTACGCTTCCCAGATGGGACGGGGGCGCGAATCGCGTTGAAACTCCTGTTTGACGCGAATTTCCCGCCTAAGCTTGTTGGCCGTCTCGGGGACCACCTGATGAGAAGATCCGGGAGTACGCAGTTGTCGAGGGATTTACGATTCGCTGTGGGTACTGCCATCTCCGGCAAGCGGCATTCCGACGCACGCCCCAACCATGACGTTTAGCCGGGCGGGTCGGGGATTGATAGCCGGCGACATATCTTCCTTGCGAGCAGATTGGCGATTTCGGAGTGTCGCGGGACAGCTTCTGCGTGACCAGTTTGTGGATTCTCCCAAAGGGTATGTTCTTTCCCCTCGCGGCGCAAAACACAACCATATCGGCGAAGGTGGCGCAGAAGTCCGTCGCGTCTCATCCAACAATCACGGGTTCCTGCCTGGCGTCAGGCGGCAAGGCCCGCAGAGATTCTTCCCGCCTGTGTTCCAGAACGAGCGCAATTGCCTCGCGCAGGTTCCCCAGGCATTCATCTTTTGTTTTACCTTGGCCGTTCGCGCCCGGCAGTTCGGCGCAATAAGCCACGAACCAAGGCCCGTCCTGCTCGACGATCGCGGTGAACTCGTTGCGCATGACAACATTTTACCTTGAACGCCAATCGCGGGGACGCCGACGGCGTTCGCTCTTCCATCGGCTTTGACGTACCGCCTTCACGGTGAACGCCGGTAGGGCGCAGGCGTGTCGCGGCAGGATCACACGATGTGCCGCAAGCGGCATGGCTCTGGAGGTAGATATAGCTCAGTCTATGGTAATCCCGTCTCACTGGCGTCAAGCGGACATTCGAACGAGGCGAAATTGTGGTCGGCATCCCAAAGGCTGTCCGACGGGGAAGCGAGCCCTTTACCTCGGCATGCCCTAGCTGCGCCCGGCTCTGGCCGGCCGGAAAAGTTTCCTCCAAACCACCGTTTCTCTGCCGATGCTAACAACTTCTTATCGGAATCCGGAACGGCGCAACACTACGTGCGCGCGATTGTGTTTCAGCCGCGATACTCTTCGTTTGCGGGCAGCATCACCTCTAGCACCCACTCGTCTGCATCTGAATAGGCCCTGCAGCGAGGCAATGGGGGTTGTTCTGTGCGGCGGCTAAAGGTTAGATGCACTTGAAAAACGCGGCCATCTTCCGCTTCGAAAAGCGCATCGTCGGCAGCGCCGGAATGGCCGAGGGGAACGAGTCCCAGACCCTCCAGCGGATGACTGATCGAAAGCTCGCGCTTAAGCTCCTGCAAGAACGTGTCTCCCTGACCGGGAAGAAAATCGCACCACGGCTCCACGAACTCAATCCTCGAATCAGCCATCGGACACATTGTAGTGCCTTGCCCTGCGTGCCACAAATGGGGTATATCGGAAGCTTGCCCCGTCGTCCTAATTAATCAGCGAATTCGCCCGCAGCGAGCCATTCGCTCCACTAACCCATTACGCCGGGAATCAGAAAATATGCCGCAAATAAGCCGAAATGGCGATAATCGCCAGCCCGGAGATCGCAGCGCCGGCCATCATCCGCGCCCGCCGCGGATTGTGCGGGCGGGAGATCAGAATGGCGACCGCGAATACGTGCATCACCAGCAGCAGCTTGATTCCCAGCAGCATGTGATACACCGGCGTATGCCCCAGAGTGGTGAGGATGTTATAGCAGCCGGAAATCAGCAATCCGCCCATGGCCGTGAAAACCAGGGGCCGATAGAGCAGCGCGGCTCTATCGAGGAGGCTCGCGCGCGAGTCCGGCGAGAGTCCCTCCGCGGCTTGCGTCATCACCAGGCGGCCGAAGATCATTCCGCCGATCAAGGTCGCCATGGAAGCGATGTGCAACCACCGCATCAGTACGAAGATCACGTCAGCCATAGCCTAGAGTATACAATTGGCTCATGATCCACGAGGTCTTTCCGGTTGGAATATTACAGTGCAATTGTTCGGTTTTTGGCGACGAGCAGAGCCGCGAGGCCATCGTGGTGGACCCCGGCGACGATATCGCCACGGTCCTCGACGTGGTGGCGCGGCACGGCCTGACGGTGAAAGCCATCGTCATCACCCATGCCCATATCGACCATATCGGCGGCGCCCAGAAGCTCAAACTGGCCACCGGCGCGCCGGTCTACATGAACCACAACGACGCCGAATTGCAAAAGATGATGGACGTCCAGGCNNGGGCAGCATCAGCCTATGGCTGCCGTCGGAGCGCAAACTGGTGGCCGGCGACACGCTGTTCCGCGACAGCATCGGGCGCACCGACCTGCCGGGCGGCGACGGGCGGCAGATCCTGCGCTCCATCCATGACAAACTGTTGCCGCTGCCGGATGAGACCGTGGTGATCCCCGGACACGGCGCCAATACCACCATCGGCCGGGAGAAGCAGTTCAACTATTTTCTGCAGGCCCTGTAGGGCGCGCACCGCTTCTGATAACATGCTCCCTATATGCCCGAGCCTGTGTACCCTCCAAGTCCCGAGTTTGTACGAAACGCCCACGTGAAAGGCCTGGAAGCCTACCGAGAGCTGTACCGGAAAGCCGCCGAGAAGCCCGAAGAATTCTGGGGCGAGCTGGCCGAAAAAGAGCTGGCCTGGTTCTCCCAGTGGTCGCACGTGTTTGAGTGGCATCCGCCGTTCTCCAAGTGGTTCGTGGGCGCGAAGATCAACGTCTCCTACAACTGCGTGGACCGGCATCTTGCCACCCACCGCAAGAACAAAGTGGCCATCCTGTGGGAAGGCGAGCCCGGCGACCAGCGGCAGATTTCCTACCAGGAACTGCACCGGCTGGTGTGCCGTTTCGCCAACGTGCTGAAGGGCCGGGGCCTCGCGGCGGGCGACCGCGCCATCATCTATATGGGGATGGTGCCGGAGTTGCCCGTGGCGCTGCTGGCCTGCGCGCGGCTCGGCATCATCCACAGCGTGGTCTTCGGCGGCTTCTCCGCGGAGGCGCTGAAAGCCCGCATACAGGACCTGGAAGCGCAGGTAGTGATTACCGCCGATGGCGCCTGGCGCCGCGGCAAGGAAGTGCGCCTCAAGGACGCCGTCGACGAATCGCTCACCGATTGCCCCACCGTGCGCAACGTCATCGTGCTGAAGCGGACCGGCGGGGCGGTCACCATGCAGGATGGGCGCGACCATTGGTGGCACGTGCTGGATGAAGGCGTCGCGGAGGACTGCCCGGCGGAGGAACTCGACAGCGAACATCCGCTGTTCGTGCTGTACACCTCGGGGACCACGGGCAAGCCCAAGGGCATCGTGCACTCGACGGCCGGCTACCTGCTGCAGGCGCACATGACCATGAAATGGGTCTTCGACCTGCGCGATTCCGACACCTATTGGTGCACCGCGGATATCGGCTGGGTGACCGGCCACAGCTACATTGTGTACGGCCCGCTTTCGGCCGGCGCCACCACCATGATGTACGAGGGAGCGCCCGATTATCCGCAACCCGACCGCTTCTGGCGGCTGATCGAGAAGTATCGCGTTAACATCTTCTATACCTCGCCGACGGCCATCCGCGCCTTCATCCGCCAGGGCGACCAATGGCCCAATGCGCACGATATGTCGAGCCTGCGGCTGCTCGGTTCGGTGGGCGAGCCCATCAATCCGGCGGCCTGGGAGTGGTATTACAGGACCATCGGCAAAGAGCGCTGCCCCATTGTGGACACTTGGTGGCAGACCGAAACGGGCGCCATCATGATCGCTCCGATGCCGGGAGCGGTGCCTTTGAAACCGGGGTCGGGGACGCTGCCGATGCCGGGAGTGCTGGCGGAGATCGTGGACTTACTGGGCAATCCGGTGGCGGCCAACCAGGAAGGCTTCCTGATTATCAAGCGGCCGTGGCCGAGTATCGCGCGCACCCTGTGGCACGATCCGGAACGGTACAAACAGCAATACTGGGAGCGCATTGAGGGCGTCTATCTGGCGGGCGATGCAGCGCGGCGCGACGAGGACGGCTACTTCTGGATTCTGGGGCGGGTGGACGACGTGATGAACGTCAGCGGCCATCGGCTGAGCACTATGGAAGTGGAGTCGGCGCTGGTGAAGCATCCGGCGGTGGCGGAGGCGGCGGTGGTGGGCAAGCCGCACGAGATCACGGGGCAATCGGTGGCCTGTTTCGTGACGCTGAAGAAGGGCGACTGGAATCAGGCCGAATTGGGTGAGGAACTGCGCAAGTGGGTGGCGCACGAGATTGGGAGCTTCGCCAAGCCCGAGCAGATCCGCTTCACCGACGCGCTACCCAAGACGCGTAGCGGGAAGATCATGCGGCGGCTGCTGCGCGAGATCGTAACGTCGAATTCCGTGGTCGGCGACGTCACGACGCTGGAGGACTTATCGGTAGTTACTAAGTTGGCGGCACAGCACGACGAGGAATAGACTGGTCAGCACTGCGGTTTCCAGGTTCGAATGGAACCATCCTTGCTGCCGGCGACGATTTCGTGATCCGGCGCGACGGCGAGTGACTATATGTCCTCGCCGGACCGGATGCCGCTCGCGAAGAGGGTC
>PLRZ01000497.1:0-15848 GCA_003164075.1 Bryobacterales bacterium | reverse complement strand
ATTCCACGACGTCAGGAGTTCTGACATCCGGCAATCGTATCACGGCTCCAGGAACATCTCGCCGCATACCGCGTCCCAATCGGCCTTGGGATAGCTCGCCGCGATGTCCGCCACCGGCACGCCGCCGTCGGCCAGCGTGGGAGCGTCATCCGGCGCCATCAGCGCCAGTTGCAGCCGCTCCATCTCGCGCATCAACCAGGGCCGCACTTCCGCGCCCCGCAACAGATGTCGAAATGCCGGCTCGCCCGTGGCCGTGGGCCTGACTCTCAAATACCAGCCACGATCGGCTCCGCCAGTCTCCACCACTTCGCCATCCACCGGCGAGAGCACGCGCACGTCGGCATCGCGTTTGTGTACCCGGAACGCCGTGCCGTTGGCCTCCACATGCGCGCCAGGCTGCGGCAGATCCAGCGCGTCCGGCGTGCCCAGCAGCCGCTGCCCCAGTTCGTCGAGCCCCACCGTGACGGTGCCGTCGGGCTCGGGGTGCGCCCAGGTGTGGCCGCGATGATAGAAGCGGTCCAGCGGAAATGCCATACCGAAGAGGTCTTCCTCCGTCTCAGCGGGCATCGCTACAGGGTGACGTTGGATCAGCTTGGCATGTGTTTCGCACTCGCGGCAATCGAAGGCGTGGGGACACTCGCGGCTCTGAAATTCGCCCGAGATCACGTGGCGGCAAACGCGGTCTTGCGCCGGCAGATCGTGAAAGTCCGCGTGCCATCCGATCTCTTCCACCCGGTGTTCGAGTAACGCCCGCCGGGAACGGCGCGCCGCGGCGACCAGCGTCACCACCACCACCGTCAGCACGCTGTAAAACGCTCCGAGAAAGATAATGTGTCCGGCGTTCCAGTGAAATCCATAAATCCAAGGCAACATGATTAATACCTCCCTACTAATTCACGTTCTTCTTCTACTTGCCGCGCTTCCAGTTTGAGCTCCCGCTCCTGCGGGAAAAGCTGGAAATACCGGAATGAGAATGAATACACAAGCACCCCGTAGGCCACCACCGCCAGGAACGTTCCGGTCTCCTGCCAGCTCGGCGTGTAAGACAGGAAGCGGTCGAACGAGAGCGTCGGCAGCGCCAGCGTTTGCACGGTCAGCACAAAGCGGTTCAGCGCCACGCCCGCGCACGCCAGAAACGCGCCGCTCACCAGCCATCCGGTTCTGCGGCGCAGTTTGGGAGCCAGCAGCATCAGCGCCGGCAGCAGCCCGCACACGCCGATTTCGGCGACCAGGATCCACGTGCCGAAGGGCTTCCAACTGTAGTATTGCCATGCCTGGAAGCCGGTTTCAGGAGAAGTGCGGTTAATCCAGATGAGCGTGTCGATGCTCTTGGCCAACACGTAGACCGCCAGCAGCGACCCCGAAATCCGCCCCAAAAGCTGCAGCACCTCAGGCCGCACCAGCCGCTTGCGGGTGATCTTCTGGACCAGCCAGGTGGTCAGCAGAATGAAGCTCGGTCCCACCGCCGCGGCCGAAATAATGAAGAGGAAGAAGGTGGACGGCCATACCGCCAGGCCCTCGCGAAAGGCGAAGGGGCGCCCGCGCAGCACGCCGTATAACCCGCCCAGCGAGCCCTGGTGGAAAAAGGAAAGAAATGTGCCCACGCCCGCCAGCACATAGATCAGTTTGTGCAGTTCGAACTCGAAAACCAGGAATGACGGCACCTGCCGCAGTTTGCGATTGCGCAGCACGATGGGCACATACTCGATGGCCAGCACGGTGAGGTAGCAACTGATGCAGAAAGTGACTTCCGTCAACATGGAGTGCACGTTGGGATACCAGAAGGTGAACCATGCCCGCAGCGGCTGTCCGACGTCCACCGCCAGCACGCAAACCGCGCCGCTGTAGCAGACCAGCCCGATCACCACCGCGCTGTTGATCACCGACCGGAGTTCGTCGAGCTTCAGGATATAGAGCAGGAAGCCAGTGAAGAATGCGCCGGCGCCCAGGGCGATCACCGTCAGGTCGAGAAAGATCCATAGACCGAAGGCGAAGCGGTTGTCCATGTTGGTCTGGTTCAGGCCTTTGATGAGGCACAGCGCGGCGGAGTACAGGCCGAAGACCAAGAGCGCGGCCCACGGGGCCATCCATAGCAGGAATTTAGGCGTCGAGCAGCGCACCGCACCGCGCGCGATGAAATGTCTATCNNGTTATCCAAGGGGTTATCCACGGGAGTTTTCCTTTCCGGCGCCGCCCGGACGGGGCGCGGCGGCGATGCCACGGACCCAATCCTTCTTGGACCGATAGTAGATTTTCGGCTGGGTATTCAGTTTCTCCAGCAGACGGAAGCTGTCGGGCTCCGCCGCCTCTTTGGCGGTGGCGCTGGACGCGTCGTTCAAATCGCCGAAATGGATGGCGCCAGTGGGGCAGGCTTCGACGCACGCCGGAACATAACTGACCGGCTCCGTATCGGGCTTGCCGGCGGCGGCCGCCTGCTCCTTGGCAGCGTGCCAGCGGCCGTGGCAGAGATTGCATTTCTCCACCACCCCGCGCATCCGCGGCGTCACTCCGGGATTCAGCGTCTTCTCCATGCCCGCCGGCCAGGCCGGATCCCACCAGTTGAAGTAGCGGGCGTGATACGGGCAGGCCGCCATGCAGTAGCGGCAACCCAGGCAGCGTTGCGGCATCTCGCCAACCACGCCGGTGGACGGGTCCACATCCACCGCCTGCTGCGGGCAGACATGCACGCAGGGAGTTTCGTTGCCGCAATGCTGGCACATCACCGGCACGAAGGCCGTGCGGCGATTGGGATACTCTTCGCCGTTGTCCACCTTATATACGCGGATCCAGGTGAGGCCTTTGCGGTCGGTCGCGCCCTCGTGGGCCGGCGGAACGTTGTTCTCCACGGAGCAGGCCACCATGCAGGCCCCGCAGCCGTTGCAACGGTCGACATCGATGGTCATGCCGTACCGCGCCGCTCGAATCTGTTTGTTTGCGGAAATCATGCTCGCCCCACTTTCGCGCGCGCGCCGGAGGCGCACAGGTCCAACACCGCGGGTGACGCCGATACTTGCACCAGACCCGGCGGAATGCCCGCGTCCAGCGTCACCGCGACGGGGCACTTGCCCAGCAACGTCTCGAAAACCGCCTTCGCGCCATCTTCCAGGCCGCACGAAGGATGGAGCGCCACGCAGTTGGGCCCGAGCCGCAGATTGGACTCCTGGTATAGCTTCGAAAGGATCGGCGATCCCGGCGTCAGTTCGTGGCTGAGCACCACCACCAGCGGCAGGTCCGACTCTTCGACGGGCCGCAACTCCGCCACGGCGGTGGTCAACCGGGCGGCGGGCGCTTTATCGTCCGGCGCGTCGATCCAGCAGCCGCCGGCGTTGAGCGCTTTCCAGAAGTCGTCCGCTTTGACGTCTTTCAGCTCTACCGATTTCGTGTCGGCATACGTAAACAGGGTGCCGCGTGCCGCTTTGTGGATGGCGTCGGCGCGCTCGCGGAGCGTGTCGGTAACCGGCAATCCGGCAGCAGCGGCCACGAACTCCTCGGGCTTCACGCAGGCTTCCGGCACCGGCACCAGAGGCACGGAAAGGCGGAACGTGGCGGCCACGGAATCGATCGCCGGCGGGATATCGCCCGCCACTTCGGGGTACACGCCGACCGGCAGGACATGCTGCGCGTGCCGTCCATAGCCCTCGCGCGACCAGGCCAGCGCGACCACTACAGGGTTATCGGCTACCAGTTTCTTCTCGATGGCCTTCCACGGCAGATATTCGCCCGGCGCCGATTCGTCGATGATGAGGACGCGGACCGAGCCATCGGGCAGCGACGCCAGATCGGTCACTGGAGCAGCCTTTTGCCATTCCGCGGGCACCGGAGTTTCACGGCGCGACACGATGGTCCTGCCAGTGCTTTCCAGGCGTGAAGAGCCCAGCACCAGCACCGGCCCGTTCTGTTCCAATTGCGCCGCGAGGGCGGCAATTTCCCGTTCCGCGAGCCCCGTGCCCTCGGCTGCCGCGGCATGTGCAATCTGACCGGCCAGCCCTTGCGCCAGCGTGTCTTCCGACCCGGGCCGAATGCGCAACCATTGGTCCGCCATGGAGGCGGTCCGCGATTCGATAGGCTCCGCCTGAATCAGACGGAAACCGGGACGCGCGGCGATCGCATTTCCGGGCGTGCCCCAACCATCCAGCACCGGGACGCCAAAGCTGAGCACTGTGCGGGCCTTCGAGAGGTCAACGGCCACGGACGAATCGACGGCGGGCGTCACATAGCGGCCGTTCTTGACCGCGGCCATGGCGCGCCGGTAAGTCCACGAAGCCGTACGGGCGGGCCTCAAGTCCAGGGTGACCACGTACTCCGCGGGGCCGCATTTGGCGATGCCATCGGCAACCGCCGCGGCGGCCTCTTTCACCGGACCCTGTTTGACGCGCGAAGGAATGTAGGGCAGATGATGCCCGGCGAGTCCGAAAGCGCACAAGGCGCCGTGCGACAGCGGATGGCCGCCGACTCCCGAGAGCGCCACCGGCTGATCGCCGACGCATCGGGCGCGGACGGCGCATCCCGCGGTGCACAGCGAGCAATTGGTGTACCTGGCGCGAATCTCGCCGCGCGCCGGCGCCGGGATGCCGGGCCAGTTTTCCGACCATAACGCCGTATCCGTGAGTAAGCGCCACGGAGCCGGCGTGAACAGGACGCCCACGGCCGAGCCGCCTGCAAACAACATGATTTCTCTGCGAGTGGTTTTCATGAGCGCCTCTACTTATGACAATCCAGGCAACTGTGCTCCAGACCCTTCTGGCGGTGGCACTCTATGCAATCCGCCATCTTCATGCCGTGCGGCGTGTTCGGGACCTTCCAGATGTCGCGCGAATATCCACTGATGCGGTCCACCTGGTAGGGCCGCAGAGTGCCGCTGGTTCCGGTGTCCCCGTGGCAGCTTTCGCACGTCATGTTGGCGCGCTTCACGTGCGCGGCGTGGGAGAAGGAAACGTTCTCCGGCTGGCGGGCATACGCGGACCACTGCGGTTCGCGGTTGGGGGTCACGTACTGGTCGATGAAGTTCTTTTCCGCCACGGTTGTGCCCATGGGAGCGGCATGGCAGCCGGCGCACTTATCGATGGTGGGAATTCCGGCGAACGTGCCGTCTTCCCGGAACGAGTGGCAGTCCTCGCACTTGGCGCCGGCCTTGTCCGCGTGGACTTTATGACTGAAGTCCACCGGCTGCGGCCGGCTCCGATAGATCGCGTGTGGAAAGCCGACCCAGCCCGCGCCCAGGGCGACGGCCAATCCAGCCAGAAACGGGATTTTTCCGCGTAGTGTCACGGTGTTATTTCCTGCTCGCGTAAGGCGAGAAAAATTCGTGGAACAGAGCTAACATCTGTTCGCGTTCGATATACCGCGCCAATCCCGTGGAGAACATTCCGCCGTCGGCCGCGGTGGGACCATTCGGTCCGGGTAACTGCTGGAGGAATTCGTTGAGTTTCTTGACTTCCCCGTCCATCCAATGCTGCGCTTGTTCGCCGTGCGCCAGACAGTCCAGCGTTCCGGCGTCCGGCACTCCTTCAAAGAGCCAGCCTCCGGTATAAGGTTCGGAGGTCAACCGTGCCGGATCGGCGCGCAAGTAGAGATTACAGTTAGTAAGTTGCAGTGGAAATGGCAGTGTGATTTCCAGGTCGACGCCTGCCACGGTGACTACCGCGGTAGGCCGATGGTGACCGTTTTGCCACACAAAACTGATGCGTTCCACTTCTCCCAGCGCACGGCTCAAAAACGCATCGATGCCCACGTGGCAAACGCCGTTTTCATTGACGTCCAGCCACATATGGTTGGCGGAGTAACCGAGCGCTTCGGGCATCTGCAGACCATCCACGGTTTCGGCCGGCGGCAGAGGGTGCGCCATTTGCAGGTACAACTCGCAATAGCGATAGTCGTCGTTCCCGCAGCGCGAAAGCAGCGATTCGCTGTAGGGGACGAACTTGGTTACCGAGGCGGCGCCGCAGTACTGCATCAGCGATTCATGCAGGAAGGGGCAGGTTCCAAATGCCGCCATTTCGTCGGCGTCGGGCTGCTGCCGGAAAACCGGGCAATCCGAGTAGCTCTCCGAGGAGCACCGCTCTTCTGCCCGGCCCGCCTGCGCCAGAGGAATCAGCTTGCGGATGGACGAAGTCCGGCAATACTTGACCTGTGCTTCTTTGAGGAACGGGCAGGTCATGACGGCTACCGCTCTTCTTTCTTCCCCAGCTCCTCACCGCCATCGGCCATGGTGATGCCGAGCGAGGGGAGGTGAAACGCATGGCCATCGCCGAACGAGGCGACCAGGTCGGCCACCTCAGTGTCCAGCTTGGACAGCGCGGCCTTTTTCCTGCTTCTGGCGGCCAGTTCCTGAACCACGCCGATGGCGACGGCGCCGATGCAGATCAGAGTAACCAGCCCCAGTGCGATGTTGGTGATGGTCAACCAATACGTTGATGGATCGTTCATGGGAGACTCCCTTTCACGGTGACTGGTTGCACGGCGGGGGCCATGCAGAAACGAATGGAGTTAGCGGGCCA
This sequence comes from Bryobacterales bacterium, assembly GCA_003164075.1. The sequence goes on along the minus strand of PLRZ01000497.1, from coordinate 9,351 downwards.
TCGCCGATGGAGATGCCGGAATTTCAGACATGAAAATCTGGTATTCAGGCACACGCTTCAGCGCACCCGCGCCGCACGCCGGCATCGAGAGGTGTCGCGGAACCAGAACCGGGCCAGAAGCAAACACGTCCTATCTGTGGAACGGGCCGCACGGAAATGCCGCCCTCGCGTGTCTCGCATAATAAGGTGACACCTTCGCCTACCCTCAGAACTCCTGACGTCGTGGAATTTGCAGTGAGCCCGCAGGTGGGGCAGGCGGTGCTCGCCTTCGCTCGAACCTGTCGAGCAGCGGGCCTAATTCCAGAACTCCTGACGTCGTGGAATTTGGGATGAGCCCGTTTTCGTGGCGCAGGCACTNNAGCGCCGAGATGAGTCTCGGCGCCGCAGACACGAGTGTCTGCGCCACGTCTTGGCTCAGGTCAATTTCCCCAACTATCCGAAATCCCCGGCCGAGATCAGGAGTTCAGACCCTTCGGAACGCTCCCTGGTGGGTTGCCCTCTAGTCCCGGCTCGGAATGGGGCAACTGCCGCGCACCGGGAAGCGACCGTGACGGAGCGGCCTTGTCAGGTATTGCGCGAGCCTCAATAATTCGGGGACAGGCACCGAAATTCCTCGGTGGGCGATAAGCTCTGCCGGCGTGTCCGGCCCTGGGACCAGACCTGCCGGAATCGGACACGCCTACTTCAACTCCACCAGCTTCCCGTTCCGGAACGTGAAGATGTAATCGACCTTGGCCAGTTCCTCGGGCGTCAGCGGACCGTGGCGCTCTACATGGATGTCGACACTGCGGTCGCGGAACCAGAGTTCCGCCAGGAAAAGCATGTCCCAACTGTGGAACGGGTCGTCCAGAAATGCCACTTTGCTGCCGGGGCGGACATGCGGATTGAGCGCGCGGAATTGCTGGATCGCGTCCCAGCTTTCGTGGCCCAACGCAGCCATCACGGGCTCGGCGTGCGTCCGCTTGTACTGGCGATTCTGACGCGCCCAGCAGAAAATGGCGACGGCCGTCAGCAGCGCCACGATTCCGCCGCGTCCCAGGCGCCGGCCCCACGGTTCGGCTTCCAATACGCGGGCCAGCGCGCTGGCAAGATCGACGAATACCACCGACCCGAAGATCGCCCAGCCGATCATCGGGATGTAGAGGCAGGCCTGGCTCTTCCCGATGAGGAACTCGATGGGCAGCGGCGTCAGCAGCATGAACCACCAGAGAAACCGCAGCACCGGACGGTCGCGACGCCACGCCAGATAGGCCAGCACGGCCCAGAGCAGCAGGATTCCGCCCCAGCCGGAGCCCCAGCCGAAGAGCAGGTCGCCCAGCGACAGGCGCTGGAAATCGCGCACGCGCCGCAGGGCGAAGACCGGATGGTAGGCCTCGGCGTTGACCATGGCGTCCGGACCGAAGAGTTTCCCGTAGACGTCGAGCGCGGCGAGCGCGGCGCCGTAGAGCACCAGGCGCGCGGGGCCGAATATCCACGCCTTGATGGCGGCCGGACGATGGTAGATCCACTCGTAGACCAGCATCATGAGCGGCAGCGTGACGGCCATTTCCTTGGAGTTCAGGGCGCACAGATAGAGCGCCAGAAAGAGCGCGATCTGGCGCGTCCGTGGCACGCCGCCGGCCTGTCGAATTCGCAGGTAATAAAGGAACGCGGCCAGGTAGAAAAAACAGCAGAGCGCATCGTAGACGAAGGCCGCATTGTAGTAGAGATTGTGCAGGCCGGCATGATAGCTGACCACCAATGCGGCCAACCCGGCGGCCAATTCGCCGCAGCCCAGCCGAAGCGCGAAACGGTAGACCAGGTACACGTTGGCCAGCAGGATGGCCAGCAGCGCCGCCTGGTAAGGCAGCGGATTGAGGCCCGCGAAAGTCAGGATGGGCACGTAGAACAGGCCGCCCATGGGGCGATAATCGCCGTGCCACACGGTGAATTGGGAAACTGCCAGCGCCAGTGGGCCGCCGCGATAGTAGTGGCCCATGTTGCCGAGATCGTCCAAGGCGAAGTGGACGCGCAGGCCGTCATAAGTGAAGTACAGGAAGTAGGCCAGCAGAAAAGCGGCGAAGGCCAGCCTGCGCCAGCGGTGAACGGAGGGGGACATGAAGGAAAGACCCGGGCAGGCTTGGGGTTGAAGGGCCTGCGCCTGCCCAGGTCGGGATGCTACTGCGTGGGCGGCTTCTTACGAGGACGCGAGGAAGTGGTGCGCTTCTTCTGTCCTTCGACGGGCGTTTTGCGCGGCGCGCGCGGACGGCGTTGCGGCTTGGGCGGAAGCTCGGGCAGCGGAATCTCGCCGGTGGCCGTGGGCTGTCCGGGAACCAAGGGCTGCGGCTCGTCCTCTTCTTCCTCGATCTCCTCCACCGTCGGTTCCGGCGCGGGCGGCGCGGCAGGGGGATGGAATTCGGTGCCCAGATAGACGATGAGACCTTTCTCTTCGTCGGCCTGGATGCGCACCAGCCCCTTGTCCTGCGCGTAGTTCAACAGTTCCCCGAACTCCTGGAATCCAAATTGACGCCAGTCGAACCCGGGCTGATCCTGATGCACATATTCGGCCAGTTCCTCCGCCGGGGCGCCGTTGTCGATTTCCAGACGGTGGGTTTCGAGCACGTCGCGCAGCAGCGGGATGGCCTCTTCGGGCTTGGCGCCGGGTTTCTCCGGAGTAGCGCCGCCGCCCTTCATGCGGATCATGTAGCGGCCCTCGCCGCCGGTGACTTCCACATAATCGGACTTCTGCAGTTTCTCCACGAAATCGGTGAACGAACTGGCGCCGTAGGCCTTTTCGTTGAACGTGGAATCCAGTTGCAGCATGGTGGATTTCAGCAAGCCGAGTTGCGGCCGGACTTCGCGCCGTTCCAGCACCCCGAGGGCCCGCTCCACCAGAGGCATGGACTGCGACAGGTCGAGCGCCACCCGCTTGTGCGGCGGGCGCTGCTGCTGTTGCTGCGGCGGGCGCTCGCTGTATTGCTGCTGCTGCGGTGGCGGCGACTGTTGCTGTTGCGGCTGAGATTGCGGCTGCGGCTGTTGTTGCTGGGGCTGTTGTTGTTGTGGCTGTTGTTGTTGCTGTTGCCCGTGGCCGCCGCGCGGGCGGTCGTCGATGATGGACTCGTAGGCCACGAATTCGTGGCAGTTTTTCTGCAGGATCGTGCTGGTGAAGGCCCGGCCGCCCACCACGAAGATCCGCTTGTCGTATTGCTTCAATTTGTTGACCAGCGCGATGAAATCACTGTCGCCACTGACGATCGCGTAGGCGTTGATATGGTCGTGCGTGAAGGCCATCTCCAGCGCATCCAGCGCCAGATTGATGTCCGCGCCGTTCTTGTCGCCGCGCGGCGAAGGATCGCGCTGTACCATTTGTACAGCGTGCTCCGAAAGCGCCCGCGTGGCCGATTCCTGCCTGCCCCAGTTCGCATACGCGAACTTGGTGACGATTTCGCCCCGTTCCTTCAGCGCGTCCAGCACTGCCGCTACGTCGAATTCGCGGTGCAGCGTGGACTTGACGCCAATCTCGATGTTGTCAAAATCGATGAACACGGCGATCTTGAGTTTTTGTTCCATTTTGAAATCCTTACGTTCGGCATTCGGTGCAGCGAACCGTCTGGACCGCCGCGCCGGGAAGACCGCAGGCTCACCTTCGGACACACTGTCCGCCGATGGTCGAGTTACTATTGCTAGCCTCATGCGTAGTTTATCCTAATTTGACGGACAGAATGCGGCCCTTCGGCTACACCGTCCGCCGTAAGCGGGCCGCCAATGCGGCGCCGCGTTCGAATTCCTGTTGAAGCTGCCGCGTCCGAAGGTTCTCGCGCATGTGCTCCAGCTTCTGTATATAGTCGGCCAGGGCGCGCTCGATGTGCCCGGAGTTGGTCGCCAGAATGTCCCGCCACAGATCGTACGAACTGGCGGCCAGGCGCGTCATATCGAGCAGCCCCGAGCCGGAAACTTCCAACCGGCGCACATCGCCCACCACCGACGCGAGCGCCGTCGACGCCAGTTGCGGCAGGTGCGAGGTGAGCGACACCACGCGGTCATGCTCGTCCGAATCGAGCGTTTCCACATTCGCGCCGATGCGCTCCAGCCAGCCGCGGAACTCTCGCGCGGCGGGCGTTTCCAGCTCCGCGGGCTCATCGGGCGTCAGCACCCAGGTGCGTCCCCGGAACAGGCCGGCATCGGCCGATACCGCTCCGCGCGTCTCTTTTCCGGCCATCGGATGGCCGCCCAGGAACTGGCAGCGCCGCAAAGTCTGCCGCGCCAGGTCGACGATTTCGCACTTGGTGCTGCCCGCGTCGGTCACCAGCGCCTCGGGCCGCACCAGAGGATCCAGATGGCGCACGGTGTCGAGGATCCGGCCGATGGTGGACGAAAGAAAAATCAGGTCGGCCCGCCCCACGGCATCGGCCAGAGGCGCCGCCCGGTCGATGGCGCCGGCGTCGATGGCGCTATCCACCGCCCGCGGCGAACTGACTCCCAGAATTTCGCCGTCGAACCCGGCGCTGCGCAGCGCCAGTCCGAAAGAGGCGCCGATCAACCCGGTCCCGACGATAGCAACAGTCTTCAGATGCTCCTCTCCACCGCCGGCGCGATCAGTCTGAGCTGGCGCATCATTTCCTGAAATTGTTCCGGCCGCAGCGACTGCGCGCCGTCGCTGAGCGCGTGGTCGGGGTCGGGATGCACTTCCACCAGCAATCCATCGGCCCCGGCGGCCACCGCGGCGCGCGCCATGGGGAGCACCTTGTCGCGCCGTCCGGTGCCGTGCGAAGGGTCGGCCACAATCGGCAGGTGCGACAACTTCTTCACCACCGGGATGGCGGAAATATCCATGGTGTTGCGAGTGTAAGTTTCAAAAGTCCGGATGCCGCGCTCGCAGAGGATCACATCGTAGTTACCGCCGGACATGATGTATTCCGCCGAAAGCAGCAGCTCTTCGATGGTAGCCGAAATCCCGCGCTTCAGCAGCACCGGCCTGCGCTGCTTGCCCAATTCGCGCAAAAGCGTGAAGTTCTGCATGTTGCGCGCGCCCACCTGCAGGATGTCCGAGTATTGCGCCACCAGCGGAATCTGCGTCTGGTCCATCACCTCGCTCGCCACCAGCAGTCCATGGCGGTCGGCCGCCTCGCGCAGCAACTTCAGGCCCTCTTCGCCCAGCCCCTGAAAAGAGTAGGGCGAGCTGCGCGGCTTGAACGCGCCGCCGCGAATCACCTGCGCACCGCCGCCGGCCACAATCTCCGCCGAGCGCTCAATCTGGTCGCGGCTCTCCACGCTGCACGGCCCGGCCATCACCACCACCCGCTGCCCGCCGATCTCCACATCGCGGATCTTCACCACCGTTCCGCCGGGTTTGAAACTGCGGCTGGCCAGCTTGTAGGGCGAGCTGATGCGGTGCGCTTCCTTGACGCCATCCATCAACTCGAAGACATCCAGGTCGAAATCCTCCTTGCCGCCCACGCCGCCGAGCACGGTGTGAATCACGCCGGTGGAACGGTGCACATCGAAGCCCAATTCCGTCAGCCGCTCGATCACCGCATCGATCTGCTCTTCCCCGGCGCCTTGCTGCATAACCACTAACATCGGTTTATTTACCCCCGGTTTCCATGCGCACGCGCTNNGGCGCAGCGCATCCTCGCTCATGGGCCCCTGGTTGCAGCCCGCGACGTTGGCAAATACCTGGTCCTCGCGCCTGGGCTCGTAGATGGGCAGATCGCTGCCGCGCTTCACGCGCCCGATCTCTTCCACCACCTGCGTACGTTCGTTCAACAGCGCCACAATGCGCTGGTCCACATTGTCGATAAGCACTCGAAACTCCTCCAGCCTGGCGCGCGCTTCTTCCTGGGTCATGCCTGCGCTCCAAACCCGCGCTTCAATTCGCGGACAAATGATTCGAGCTGGATCTCGAGCGACGCGTTCGTGGCGTTGCGCTCGATCAGCCGCACGATGGCGCTGCCCACCACCACCGCTTCCACCTGCCGTCCCAACTCCGCCACGTGCTCGGGCTTGGAGATTCCGAAGCCCACGGCCAGCGGCAGATCGGTGACCGCGCGGACGGCCGCTACCAGCGGCGCCACCGCATTGGAGAGCGAATCGCGCTCGCCCGTCACGCCGGTGCGCGAGACCAGGTAGACGAAGCCCGTGGAGTATTGCGCGATCAGCTTCAGACGCCGCTCGGTGCTGGTGGGCGCTGCCAGGAATACCGTGTCGAGGCCATGGCGGTGCATGGCGCCCACGTACTCCTGCGCCTCTTCCACGGAGGCGTCGGTGAGCAGGCAGCCATCGATGCCCGCCGCCGCTGCGTCGTGCGCCAGCCGCTCCAGTCCGTAGCGTACCACCGGATTGAGATACGTAAAGAGCAGCAGCGGAACTTCCGACGTCCGCCGAATCTCCGCCGCGATCTCGAGCACCCGCGCCAGTGTGGTACCCGCCTTGAGGGCGCGCTCGCCGGCCGCTTGAATCACCGGGCCATCGGCGATGGGGTCGGAGAATGGCACCCCCAGTTCAATGAGGTCCGCGCCGCCGCGGACCAGCGCTTCCACCAGCGCGGGCGTGCGGTCGGGCGAGGGATCGCCCACCGTCAGATAGGCGATGAGGCCCTTACGATCGGCCTTTTTTAAATCCTCGAAGAGGCGCCCGATACGGGTCATTGGGGGTCGAGTTCCTTGAAATTTTCGCGGTAGATGTCGATATCCTTGTCGCCGCGTCCCGAGACATTTACCAGGAATACCGCGCCGGGCTCCGACGGTGCGCGGCGCACGGCCTCGGCCACCGCGTGGGCCGATTCGAGCGCCGGAATGATGCCTTCGGTACGCGACAGCAGGCGCGCGGCCGCCAGCGCTTCGCTGTCCGACGCCGCGGTATATTCCGCGCGGCTCTCATCGTGCAGCCAGGCATGTTCCGGCCCGATCATGGCATAGTCCAGCCCCGCCGAGACGGAATGCGTGAGGGCGATCTGGCCGTCGGCATCCTGCAGCACGAAGCTGTACGCGCCCTGCAGCACTCCGGGAGCGCCGCCGCGATAGCGCGCCGCGTGCTGGCCGATTCCGTCGCCGCGTCCGCCGGCCTCGACGCCCACCAGTTTCACGGCGCGGTCGCCCAGGAACGCGTGGAAAATTCCGATGGCGTTGGAGCCGCCGCCCACGCAGGCGAAGATGGTGTCGGGCAAACGCCCTTCGGCTTCCATGATCTGGCGCCGCGCCTCTTCGCCGATAATCTTATGAAAATCGCGCACCATCATAGGATAAGGATGCGAGCCCAGCACCGAGCCCAGCAGGTAATGCGTGTCTCCGACGTTGGTCACCCAGTCGCGCATGGCCTCGCTGATAGCGTCCTTCAGCGTGCGGCTGCCGCTGGCGACACCCACCACTTTCGCGCCCAGCATGCGCATGCGGAAGACGTTGAGCCGCTGCCGGCGCATGTCTTCCTCGCCCATGTAGACCACGCATTCGAAGCCCATCAACGCGCAGACCGTGGCCGTGGCCACGCCGTGCTGTCCCGCGCCGGTCTCCGCGATGATGCGCCGCTTGCCCATGCGCCGCGCCAGCAACGCTTGTCCCAGGCAGTTGTTGATCTTGTGCGCGCCGGTATGCAACAGGTCTTCGCGCTTGAGCCAGATGCGCGCGCCGCCCAGTTGCCCGCTGAGGCGCTTGGCGAAATAGAGCGGCGTGGGACGGCCCGCGTAATTGCGCAGCAGGTCCGCCAGTTCCGCCTGAAACGCCGGATCCTCGCGCGCCCCGAGGTATGCCGTCTCCAACTCTTCGATGGGCGCCATCAGGACTTCCGGCACGTACCGGCCGCCGTAAGGGCCGAAGTGCCCGCCCTGGTCCGGCTGCGCCGTCATACGCGCGCGGCCGCCATCGCCGCCTGCAAGAACTCACTCATCTTTTTGCGATCCTTCCTGCCGGGCGCGCTTTCGATGCGCGAGCACGCGTCCACGCCCCAGGGCCTCACCATTTCGATTGCGGCGGCGACATTGGAGGCGTCGAGCCCTCCGGCCAGCACGATCTGTCGATGGCTCTCGCGCACCAACCGCCAGTCGAAGCTTTTCCCCGCGCCGCCGTACAACCCAGCCGCCGGTCCATCGAGTAGCAAGGCTTCCGCCGGGCTATCCCGGTAGAGCGCGATGTCGAACGAGTCGCCCACTCGCAGGGCTTTCCAGACGTGGCGCAGGCACTCCTGCCTGCGGGGTCGAGACTCATCTCGACCCTCTTCGCGGGCGGCATCCGGTCTTCGGCCCAAAGGGCGCCCCGCAGGCAGGAGTGCCTGCTCCACATCGGGGTAGTCCGCGGGCGACTCGTCGCCGTGCAATTGCGCCACGTCGAGCCGCGCCGCGCGCGCGATCTCTTCCACCCGCTCGCGCTTCTCATTCACGAAGACTCCCACGCGCCGCACACCCTCGGCGGTAACGATTTCGGCGGCTCTTTCGGGCGCGATGTACCGCGGGCTGCGCGCATAAAAATTGAATCCCACGGCAGTTGCCCCGGCTTCGATGGCCGCGGTGGCGTCCTCCTGATTGGTGATCCCGCAGATTTTCAGAATCATGCCGCCACCAGTTGTTGGAGCGCTGCCGCCGGGTCGCCCGACTTCATGAGATGCTCGCCCACCAGAAACGCGTGGTATCCGGCGGCGCGCAGGCGACCGATGTCGGCCGCATCGTGGATTCCGCTCTCGCTGATTCGCACCACGCCGCCGGGCATGTGTTCCGCCAGTCGCAACGAAGTATCGAGCGTCACTTCGAAGGTGCCCAGGTTACGATTGTTGACCCCGATGATTTCGCTCCCCGACGCGATAGCCGCGTCCAGCTCACGCCGATTGTGCACCTCGACCAGCGCCGCCATGCCGTAGCGCGCGGCGGACTCGCGGAAGTCGCGGAGTTCCCGCTCGCTGAGGATGGCCGCGATCAGCAGGATGGCGTCCGCGCCGTGCGCCGCCGCTTCCACGATGTGCGCGTTCGCAATCGTAAAATCTTTGCGCAGAACCGGCAAATCGACGGCCGCGCGCACGGTCTCCAGGTTCGCCAGGCTGCCCTGGAAGAAGCTCTCGTCGGTGAGCACGGAGATGGCCGCCGCGCCGCCGCGCCGGTATTCGCCGGCGATGCGCGCCGGGTCGAAATCGGTGCACAGGAGTCCCTTGCTGGGCGACGCTTTCTTGACCTCGGCGATCACTGCCGGCACGCGCGCGCACAGTGCCGCGCGGAAATCGCGACGGGCGGCGCTGTGCGAATCGGCCTGGCGCTCCCATTGGTCCAAGCGGTGCGCCCCTTGTGCAAGCTCCTCGCGTTTCCTGGCGACAATACGGGCAAGGATATCTGGAATGGTGTCAGTCAAGGGTGAATCTTTATCGTATCAGGCCGCGCGGTGGGGCGAATCGTCT
>PLRZ01000028.1 GCA_003164075.1 Bryobacterales bacterium | reverse complement strand
CACAGCCATGATGCGTACCTGTCCTTGCGGGGGAAGCGCGGACTTCACATGCGACTTCAGCGGTTCGGCCGCCTCTTCCGTGGGCAGGTGTTTAGCGTATACCGAGTACTGCAACATCGTGAAGCCCTTTGCCTGGAGCTTCTTGTGAAACTGCGCATACTCCCGGCGCTGGTCCTTCGTCAATACCGGCAGATCGAACATCACGAACATCCACACAATGCGGTACCTGGAAAGCGCCATCGTTAGTCCACCGCGCGTTCGCTAACCGCCGTGACTTCCGGCACCCAAAGCATCTCGTGGCCGCCCATTACGATCCGAGCAAGGCTCTGCGCTACACGCGAGAGAATGTCGACCAAAGTTCGCTCCTCGCCGTCTGCGGAATAACGCGAGACCATAACGCCAATCAGCTTGCGCTTGGTTTCGGGAGACAGTTCCGCTTCTTGCTCCGCATGTGCGACGAGATCTATCAGCGGGCGAAACGGCTCCATCAAGTCGTCCGCCAAGGCAAACGGATTGTACGCGTTGCTGTGGAACAGGCCGAAACTGGGATGCAGCCCGGCGCCGCAAATGGCACGCGCCGTAACGCTCCGCAGGACGGCATAGCCGTAATTCAGACGAGTGTTGCGAACATCCTCGCCGTTACGGCGGCGAAATCGCCCCTCCGGAAAGAGCCTCGACCAGTAGCGCCGAGCGGCACGAGCTTCCACGTTATCCGGGTCACCGGAGCGCACCCTCGGTACAAGCGCCCGCAGTCCCTCATCGCTCTGCGTTGTTTGTTCCAGCGCGGCAGCTTGCGCCCGTATCTTGGCTTGAACAATCGAGCGCCATAACCTCTTCCTGCGCGGTCCGGGCATGGCCGCCTGCCGCCGGAAGCGTTCGGCCTGGGCGTGATGCCCATCCAAGGAGAGCACCATAGCAGTGGGTGAGAACTTTTCGTCGCAGGTCACGACAAGCGCCCCAGCCTTTGCCAATTCGCTAAGGACAGACTGCGTCAGGGTGACGTCCCTATGCCCAATGACGACGGCGGCGAGTTCCTCGCAAGGGATCGCTGCCCGCTCCGCTCCCCCGGACTTCACCACCAGCAAGCCGTTGCGGATGCTGAGCTGCGCCGGTTCCTCCGAAATATCCAGCACGCGGTCAATCATTGGCGGGAATGACCTCTCCCAATGGGGTAATCAATACTTTACGAGCGCCGCCGAGAAATAGCGAATTCACGCGAGGAGACCACATTCCATCTTTTTGGACGTCGGCTTTCGGACGAGCGTCGAGAGCGGGCGTGAGCGCGAGTTGCTGACTATCCCGTACCGTGCGAACCTTCCAAATTCGCAGTGCTTCGTCGCCAGGACCCCGGGCTTCGACCAAGTCCCCCTCGCTCAACGTGCAATGGAACTTGTACCCTGGGCCGTGATCGCGGCTTACGACAGGTACGCCCTGCCGCTTCCGCTCCAATGCTTTCAGCATCGTGACAGTTTCGCAAAGATAGCGCTTGACTCGACCGTTCGCGTCCAACTCCTTCAGGATCTCCGCATGGTGGTTGGACCCGGGGACCACAAATCGCTTTCTCTCATCCTTGCCGATCGAGACGACGCTCTGCACTTTGCGGATGCGCACCCGCCTAATCGGAACGGTCTGCCCTTTTCTCGTTACCAACGCCGGCCAGTTCTTCTCGAACTTGTTGCCGCCACCACCCAATTGAGCCGCCTTCTCCTTCACGGCGGCACGCACGTGGGAGTCCACAATCGACTCGAAGTCCTTCGCGGAGGCCAGAGACGTGACCGGGACGCGGTAGTGAACGAACTCTTTCTTAATCGGATTGCCCTTCTTATCCGTGCCCACCGCCTCCTTCCGGGGCCGACTGTAGAAGGTCTCCTCATGTAGGGGACCGGCAAGCTTCCGCATAGGACGATGCGACGGCTGAATCCGCTCCACCGCACTGCGAGTTTGCTCCCCGAAGCCAACCCACGGAACCGGTAATATGATCTTCCGCCGGAACAGCCGGTCGGCTTCGCCAGCGGCTCTGGCTAGTTCTCTGATCAGGGTAGTCGAAGAGAGCGCTACAGTGAGCGCGTCGATCGCGTGATGCCGGTGATCGTCGCGGCATTTCTCCGGTTTGTCCGGAGACAGAATGCGGTCCAGGTCCCATGCGCGGCGAAGTTTCGCAGTGACCTGCCCAGCGCTGGCGAACACGCGCCGTTTGCCGGAGGCGTCGATGGTCCCGCCGTACAGGACGCCGAGGTAGCGGCACGCCAGCTTGGACGCATAACGCGTGTCCTGCAATTGGCGCTCCGTGAATTCCCTCAACAGCGAGTCCGGGTCCGACAGTTCCATGGAGAAACGCCTGAGCTTTTTGCCTACCTCGAACCGCGGATCAAACTGCTTCACCACGCGGATCATCTGCTCATACTGTTCCTGATCAGACTCGAAGAGCCATTCGCGTGGTGTCCGGTTGCCCTTTTCCGCGTTCGCCGAACGGTACGCCAATGTCTTGTTGACATACGAATCGTCGAGCGACCGAGAACGCGGAATAATATGCTCCACGTCGACCTGTGGGTGGTCACCGAACACATCCGTGAAACCATACTTCTTATTGGTATAAAGTGGACCCCATTGTCAAG
>PLRZ01000449.1:9379-9984 GCA_003164075.1 Bryobacterales bacterium | reverse complement strand
CCGCCCTGCTACCATCGTTACTTGAACCCCAATCCGCAAATCATTGTCCTCGACGCGGGGGGACAGTATTGTCACCTGGAAGCCCGCAAGGTCAGAGACCTCGGCGTGTATGCCGAGGTGCGCGCCAGTGAGACACCCGCGGCGGAACTCGGTACCGCCAAGGGACTGATTATCTCCGGCGGACCGAGCAGCGTTTACGATCCCGGCAGCCCCACGGTGGACCCCGCCATTTTCTCCAGCGGCCAGGCGGTGCTGGGCATCTGCTACGGCCAGCAGATCATGGCCCACCTGCTGGGCGGCGAGGTGCGCCGCGGCGAGAAGGGCGAGTACGGAATGGCGACCCTGGAACTGGACGACAGGTCCGACCCGATGTTCGCCGGGTTGAGCGGCCGCCAGCAAATCTGGATGAGCCATCGCGACCTGGTAGGGCATGTGCCTGACGGTTTCGCCGTGGCCGGCCGCACGGACACCTGCGGCATCGCGGCCATTGCCGACCCCGCGCGGCGCCTCTACGGAGTGCAGTTTCACCCTGAGGTGGTCCACACGGCGCGCGGGTTGGAATATCTGGCGAACTTCGTCCTGCGGGTGTGCGGCTGCGTGCCGGA
>PLRZ01000449.1:8746-9285 GCA_003164075.1 Bryobacterales bacterium | reverse complement strand
ATGCCGCGGACGAATTTCTGGGCGCGCTGGCCGGCGTCACCGATCCGGAAGAGAAGCGGCACATCATCGGGGAAGAGTTTGTGCGCGTGCAGGAGCGCGTGATCGAGCGCGAAGGCTTGCTGGGCCACGACTGGATGCTGGGGCAGGGCACCATCTACCCGGACACCATCGAATCGGGCGGCACGGCCAAGGCGGCGCTCATCAAGACGCACCACAACCGCGTGGCGGGGATCCAAAAGCTGATTGCGAGCGGCCGGATCGTGGAGCCGCTGCGATCTTTTTACAAAGATGAAGTTCGCGAGATCGGCCGCGAATTGGGCTTGCCGGCGGAGTTGCTGGACCGTCACCCGTTCCCCGGTCCGGGCCTCGCGATCCGTTGTTTGTGCTCGGCGGCAGATGCGGAGGTTCAGGCCGGCGCGGAAGGCTACGTCATCCCGGTGCGGTCGGTGGGAGTGCAGGGCGACTCGCGCAGTTACGCGCCGGTGCTGGCCATCGACGCGCTGGATACGGGGCGGGCCACGGAGCTGACCAATCGGCTG
>PLRZ01000449.1:2060-8619 GCA_003164075.1 Bryobacterales bacterium | reverse complement strand
ATGACGGCGCAATCGGTGCTCATGGATGACGGATTATTGCGCCGGATGTGCCGCGAGATTTCGGACGTGGCGGGTGTGGCGGGTGTCTTCTATGATTTGACGCACAAGCCGCCGGGCACAATCGAATGGGAATGAAGCGCGTAACGCTTCCTCACGGTTAATGCCGCATACTTTTCCCACAACTGGGATTCTGCATTTGTTGTGGGGCAGGCAATCCTGCCTGCAGCCGCCTTTCCAGGCGGCTCTTGGCGCCGTCGACGAGTGCTCGTGTCCCGNNGCTGCCCCACTATTCTTGCAGACAGGCTCCTATCAAAAAGTATGCGGCATTATCCTCACGGTCGCGGCTCCGAACAAACCGCAGCCTACTTCGCGGGCGCCGGGAGTTTTACTTCCACGCCGGCCTCTTTGTTGAGGCGTTGGGTGAATTCGCGGTCCACTAGCGCCAGCGATGCCTGGTTGTGAACATTGCCGGCAGTGAAATAATGCAGCGTATCGCCGTCCACCCAATAGGCCGAGGCCGCGTAAATGGTGTGGTCCTTGAGAGCGATCAGGTAATGACTGGGTTCGGTTACGCCGGTGTCTTGATCCGCCGGTTGCCCGCGGCCGGCAACGTCCGGGTTGGANNGCCGAATCGTCCGATTGAGAGATGTAGGGAGTGGTGTAGTAGCCCCCGATATAGACGGGATATGCATACACAGCGGTAGTGCGGGAAATCCCGGTTCCCCGGCTGCCGGCGCCAGGCACGCGGATACCACCCTGTGCCGGGTTGACCACGCTGCCGAGCGTCCGAGTCACTCCGGGAGTGCCTGCTCCGCCGCCGGGGTGGACCACGCTACCACCGCCGCGAGTCTGGGCGGACAGACCCATCGCGAAGCATAAGACGAGATAGAAACCGGCGCCGATTCGCATGGGCCTCATACTCCCTGACAGAATTATACCTCCGATCAGCCGAGCCCGCTGTCCCCGTCAGGTGGGGCCCGTTAGGGCTATTTCTTCTGCGGAGGCACTGCCCCCGGAGTCGCGGCGGCCGGGTGGGCCCGATCGTATAGTTTGACAATATCGTTGGTGATATCGACGGACGGGGAAGCCCAAAGTACCGGGCCGTTGGGCATGCTGACGTCGAAGACCACCGCATACCCATTGCGGGACGCGTAGTCGCGAACCACTTCCATCAGCTTGTCGCCCAGTTGCTGCATCATGGCGCCCTCTTCCTCTTCAAGCGCCGACTGGCTATCCTCTCCGAGGCGCTGGAGTTCCTTATTCCTGGCGTCGATGGCCTGATTCAGGCGGTCTCGGGCGTCGGCGCTCATGGTGGCCTGGCCCCTCTTCAACTGGTCGCGAAGCGACTGCATCTCGGTCTGCTTGCGGTTGAATTCGTTTCTTTTGGGAGTGTACTTGGCGGTCAGGGCAGCGCTGGCCTTCTGCCCTTCCTGGGTACTGACAATGGCATTTTGCGCGAAGANNCACCGTGGCCGCCCCCAGGAACAGCGCGGAGATAACCAACACATTCTTCATCGGAGATCGTTGCACACCTGACGCTCCCTCACGGGGTGCCCTCTGGGCCCGGCTCTGTAAGGGAGCGGGCGCCGGTGCCTACTGCTTCTTGGCAGGCGGCTTGGGCGCGGCCGGCGCGGCCGCCGTCTTGGCGGCGGGAGCTTCGTCCTTCACCGGGTGTGCCTGATCGTACAGAGCTACCATCACATCCGTGATATTGGTGGCGCTGGCGTACCAGAGCACGGGCGACTGTTGCCCGACATCGATTACCACGGCGAAGTTGCTCTGAATGGCATAGTTCTGCAGGATCGGCCCCATTTTCATTTGCAACTCCTGGGTGATCTTGGCTTCGTCGTTGTCCATTTCCGTCTGCGAATCTTCGCCGAAACGCTTCAGGTCTTTGCTCTTGTTCTGAATATCGGTACTGAGCAGTTTCTGGGCATCGTCGCTCATCGTGGCGCGGCCCTTGTTGAGGCGATCGGTGAGCTGTTCGATGTCGGTCTGACGCTTGTCGAACTCCGCTTTCTTGGGGCCGAACTTGCTGTTGATCTCGGCGGCGGCCTTCTGGCCTTCCTTGGTGCGCGCCATGGCTTCCGACAAATTGATGACGGCGACCTTGGTCGGAACCGCGGCGGCGGCGGCCGGGGCTTGGACTGGGGCTGGGGCTGGGGCTGGGGCTTGCGCGTGAGCCAGCGCTCCAGCGGCGACGCCGTAAAGCACTGCGGTGATAACTACTGAATTCTTCTTCAAGCTAGAAACTCCTAAGTGTGAAAATACCATATGGCGCCGGGTCCGGGCCTAGAATGTCCTGCCGACGGTGAAGCGGAGCGTCGTGTTCTGCTCAAAAAACGGGAAATTTGCCTGGTTAAAGAGGCTGATCGAATTCTGGAACGTGGCGTTGTTGGGGAACGACGACCGGTCCGCCACTATGGGCGGCTGCAGGTACTCTCTCACGTTCGTGGGATTGTAGGCAAAATAGACGCGGAACGGCGCATTCACCACGGGGAGCATCACTTGCAGTTCCAACCCGGTGGACGTGCGGGTCCTCTGCGTGCCGGGCGCGATCTGAACCCGTCCGTTATAAGCAGCCTGCGGAAACTGGAGGTTCAAATCGCTGGTGCGGGTGGGATCCAGGACAAGCTGGTTGGGGAACAGGATCTTATCCACCCCGACATCGAAGAAAGGCGCCAGTGTCACCACGTTGGGGATGATAGGGATGCGATATTCGAAGTTCCCGATCACGCGGGTGTCGCCTCCGGGGGTGACGAGCTGATACGTGGGGATGGTCATGGTCACCGGCGTGGTCGTGATCGCCCCGCCACTGATAATTTTCTGCGTACGGGCGGAGCCGTCGTCGTTGTACACGTTAACCGAACTGGAAGACGGAACCCACCCGATGGGAGTGATGCCCATGATCTGGAAACCGCGGACATCCTGTTCGCCGCCGATGAATCCGCGGTCGAAAGGCGGAACGTCCTTGCCGTTGAAGCCCGTGGAGAGGGTGGCCATCAAGTGAAACGCCAGGACGTGTTTCCTATTCAACGGACTCACATGGAAGTACTTGAGGTCCGCCGTGGGCGTAAGCAGGTTGACGTTGCCGCCCAGGAAGGTGGCGGCGAAGCCCATGCCTAAGTAGACGCTATGGCCGCCGGTGGGATTAATAGGATGGTTGACGGTGTTATAGAGGTAGGACGGCGTGATGGTGGCGGTGCGGATACCATCGAGCGAGTTAGGCCCGTACACGCCGCTGAAATTGAGGTACTGGAAATAGTTATCGGCGGCGGTGGTCAACGTTTTCACGTTGGAGATATCGTACCCGAGGGTCAGCCCGAGGCGCGCGAAGTGCCGGCGTAGCGGATAGCTGGCGGAAAGCGTGATCCCGTGGCTGTTCTGGATGTAGTTCAGCAGGTTTTGCGCGCCCAGATTGTTGTATAACCCGAGGAGGTTCTGTCCGTACAGAATGGAGGCTTGCCGTCCCTGGTTGAAATCGAAACGGCGGTAGTACACCACGAAGCCCACCTGCATGGGGCGATCCAGGAAAAACGGCTCGGTGAAGCCCAGGCTGACGTTGTCCTGAATTGTGCCCACCTGCGCCGAAAGCGACAGGGTCTCGCCCAATCCGAGGAAGTTGTTGGTGGAGTAATTGAACCCCACGAAGCTGCCGGCGATCCCCGACACGCCGCCATTCAGTCCGATGGAATTCTTGCCGCGCTCCTTCACTTTCAGGGTGATATCCACGGTATCGCCCTGGGGGTTGCGCTTGATATCGACGGCGTCTTCCTTCTTCAGCATCTCGAAGTAGCCGAGCTGGTTCAGGCGCATGATCGAGAGATCCAGAAGATTGGAATTGAAGATATCGCCTTCGTCGATCAGGAATTCGCGGCGGATCACCTTGTCGCGGGTAGTGGTGTTGCCGGCGAAATCGATGCGGCGAACGAAGAATTGCCGGCCTTCATCCGCGGTGATGGTGATATCCACCTGGTCGGTGTCCGGAAGCGCCTGTACGTCGGGCTCCGGCGAGAAATCCCAGTAACCCAGAATGCCGTAGTATTTGCGCAGGTTTTCCAGGCCCTTGCGCAGCTTATCGGTGGAGAAAACATCGCCCACGCGCATGCTGAAAAGTTGCAGCAGCGCCGACGGATCGCGAAACAGCTTGACTCCCACGAAATTGGCGGCGCGCAGATGGTACAGCCGTCCTTCTTCCACGGGCACGTGGATGTCGGCAAAGATGCCCAGGTTGTTGGGCTTGATCAACGGGAGCCGCCATCCGCTGCCGCCACGCTGCACGATCTTGACTCCGGGGTCGAGCACCTTGACCTGGAAGTATCCCTTGTCCTGGTACGCCTCGCGCAGTTTCTCCAGGTCGTAGTCCAGCTTGTCGGTATCGAAAGTCTTGGCGAATACGTTTTCGAGGACGATGGAGTGGGGGAGGCCGTAGGGGTGCAACTGCTTCATCTGCCAGGTGACCCAACCCTTGCTGAAGGAGTCGTTGCCGGTGACGTTAATCTCACCGACTTTGACTTTGGGGCCCTCATTCACCACGAACGTCAAGGCCAGCGACGTGGGGGGCATCTGCTCGATCTGCGGATCCACGGTGGCGTATTGATGGCCGCGCTCGGATTCATACTCTTTTATAACGGTAGCCGCATGCTGCACGCGGCCGGGATCGTACTGCTGCTCCACCGTCAGCCCGACTTTGCGTTCTTTGAAGCGGTCCAGAATTTCCGATTCGCTGATGGAGTGATTGCCCACATAATGGATGGAGCGGATCACGCGGCGTTCGGTGAGGATGAAACGCACAATCAGGCCTTCCGGCGTCTCTTCGGTTTCCAGCTTGATGTCGTCGAAGCGTCCGGTATTCCACAACAGCATGAAATCGCGGCGCAACTGCTCTTCACTGTAAATGTCGCCTGTTTTGGTGTAAATCTGGGCCTTCAGAGTATCCTGCGGAGTGCGCCGGGCGCCCCGGAATTCGATACCCGCGATCACCCTGCCACTCAGCGCCTGCGGATTGGGAACATTCGGCTTCGGAGTCTCCAATTGCTGCGTTGGGTTCGGCTTGGTGGGCACGCTTTCAAATCCGCCGGCCGGGGCGGTGGCGGGCTTGGGCGGAGTTGCCGGCGGCTGCGGAGCAGGCGTCTGCGCCCGCAACGGCGGGAGACAAGAAGCGCAAAGATATACCGACATGACGCCGGTACAGACGAGCCTGAGAACCCTCATGGGTGCATACCTTTCCACTCTGCGCCCTCGCCTAAGCGAGCCTTACAGTGACGTTGACTCACAGGAATTGATTTCACTCGGTACAACCGGATTCGAAGACAATTAAGCCATTATTTTAGCGGATCTTCGAGGCGGGCAACAACGAGTGTAGCAGGCTACAGGTGTGACGTGCCGGCACAGTTTTCCACAGGTCGTTGCGCCTTCTAACGGCTACCGCAAAGCGTGACCCTCCCCCACATCCTGGCGGATAAAACCGACAATCGCGTCGAGCGACGCACCGGGCTGAAAAACCGCGGCCACGCCCTGCCGCTTGAGCGCGGCGGCATCCTCGTCGGGGATAATTCCACCCACAATGACGCGCACGTCGCCCATATCCTTCTCGCGCAGCAACTGCAATACCCGGGGCACGATGGCGTTGTGCGCGCCCGAAAGAATCGACAGGCCGATCACCTGGACATCTTCCTGCAGAGCGGCATTGACGATCATTTCGGGAGTCTGCCGCAAGCCGGTATAGATGACCTCCATGCCGGCATCCCGCAGGGCGCGCGCGATGATCTTGGCGCCGCGATCGTGGCCGTCCAGCCCGGGCTTGGCCACCAGCACTCGAATAGGGTATGGCATGGCTAGAGGTGCGTAGTTTCCTGGTACGTGCCGAACACCGCGCGCAGCGAGTCGCAGATCTCGCCCAGGGTAGCGTATGCCCGCACGGCGTCCAGCAGGCGGGGCATGGTATTTTCGGCTCCTTCCGCGGCGCGCTGGAGTGCATCCAGAGTCCTCCGCACTTGAATATTATCGCGCCGCGCGCGCAGGGCCGCCAGTTTCTCCCGCTGATGCCGCGCGGACGTCTCGTCGATCTGCAGGAGTTCGATGGGCTGGCCGACGGACTGGAACCGGTTGACACCCACGATGGTCCGCTCGCCGGATTCCACTTCGCACTGGTAGCGGTAGCTGGCGGTGGCAATCTCGCTCTGCGGGAAGCCGGCTTCAATGGCCGGGACCATGCCGCCCATTTCGTCGATGCGCCGGATGTATTGGTTGGTCGCGGCTTCCGTATCGAGCGTCAGTTTCTCCAGAAAATAGCTGCCGCCCAACGGGTCGGGTGTGCGGGTGACGCCGCTTTCGTAAGCCAGCACCTGCTGGGTGCGCAGCGCGATGGTGACGGCCTGCTCGCCGGGCAGCGCGTAGGCTTCGTCGAGCGAGTTGGTGTGCAACGATTGGGCGCCGCCCAACACCGCGGCCATGGCCTGCAGCGCGGTGCGCACCACGTTGTTGTACGGCTGCTGCCAGGTGAGCGAGCATCCGGCGGTCTGGGCGTGAAAACGCAGTTTCATACTGCGCTCGCTCG
>PLRZ01000449.1:0-1994 GCA_003164075.1 Bryobacterales bacterium | reverse complement strand
GCCAGTTCCTGCACGGCCGTGGAACCGGCTTCGCGAATGTGATAGCCGCTGATGGAAATAGGGTTGAACCGCGGGGTGTGGCGCGCGCCGAATTCGATGGTATCGGTGACCAGCCGCATGGATTGCCGGGGCGGGAAAATGTACTCCTTCTGGGCGATGTACTCTTTCAGGATGTCGTTCTGCAGAGTGCCGGAAAGCAGGGTCCAATCGACGCCCTGCTGTTCGGCCACCACCAGGTACATGGCCCACAGCACGGCGGCCGGCGAGTTGATGGTCATGGAGACCGTCACGTCCCCCAGCGGAATGCCGTGGAAGAGAATCTCCATATCTTCGAGCGACGAAATGGCCGCGCCGCACTTGCCCACTTCTCCCTCGGCGAGGGGGTGGTCGGCGTCGTAGCCCATCAGCGTGGGCAGATCGAAGGCCACGGAGAGCCCCGTCTGCCCCTGGGCCAGCAGATAGTGGTAACGGCGGTTGGTTTCTTCCGGCGTGGCGAAGCCGGAGAACTGGCGCATGGTCCAGAGCTTGCCGCGATACATGTCGCGGTGGATGCCGCGAGTGTAGGGAAACTCGCCGGGCGGAGGCGCTTCGTGGGCGAGATCGACCCCTTGCAACGCTTCGGGGCCGTAGAGCGCCTCAATCGGCACTCCGCTAATTGTCGTAAACTGGCATTCGGCGGTCTTCATGGTTTGCCCAGGTTATCTTTAATCTTATACCCGCCCCACGAGGAGCAGGCGCATGCTGAAACCGACGATATTTCGCGAGAACGACATCCGCGGCGTGGCCGACGTGGAACTGCTCTCCGCGGACGTGGAAGTTTTGGGGCAGGCTTTCGGTAGCTACCTGCAACGGCACGGCGGCCGGAACATCAATCTGTGCCGCGATACGAGGTTGAGTTCGCCGCGCCTCGGCGATGCGATTCTCCGCGGCCTGGTGGCCAGCGGTTGCCACGTGACGGACCTCGGCGTAGCGCCCACGCCGGTGCTCTACTATTCGGTATTTCACTTGAAGGCGGATGGCGGAGTGATGATTACCGGCAGCCACAATCCTCCGGAGTTCAACGGCTTCAAAGTGGTGTGCGGACAATCCACGATTCACGGAGAGGCCATTCAGGAAATCCGCCGCATGATCGAGAATGGCGACCTGGCGCGCGGCGAAGGGAGCCGGCAAACGGCGGATGCGGCCACGCCTTACATAGAGGAGATTTCCTCGCAGTTCCATTTCCCGCGGCGCATACGCGTGGTGGTGGATGCCGGTAACGGCGCCGGGGGACCGGTAATGGGCCCGATTCTGCGCCGGCTGAATGTGGACGCCACGGAAATGTTCTTCGAGATGGATGGCCGGTTTCCCAATCACCATCCCGACCCGACGGTGCCGAAATATCTGGAGGCGCTGGTGGCCAAGGTCGTCGAGACCGGCGCCGACCTGGGCATCGCTTTCGATGGCGATGCCGACCGCATCGGCGCGGTGGACGACCGCGGCACGTTGCTCTACGGCGACCAGTTGATGATCGTCTACGGCCGCGAGATCCTGACTCGCAAACCGGGCGCCACGTTCATCGGCGAAGTGAAGTGCTCGCAACTGATGTATGACGACCTGGCGGCGCACGGCGGCAATCCCATCATGTGGAAGACCGGGCATTCGCTGATCAAAGCCAAAATGCAGGAAACGCGCGCCGAACTGGCCGGCGAGATGAGCGGTCACATGTTTTTCGCCGACCGCTACTACGGCTTCGACGATGCCATCTACGCCGCCTGCCGGCTGATGGAGATCGTGTCAAACTCGGACCAGCCGCTATCGGCGCAACTCGCGGGTCTTCCGAAGACGGTGACCACGCCGGAGCTCCGCTTCGACTGCCCCGATGAGCTGAAATTCGCCGTGGTGCGGCGGGTCACCGAGCAACTGCGCGCGCGGCACAAGATTCTGGACGTGGACGGCGTGCGGGTTTTGTTCCCGCACGGATGGGGTTTGGTGCGCGCCTCGAACACCCAGCC
>PLRZ01000684.1:4247-4706 GCA_003164075.1 Bryobacterales bacterium | reverse complement strand
TCTCCGAGCTGATCTATGAGACGTGCAAAACTTACCTGTCTACCCAGGGCAAGTTCCTGATGCTGCTGGAATGTTTCATCGCAGTCATTATCGTCTTCTATTTCGGATTCCTTAAGGGCGAGGCGTTCTTTAACGTCGTTATCATCCTGCTCTTCAGTGTGGTCGGCATTACCGGCAGTTTCCTGGTGGCCGCCTTCGGCATGCGCGTCAATACGTTCGCCAATTCGCGCACCGCCTTCGCTTCTCTCCGGGGCAAAGCGTTTCCGTGCTATGAAATCCCGCTGCAGGCCGGCATGAGCATTGGCATGCTGCTGGTTTCCGTTGAGCTGCTCATCATGCTCTTCATCCTGCTGTTCATTCCGGGCACCCTGGCCGGCTCCTGCTTTATCGGCTTCGCCATCGGCGAATCGCTGGGCGCGGCGGCATTGCGCGTGGCCGGCGGTATCTTCACCAAGATCG
>PLRZ01000684.1:0-4241 GCA_003164075.1 Bryobacterales bacterium | reverse complement strand
GGCGTCACCGGCGTGGCCCTCATCATCTTTATCCTGATGGCCGTCCACAGCCCGCTGGTGCAGGTGCAGTTGCTGGTGTGGATCTTCTCCATGCGCGTGATGATGGTGATCTCATCGGGCATCGGCTACTTCGTCAACGGCATCATCGCCAAGGCTCGTTTCGGCGACTCGGCCAAGTTTAATTTCGAAACGCCGCTCACCACGCTGGTGTGGCTGACGTCGATTTTGTCGATTGTCCTCACCTACGTAGTCAGCTTCTTCATGATTCCGACCCTGGGCGGCGACGATTCCATGTGGTGGAAACTAGCCACCGTGATCAGTTGCGGCACACTGGCGGGCGCGCTCATTCCGGAGTTCGTCAAAGTCTTCACGTCCACCAACTCGCGGCACGTCCGGGAGATCGTTACCAGTTCGCGCGAAGGCGGCGCATCGCTGAATATTCTCTCCGGCTTCGTGGCCGGCAATTTCAGCGCGTACTGGCTGGGCATGACTATGCTGGCCCTGATGAGCGTCGGCTACCTGGTGAGCACCTCGTTCCTGGGGACCATGATGCTGGCGCCGGCGGTCTTCGCTTTCGGCTTGGTGGCTTTCGGATTCCTGGGCATGGGACCGGTGACCATCGCCGTGGATAGCTACGGCCCGGTGACCGACAACGCGCAATCGGTGTACGAGCTTTCGACCATCGAAACCCTGCCCAATATCAAGCAGGACATCGAAAAGGAATTTGGCTTCGTTCCGGATTTCGATAAGGCCAAGGAAAATCTGGAAGAGAACGATGGCGCCGGAAATACCTTCAAGGCGACATCGAAGCCGGTGTTGATCGGCACCGCCGTGGTGGGCGCCACTTGCATGATCTTCTCCACCATCCTGGCGCTGACCCATGGACTACAGGATCAGTACATGCGGATGATCTCGCTGATGCACGCGCCGTTCCTGCTGGGGATCATCGCCGGCGGGGCGGTGATCTACTGGTTTACCGGCGCCAGCGCCCAGGCCGTGACCACCGGCGCTTACCGCGCGGTAGAGTTTATCAAGAAGAATATCAAGCTGGAAAGCACCGAGAAGGCGTCCGTGGCCGATTCCAAGAAGGTAGTGGCCATCTGCACCAAGTATGCCCAGAAGGGCATGTTGAATATCTTCCTGGTGGTCTTTTTCTCGGCCCTGTCTTTTGCTTTCCTAGAGCCTTTCTTCTTCGTGGGTTACCTGATCTCCATCGCGCTGTTCGGCTTGTACCAGGCCCTCTTCATGGCCAATGCCGGCGGCGCCTGGGATAACGCCAAGAAGGTTGTGGAAACGGAATTGCGCGCCAAGGGCACTCCTCTGCACGACGCATGTGTGGTGGGCGACACGGTGGGCGATCCGTTCAAGGACACCTGTTCGGTAGCGCTCAACCCGATCATCAAGTTCACCACGCTGTTCGGCATTCTGGCCGTATCGCTGGCGGTGGACCTGACCGCGACGCACGGCGCCGCCCTGACGACGGCTTTGTCCGCGGTGTTCTTCGTGGTCTCGCTGGTTTTCGTATACCGCAGCTTTTACGGTATGCGCATCGAATCGAAAGACTAGTGCCGTGGCGCAGGGCGGCTTTCAGCATTCAGCTTCTGAGTCCACGCCTGAAGAATGCGTCTGACTTCAGCGGTTGTTGCGGCGAAGCTGCCTTGCGCCACTAACGCTCCCTTAGGGTCGCGGCTCTGTCAAATGCGCATNNGCGACCGTGAGGGAGCGTTAGGCAAGTTTATTTCTTAACAGCTCCTTACGGTCGCGGCTCCGACACGCATTCAGAGCGTCAGTCTCAGTCCGATTCCCCGGCGGCTCCGGAATGCCGGGTGACTGCTACTGCCCTCCCGGGCCGGTACTCTTCTTCTCGCCGGGTCGATACAGCGTGGGCGCTTTCTTCTGCTTCTCCTCTTCGACAGCCTTCTTCTCTTCGGCTTTCTTCTCCTCGGCCTGCTTGCCTTCCCGTTCCACCGGGCTCATGGAGTCCAGCCGCTCCTGCTTTTCCTTTTGCTCGCGAGCTTCCACTTCCATGGTGCGTTTGCCCAGATCCTCCTGCGCCGCCTCCAGACTGTCGCTGGTGGCTTCGATGGCCTGTTTCAACAGGAAGTCGTAGCGCTCCAGGTCTCTGGGATGGCTGTCCTGCACCTTCTGCAGATACGGCAGCATCTCCTTCTCCACCGAGGCGACGGCATCCAGACCGGCCTTCACTTCCAGTTTGCGGGCCAGGGCATCGTCGGCCACCGTGTCGATGGCGTCGAGGATCTTGCAATATTCGTCCAGGGTGTCGTGGATCAGCGCCGAGCGGCCGGTCTTATCTTTGCCGAGCAGGCTCTTGACCAGGTCCACGCGTTCGCGGGCGAAGTCGGCGTACAGTTTCAGCCGCAGGTTGGGTTCCTGGGCGTCGCGGACCTTATCGATTTCGTCACTGGTGAGAAAATCGTGCTGCGCGGCCAGCGGCGCGGCAAACAACAGGCAGACCAGCAAAGCCCTCATTGTTTCTTCCTACCCTCCATTACCCCCAGGAGGAGCTCTTCGTGCACCTCCTGCACCCGGACCTTTACTTTGTCGAGCAGGGGCCGGTCGACATAACTCATCTGGTCCTGAAAATCCTGGATCCGGCGCCCCAGGTCGCGAGTCGAGATCTCGGCCTTCTTGAACCAGTTGCTGCGGCGGGGATCCTTGCCGCTCTGTCTGAGCGAGGCCGCGGCCAGTTCCACCGATTGCAGAACCTCCGCGGCGTCTTTGGCCACCTGGTCGTTATCCCCCTTGTCGTAGGCCGCGCGCGCCGATTTGAGAGCCGCCGCGGCGTTCTCCAGCGCCAGACCGGAGCGTTTTTCGAGGTTCGGCTCCGCCATGGCGCGCTTGAGGTCGGCGTGCAACCAGCCGCCGGAGAACAGCAAAACGGCCAGGGCAATCCGCTTCATCGCTTGTCCAACTCCCTCTGGATGATGCGCGCGCGTTGCCTTGCCTGAAACTCCTGATCGGGACTCTTTCCCTGGCTGAGCGAAAGGAATTTCCGATAGGCTTCCAGGGCGGGTTTCAACTGGTGCGCGCCATCCAGCATGATGGCGCTCAGAAACCAGTTGCCGGGAGAATCGTCTCCCAACTGGCGGGCCTGCGCCAGGGCCGCCAGCGCATTGGCGCGATCCCCGGCCATGTACAGCATGCCACCCAGTTCAGTCCACGTCCTGGTCTCGGCCGGTTTGAGTTTGGCGGCCTCATTGAACTGCGCGGCGGCCGCGGGATACAGTTTCCGGTCGCGCAGGGCGTGCGCATAGCCCATGCGGAGGTCGTAATTGGCGGGCTCGTCGGCCACCGCTTTTTGGAGCAGCGGCAGCGCCTTGTCGGGCTGCTGAACCTGCAAATACGCCGCGGCCAGGGCCTTTCGGTTGGCCGGGGTGGGAGCTTTCTGGTAAGCCTGTTCGAGCTGCGGAACCGCCTCGGCGAATTTCTGGCTCTGCAGCAGCAATTGGCCGGCGCGCTCCTGGACGGCGGCATTCCCCGGAAACTCGCGGTAAATCGCCAGGGCTTCGGCCATCTGTTTGTTCTCCTCGAAAAGCTCGGCCAGCGACAAGAGCGAGTCGCGATACTTGGGGTCGCGCTCCACCGCCAGGCGGAAATGCGGCGCGGCCTCGTCCAGTTTCCCCTCAATCGCCAGCGCGCGCCCCCAACCCGATTCAGCGGCTGCCGATTTGGGGTCGAGCTCCGCCGCCAGGCGGTAATTTTCCGCGGCCTTGTCCGCCACGCCCGATTGCAACTGAGCTTCCGCCAGATAGAAGCGCGGGCCGTACTCCTTGGGCTTCTGTGTGGCGGCGTCCTCCAGGAGCGGCAAGGCATCGGCGGGATTCTTCCGGAGCAGCAGCAGAATCCCGCCGTTCAACTCGGCTTCGTAGAGGCCGGGCTTCACTTCCAGGGTCTGGCGGTATTCGGCGAGGGCCTCGTCGTCCTTGTGCAGGAACGTATACGCCATGGCGAGATTGAAATGGGCGTAATAGTCGCGCGGATCGGCGGCGATGGCTTTGGCGAAGGACGCGGCGGCGGCATCGTAATTCCGTTCTTCGAGCGCTTTGGCGCCCTCGGCGTCGTAGTCGGGCGTCTGCAAAAAGAACAGGATTACGGCGGCAGCCACCATACCTGTGATTATAGCTGTCGCATATCGGCAATCGCTGGGGAAGGTCCGTCACGCACCCTCAGAACTCCTGATGTCGGCCGGGGATTTCGGATAGTTGGGGAAATTGACTTGA
>PLRZ01000571.1 GCA_003164075.1 Bryobacterales bacterium | reverse complement strand
CTGACATCCCGCAGCATCGCCGATACGCCGAATTGTATGTCGGTGGAGTTTCAAGACGCGCTCAACGGCTACCAGCAAGACAGCTACGAAATGGTTGACCCGGACGATGTGGCCCTCACGGGGCAGACCACGTCCGCAACCTTGATGGCGTTAGGGCTTCCCCAGTACGACCAAGCGTCGCGGATTCTAAAGTTCAATCTCGATAAATCGATCCTCGGGAACACTTATATCGCATTCCAGACCAGCGTCAAAGCCTTCGGAGTCGCGCCCGGAGACTTGATCACCGTGACATATTTCAAGGAAGGCTTTTTGCGCCAACCCTTTCGAGTCCTGAAGATTTCGCCGGCAACCAACTATCGTACTTCGACGATCACGGCGCAGATCCACGACGATGCATGGTATGCAGACACGAATGGACAAGTAACCTCGCCATCCGGGCAGGCGATACAGGACAACTCAGGAGTCGGCCTGCCAAATCCCTTGTTGGGAAGCGTGGTCGACGGCAACGGAAATGTTCAGTTCGGCATAGTTGAGGCGGCCGCTCAAAACAGCGACGGTAGCGTGGAGACGAGCGTCATCGTGAGCTTCATTCCACCGCCAATGGTTGGGAGCGGTGGTCCGGGCATCCCACTTCTCAACCTGTCGCCGACAATCAGCTCCGGCGGATCGCTCCAGAGCAACCAGACACTGTACTACGCAGTTTCCGCGGAAAACAGCGGGGGACAGGAAAGCTCACTGTCGTTCCTGGTCAGAGCAACTATTGCCGCCGACGGTAGCACAGTGACGTTGAGCGGCCTGAGTTTTGCGACAGGGACCACCGCATTCAACGTGTATCGCGGAATTACACCTGCGCAGTTGTTGCGAGTAGCATCTAACCAGCCGATCGCAACCAGTTTCGCAGATACGGGATTGGTCAACGAATTAAATCCCCCACCAGATTCCAATTTCGACCACGCTAATTTCTACTGGCGTTCGGAGTTGCAGCCGGAGGTGGCCGTTACGACGCACTCACCTACGATGGCCGGAAATGCAACCTTGCAGATGGCGATTAACGGTTACCTCGGCATGACTCTGCGAATCACGCGCGGCACAGGCGCCGGGCAGGAACGTAGTATTACGGCCAATGATGCGACGACACTGACGGTTTCGACGTGGGATGTGGAACCGGACGCGTCTAGTTTCTTCACAATAGCAGAGACTGGCTGGCACTTCGCCGCTGTTTCGCAGAGCAGCCCAGTACAGTTTGGAATTCCAAATCGGGCCGGCGAGGTGGTGCAAATCACGGGTCGGGCAGCAAACGTAAACAACTTCGAATGTCCACCGCAGATTTCGATTGTGACGCGATGGACCATCGGAGGATCAGGGGGAGCTGATACACAGGTGCCGCCGCAACCGTTCTTCGGTTTAGGGCCGGGAATCGGTGGTGGGACGGTGGTATTGAGCGGCGTTTCTTTTACCGATCTGACAAATACGAGTTCGATCTCGTCTGGTACACTTATTCTTTATTACTGGAATGAACTGAATGCCGCGCCGACCACCCTGCTGGCCGGCGATCTAGCGGCCAGCGATCTGACTTTGACTCTGAACGTAGCAGGCCAGGCTCAGGTGGGGAACAAATTACAAATCGATGGCGAGATTCTCGGTGTGTCGGCGATAACTAACAACGGCGCGCAGTACTGCATTGCTCGGGGTGTGGATGGCAGCACGGCGGCAACACATACGGCTGCGACCCCGGTCTGCCTCCTATCAAGCCAGACAACGATTGTGCCATTTCCGGCCGGCTTCTTCGGAAGTCCATACAGCGGGAGTTGGAGCTATCCGATATCGCTGCCGGACGTCCGGGTAGGCAGTGCGGAACTCTTTGTGACTAATTCGATGGGGAATAGTTCTACCACAGGCATCTGCCTGACTCACAATGACGAAAGCGGTTTGCGCACTCTTTCTGGCGGGCAGTATTCGATTCAAGTAGATGGATTCCTCGCTGTCGAACAGTCCGTGGCTCCCGCAATCGTGGTGGAAGCGGCCCACTCGGTACGAGATGTATTCGCCATTTTGGGAAGTGCAGCGGATGCCCAGGTGCAAGTGCAGGTGAACGTTAACGGCGCTCTGTACTGTACCCTGACGTTCGCACCCGGAACAATCGCGTCGAACAGCATATTTGGCAGTACGCTGCGACCGCTCCAGGTGATGGACCAAGTGACTGTTGCGGTACTATCAGTAGGCCAGGTTTACCCCGGAGCGAACCTCACGGTGCTCATTCGACTGTAATGGGAGAGCAACTTAGCAAACTGCGGCCTGACCGGGACCTGCAATGTTACTTTCAGGAGCCGTCGGCAGTGGCGGCGTTGAGCCAGACCAGTTCAAGCGGCTTCTCGGTATCGGGCTGCTGGAGGGATCCGTTCGATTGGGTGGTTGTGGAATGGAATCGCGACAACGTATTCGAACATCCCGCCCTGCGCAACCTACCAGATGGGGACTTGAGTGGAGCCCAGCTCAGCTATCAGGAAGTCCGCACAAATTGCATCGCCATGGACTCAACGCTCTATCCCACCGTGGAATGGCCCTACCTGCGGATCTGGGCCGACAACGGAGGCGTGGAAACCCTGTATGACGTACCGCTCAACGATTCGGCGTTAGGATACGCCTCGCCAATCGAAGGAACCTTCACCGCCGCTACCGTAACCTTCCAACTGGGCGGGCCGACCACTGGAGGAGATTACATCGAACTGGCTTGGCTGGATCAACATTTCAACTACCTCCTCGCCGGCAGCGACACTCTGGAGAGTGCGTTGACCGCTCTAGCAGGGGCAATCAATCAATTTGGAGACGGCACGGTTACTGCGTCCGCGAGCGGCACGCTGATCACGCTGACGTACGACGCAGGCTCGGGGACAAACGCCAATCGGATCGGCGTCTATGCGACGGTCCACGGTGCGGCCACGGAAGCATGGTCACCGACTTCGGCGATGTTCGGAGGGGGAACTTCACCACAACAATGGCAAGTGAATCTGAATTTCAGCGCGCTCCAGGGTTACATCGACCCGGATCGATCACTTCTTGTTCCCGTTCCGACATCGAGCGTGCGAAAGATGCGCTGGACGTGGGCAGCGGCCTTGCTGCCTGGCAACTTCCAACGGAGTGAGTTTTCGGTTGTGGTGACGAATTGGTCGGTAGTGGGAAATAACCTGCTATACCAAGTCGCAGGCCCAGGAAGCCGGCGGATCGAGGACGACGCCGACCCCGTCGCCTATTTGGGCGGCCAGTGGAGCAACAGCGTTGGCAATTTCTCGGGCGGGTCAATTCACTGGACGGCGACGCCCGAGTGTTCGCTCCAGTGCTCATATACGGCGAGCACAGACCATACGCTGTATCTGGGGACGCGGTACATCAGCACTGGAGCACAGGTTGCGGTCCAAGTGGATGCAAATGCAGCGATTGCCGTGAACCTGGCCCTACCGAACGAGGATGTCCTGATTCGTCTGCCTATAGGTCCATTGAGCGGAAGCATACAACATACCATCACGATCACCCACGAGGGAATAGTCGGGACTTACTTCTACTTCGATTTCCTGGAAATTGTGGTTCCAACAAACGAGTTGCCGGATTTTTCCGTGATTCCAGCGATGACCTTGGCGACCGACTGGGACACGAACCATTCGATCGCACTGGCGCCGGAAAGAACTGCGTGGCTCATTCAGAAGCTGGGATTCTCTGCTAGGGTCAACCACTATGTGGGGGCCCTTTGGTGCTACGAACTTTGCCGGCCTGGCCAGCAATTTGCCTCAGCGACGGTCCTGTTCGCAGGCGAACCGGAGTTTGGCCAGATTACCAGCGTCAGGCTGGGTGGAACCCTGATACAACATGTCAACCTGATCGGCGACACGGCTGAAAGCGTGGCAACATGCTTCGCATTTTTGATCAATGCCGGTTCGAACAGTGTGTGGGCCCAAGCCGACGGCGCGACTGTTACAGTCACGGCGCGCAATCTCGGTACTAGCGGGAATGGCCTCACAATCACCACCAGCACCGACAACTCTCAGACGAACAACGCGCCGTTTACGGCTCAGCCGAGCGTGCCAGCGCTCGCTGGTGGGATCGATGGCACGTGCGCCGATCCCAATGGTAGCTTCTGGCGTACCGATCTCACCGCTGTGCCTCCCATTAACCGCGCCGCGCGCGACTGGAGCCTCGCCTTCTTTACGGCGTTGAAGAATTATGGGATCGATGCTACCGCCTCGTTCAGCATGGAACTGCAAAATGGCGACGATAGTCTGACCACAGGAATCGCACAGAGATATCCGAATGGGGATCCGGTGTGGCTGACTACACCGGCGCTGCAAACAAATTTCGGGCCAGCGAGCACGGCTTTCTGGCAGCAAGTGTACTCTGAAATGGCGAGCGTAATGGGTGAAGCCGGCATCGCGCCGTATTTGCAGTTCGGCGAGGTGCAATGGTGGTATTTCCCAGGCCCCACGGCAACCGCAGTCACGGAGCCCGGCTTGCCGTTCTACGACGCTTATACGACCGAAGCTTTCCAATCTGCTTATGGGCGTCCCATCGCTGTCATCTCGAGCCAAAATACCGACCCCGGACCGTTGGAACAAGAGTGCTTATTCCTGCCAGGACTGATCGGAACGTTCACCAAAGCGATCCGGGATTTCGTGCGATCTTCCTTCCCTACAGCGCAGTTCGAAGTACTCTATCCGACGGATGTAAACGATACGGCGCTCAATCAAATTATCAATTTTCCTCTAGATGATTGGACTCCCGCAAATCTAGCTTGCCTGAAAACGGAGAATTTCACTTATACCGCCGAGCGGAACCTCGATCTGGCAACGCAGTCGATTGAATTACCCGCACTACGCGGCTTTTCCCCGTCGCAAAGCAGTCACCTCGTGGGCATCTCCGACTACACGACTCCCTGGCAGAGAGAAGCGCTGATCGCGTCAGGCGCCAAGTTGGAATCGGTCGTCCTGTTTGCACTAGACCAATTCTGTCTGATCGGGTACGGTCTGCCGCTGCCACGCAGCCCGCGGCGGGCCGGGTTCATGGGGGCGTAGGGCGGGCTTCGCATCGGGCAGATCCTTCTCCAGAGCCAGATAACCGCAGGCCACCACAATCAAAAACATGGTAAGAGGCTCCGAATCCCCAAAGTTCACCTCAGCAAACCCCTCAGCCATCATCGCTATGACCATAGCGATGCCTCCCTGCAACAGGAATCTGCGATCGCCGGGGCCTGCCGGCAAGGATCGCAATCCCCGCCGGAAATCCACAAAGACTTGAATCAACAGCCACAGGAAAACCAACAGGCCGGGAACGCCGCGCTCCGCTCCGTATTGCAGGTAGACGTTATGCAGATGCTGATAGAATCCGGGCGGTCGCGACGCCCAAGTGTCCGGGGGGACGTATTCCTGGAAATGGTATCTCGGACCTTCGGGCCCCAACCCGAGCAACGGGTGCTTTTCGATCATTTGAACTCCGGCATTCCAGGCGATGATACGAAACGTGTTGGAGTCAACCTGCTTGGCGTGGAATAGGGAAGTAAAGCGTTCGCGCATCACCGGCGGCGAGGCCAAGAACAGCGCGATGCCGACAAGGGGCACTAACGCCACCAGCCATTTTTTCCAGAACCACACCAGATACAGACCGGCCAGCACCGTAGCGATCCACACGGCACGCGTTTCGCCTAGGTACAAGACTACCGCGATCAGCACTCCGCACATGACCCAGACCCAACGCCTGGGCACGTGGATTCCGAATATCAGGAGCGCCGCCAACATCACCAATGCAAACATCTCCTGCGCTGAAAATGTATTCCAGTGGCTGCTGAATCCCGTGATCCGTTCCGACACGTAGTAAGTGTAGGCGTCGACCCCCGACTGGTGCGCTTGCTGCATCTTGTCGGCGAACTGCACGAATCCCCGTAGAGCGCTGATGCTGGCGAGACCTGCCCATGTCAAGAAGAGCCAGCGGATGGTGGACAGCCCCCGCAAAGTGGAGAATACCAGCAGGAGAATCAGAAAGACCCAGAACTTTCGAATCTGCGGATAACCGTCTATCCAGGGGTCCGGGGAACATATCCACGCGACCACCGTCAGCGCCATGAAGATGCCGAGCGGCAGTTTGATCCGCGGCAGCCGCAGCTTGTCGCCGGAAAACAGCAAAGCGGCGAGCCCCAAGCCCATCAGTATATTGAAGGCTGCGATGGAGAACATGATGGACGCCGCAGCCCCAAACGTCAACCAACGCGCTGCGCGCGATATGAAGGATCCCTGCGGATTCATAGAATCAGACTTTCAGTATGGCAGAGACCGGCATGGTACGGCGGCCCGGAACGCCATAAGGGTGCGCGACACAAAAATGACGATTCGCGAGTTTTCCTTTTTTGGCTCTTCGCGAGAATCTGACAGCAGCCCCGTCATTCATGCCGCCTTCGACACCCGCCGGACCGCAAGAAACTCGACGCTGGTCACCGCCGCCCGCTTGGCTTTCAGCAGCAGGTAGCGCAGGTTCCTATAACCGCGTCCGCGGTTGATCAGCATCCGGATGTTCCCGTTGACCGCCTCCACTACCCCGAAGCGAACCGTCGTCAAGCAGTAGTTGGCGATCCCCTCGGCATGCTTCAGCAGCATTTCGGCAAACTTTTCGAGTGGTTGCAATCGCTGCCACTTCAGTTGGTCCATCCACTTGCCCAGGCAGGTAAACATGGATGCCGGATATTTGTAGTCCCAGAGCCGGTCTAGGCTCTTTTGGAGCATGTAAGCCTTGAATACCCGCCGGTTCAACCCGAACAGCTCGTTCAATTGTCCGCGTTTTTCGTCACTGAGGTGACGGTCACCTTGTAGTTGCCTTCTTCCGGCACGCGCACGGAAAAGTAGAAAGCGCCGGCCGTGGCGCCGG
>PLRZ01000151.1 GCA_003164075.1 Bryobacterales bacterium | reverse complement strand
ACTTCGAGGGCTATTCCGTGGGTAAACTGGCGAAGTATTTTTCTGATATGTACGGTGCTTTTGAGACGTCGAGCTGCGCCGGAGGCAGAAAGGGCATCTGTCTCAGCCAGGTGGTTCCCGCGGAGCCTATCGCGTGGAAGAAGACCAGCAACCGCCCATTCACCATTGTGGGCGATCTCGACTGGTCGGATTACCGGGTTTCGAGCGACATCCTCCTGGAGCAACCGGGCGCGGTCGATCTCATCGGACGCCTCAGTGGAATGAGTGGCGCCGACACGCCCAATTCCTATGTGCTCCGCGTAGCTGATTCGGGGTCCTGGTCGATTCTGAAGACCAGCACTAAACAGCCCGAAGCCGTACTGGCATCGGGTAATGTGAATCCTCTGGGTGTGGGGGCCTGGCACGCGGTCTCGCTGGAGTTTCACGGCGGCTCAATCATTGCGAGCATCGATGGCAGCACTCTGCAGACGGTTTCCGATTCCAGTTATTCCCAGGGCATGGCTGGTTTGGGAGTGGTTGCCTACGCCCTGGCGCAATTCGACAACGTCAAGGTGGATTCCGCGCCAACGGCGCGCTAGAACTGAGAGATCCGGTCCCTGTCAGGATGGCAGTTGCCGCGAATCCGGGGGAGTGATACGCTCCGGAATGCGGATTTCGTTTTATGGTACGCTATTTCAGTTTGGAAAAGCAGCTCGGTGACGGCGCGGCCGCCAGCAGGGAACCTCTCTGCTCGCGGCCGCGCCGGAACTGCCGCTCGAGCATCGCCTTGGCGCTCGTCACTATGGGCGCGGCAGCCGTAGGCAGTGCCGCCGACGGATCCTCCTTCTATTTTGATTTTGGGGCTGGTTCCACGGCCGCCGGCTATGTGAAAGTCTCCCCCAACGTGGTTTATTCAAGGGAAACTGGGTTCGGCTTCGACCTCGGGACGAAACCCTCGCAGCTCGCATGGGGAGTGACCGGCGCTCAGCCATTTTTCTTTTCGGTGGCGCTTCCCGAAGGCAATTATCGCGTCACGGCTCGTCTAGGCGATTCCGGGGGCTCCTGCGTAACCACCGTGAAGGCGGAATCGCGGCGGCTGATGATCGAGCGCTCGCCATCCGCCCCAGGGGAGCACAGGACGGCGACCTTTGCCGTCAACGTCCGCAATTCCAAGCTTCCGCCGGTGCCGGCCAATGCGCCCGGTGGCAACGAAGTCCGTCTGAATGACCGCGAACAGGGAGCGCTGCACTGGGACGACAAACTCACTTTGGAGTTCAGTGACAGCCGGCCCTGTCTGGATTCCCTGGATATCGTCAACGCGCCCGAGATACCCACCGTCTTTATCGCCGGCGACTCCACCGTTACCGACCAACCGCGCGAGCCCACCACCAGTTGGGGACAAATGTTCACCCGCTTCTTTACGCCGGACGTGGCCATTGCCAACCACGCCGAGTCGGGCGAGACACTGAAGTCCTTCCTCACCGGATTGCGGCTCGATAAGGTCCTGAGCCAGATGAAAAAGGGCGACTATCTTTTCATCGAATTCGGCCACAACGACATGAAAGAGAACTGGCCGCAGACTTACGTGGAGCCATTCACCACGCACAAGCAATACCTGAAGGTGTTTATCGCCGAGGCAAGAAGACGGGGCGCGTTTCCGGTTCTGGTGACGCCCATGCAGAGACGCAATTTCGATGGGCTCAAGATTCGCAATTCGCTGGGGGAGTTCCCCGACTCCGTTCGTCAAACCGCGCGGGAAGAAAATGTCCCGCTGATCGATCTCACAAAAATGAGCATCGCTTTCTATGAAGCCCTTGGACCCGAAAACGCCCCTTTGGCCTTTTCGGGTGGGGTGGACATCACCCATCACAGCGCTTACGGAGCTTATGAGTTGGCCAAGTGCGTCGTGGAAGGCGTTCGCGCGAATGGGTTGGGCCTCGCGCAATATATCGTTGCGGACTACCGGGCATTCGATCCGGCGCATCCCGATCCGCCCGGCGCATTCGACGTTCCCGCCGATCCGGCTAGGTCGACCGCGGCGACGAGGGGCAAGTAGCTGCAAAGGGCAAATCTTATGACGCGAAGAGCCATTTCCTTTCTTCCAGTGATCGTACTCGCGGTCTTCGTCGCGGCCCAGACGGGCGGCAAGGCGCCGAAACGTTACCTCATCACCGACTTTGGCGCCATAGCGGACGCGGCCACGGTGAATACCAAGGCTATCCAGGCGACAATCGACAAGTGCGCGGCTTCGGGCGGCGGCGTGGTGGTGGTGCCAAAGGGCGTTTACCTCAGCGGCGCGATTTTCCTGAAGCAAGGTGTAAACCTCGCGGTGGAGAAAGACGGCATGCTCAAGGCAACGACCAACATCGACGATTACCCCATCATCAACACGCGATGGGAGGGCGTGGAAGAGCCGTGGACTTCCGCGTTCGTCAATGCGGAAGGACTGACGGACCTGGAGATCTCAGGCGAAGGCACAATCGATGGGTCCGGTGAGGAATGGCTGCGAAACAGTCCGCCGCGGCCCGCTGCTGCTCGCGGAAGTACTCCCGAAGCGGCGCCGCCTGCGCAACCCTCCCCCCAACCCAGACGCGGCCGGCCGCGCCTCATCGGCATTCAGAATTCCAAACGGGTGCACGTAGCCGGCCTCAATCTTCACAATCAGGCCGTGTGGTGCCTGTTCGTTTTGTACAGCGAAGATGTACTGGCGGAAAACCTGAAGATCACCGCCGAACATAATATACCGAGCTCTGACGGCATCGACATCGATTCCTCCCGCAGGGTGCGCATTAACAATGTGTATATCGATGTCAACGACGATTGCATCTCGATCAAATCGGGAAAGGACGCCGACGGCCTGCGCGTCAACCGCCCGGCGGAAGATATCGTCATCGAGAATTCTCACTTTGCCTACGGACATGGCGGCGTGGCGATGGGCAGCGAAACATCCGGCGGCATCCGCAATGTCGAAGTCCGCAACTGCGTGGCCGATTCCGGCAACTGGGCGCCCATTCGCTTCAAGACTCAGCCCAGCCGTGGCGGCGTGGTGGAGAATATCACCTATCGGGACATCACGCTGCACGGCACCAGGCAGGCCTTCGAATTCAACCTGGAATGGCGCATGGTGCCCCCCATCGCACCGCCGGCAAAGGTGTTGCCGGTGGTTCGCAATGTAAAGATCATCAACGTATCGGGCGACGTGGACTCGGTGGGCGTGATTCACGGTTTGGCAGACAGCCCGATTCGCGACATCCATTTCGAGAATTGCCGCGTCACGGCGCAGAAGGGCTTCAGGCTGGAACATGCCCGTAACGTCGAACTGGCAGGGCTAAAGCTGGAAGTAAAAGATGGCGAGCCGATCACCAGGGTGGACGTACAGTAGCCTCCAGGGCTCGGCCAACAGGGTAATCGAATGAGAAACATCATCGCGCTCGCCGTGTTAGCGGTCACCGCGGTTTCCTCGCCCTCCGCCGCAGTGTTCGACATCGCCGCTTTTGGCGCAAAGGGCGACGGCAAGACGCAAAATCGCGCAGCCATCAATAAAGCCATTGAAGCCGCCGCCGAGGCCGGGGGAGGGACGGTCGATTTCCCGGCCGGAACGTGGGTGACAGGCTCGCTGCGTCTGCGCAGCAACGTCACACTCCGGCTGGAGCCCGGATCGGTAATCGAAGCGAGCACCGAGGCGGGAGAGTATGATGCCGCGGAGCCCAACGAGTGGGACAGGTTCCAGGATGTCGAGGCGCAGCCTCTAATAAGTGGTTAACGAGACGCGCAACACGACGGGCACCTCGCCAAAATACAGGCCGTTGGTCTCACCCCCTCGTCCGCCCCAGGTGCGAACGTGCTGGAAGGCGCTGTCCTCCCAGGTTACTTGCTCGAGGCGGAGGAACTGCCGGTGCTGCCATTTGCCGTCGATCAGAGCGGACGGGGTTTCATCGGTTCCCGGGACGACAAGCTTTGATTTTCTTTGCTGCTCTGTGCCGGCGGGACGGAAGTCAATGCGGCAATAGTATCCGGTCACCAGGAACTGGTTGTCGGCAAGTTGGGCCACCAGAATGCGCCCGGCCGGCGTTGGATTCGCGCCGGGCGGGTTGGAACCACCGCGGAATGTACCAAACGTGACCTCGGCATTCCAGTTTTCGAAAGGCAGAATCTCCGTTGTCCGGCCCTGTTCTTCCGCCACGGCCTGGAGCTTGCCTTCGAAATTGAGGCGGGCAATCTCGCGCTGCATGGGACCGATCAAGCGGAAGTTCATTCCCCAGGAAGTCAGGAAGTCATCTCCCGGCTTGTATACTTCCCATGCGCCCGGGTTGCCTGCCTGTGCGGCCTGCATTCCGGCTTGCGCGCCCAACAGGGCCGGCGTGCTAACGTCGGTGGCGGCCGAGAATCCTATGCTCTGAAGGCCCAGTCCCGTGAAGAAAAAGCGGGCACAGCCGGGACAGCCGGTCTCCGGCAGGTACAAGGGATTGTCGTTGCGGTGATAAAGCTCCAGAGCTTTCACATATGCGGCGGGATTGTTCTGGTAATCGTCGGGCCCCAGAATATCGATCGCTGGAGCCGCGGCTTTCCAGATGCCGAGCACGTTGTCGGTGGGGCCGCCGCTCTCGTAGGAGCCGGGAGAGCCCGGTATGCCGGCATGACCTGGATGCAATGGGTCGCGCAGGGCCGCGTTGGCAACCATGGGCAGCGAATAAACGGCCTTTCCCGCCTCGGCAACCTGCCCCACGTACCTGGCCACAGCCCAGGCGTTGAAGTATTCGTCCGCATCGGGACCAAAAGCCTGCTCCCAGTTTGGAACTGGAGAAGTGGTGCCAACATGCATGGCCCTAAGAACCTCAGGTGGAACAGGCGCGACAAAGTACTTCTGCGCGGCCGGGGAGTAATCGCGAACGCAGTTCCAGTTGCCGGTCTCATTCTCCACCTGCACCATGATTACGGTGCGCTGTCGATCGACTTCCTTCAAGTGTCCGAGCAGAGCGGTAAAGGCGCGCTTGTCGGCATCGAGCGAAGCGGTCGAGAAAGGCGCAGGCGAGTCCACTGCCTGGCCGTTCCTGTCGAGCGCGTGCGGATAGCGGACGGGATCCAGCTTCATCCAGTCGGGCATATAGTGCGGATGCCCGTTCTTGTAGGTTCCGAACCAGAGCGGCACCAGGCGAACGTCATGCTTGCGAGCATCGGCGAGGATCCGGTCGATCACAGCGTAGTCGTACTGTCCGGGCTGCGGTTCAAAATCCTCCCAATAGACGGGGATTTCGACGGTGTTGACATGCATGTATTCCAGGGCGGGCCACACGGTTGGTCGCGGGGGCCAATCGCCCATGGTCAGATCCTCGATACCCATGATCAGAAACGGGGCGTCGTCTACGAACAGAGCGAAGCGCCCGTTCTTCTCGACGATGCGCGGCAGCGGACGGACCTCGGTCTGAGCCTGGAGCGTTGCGGCGACGAGTGTAGCAGTAAGAACGACCAGCGCGCAGCGCCACACTACGGAAGAGGTTTTCATTTATGGGATACTCCTGCTTCACGGCGGACGAGAAGGCTCTCAATGCCGGTGTGGCCATCGTGCCGGGCCCCGGCCGAGACCAAGAATCAGCTTACACGATGCTCGTGCAGAAGGAAAGGCAGCGTCCTACCCTGTTTATCCACCGCCCGGTAAAGGTGCCGTCGGCCACCCCTCACGTTTTATGGTTTTTCACGGACACGACGCTACCATCGCCCTTGCACGCTCCATGCGGCTTCTGTGCCGGCTTCGCGTCCGGCTGGTCCTTTGGCTTCTTGTGCGTGGTCTCCACCAAGGTACCCACGCGTCCAACGCGGCCTTGCTGACTACTATCGGAATATGGGTGTAGCGATTGGTGGTGCTCAACTGCGAATGGCCGAAGATCTTCCGGATGGTGAAGGCGCTCGCGCCCAGCGTTGAGAAAACTACCGCAACTGTGGCGGCAATCGTGAAATCTGATCCGTGGTTCATCGAGGGAATCGTAGAGGGTGTAGAACTCGTTGCTCTCATTCTTCTCGGGTAACGGCGCGCCGGTGATGCTCACAAATAAATACCCGGAATCGATCCAGTTCTTGGCGGTAGCGGCCTCGCCTTGTCGGCGTGCCATGTGGCAGAGGAGCGCGCGGTGGACCGC
Source organism: Bryobacterales bacterium (assembly GCA_003164075.1). The sequence goes on along the minus strand of PLRZ01000151.1, from coordinate 3,587 downwards.
GTCCGTCATCGGCAGATCGCGGAAGAAGCCACGCTTCGGCGGATGGTCAATCCAGTGGCCTTCCTTTGCGTCGGACAACCGAAGCCACTGTAGGGATCGGCGTGCGTGGACGATGCGAGCATCGAGGTCGATGTCCTCGGGTCGGAGGCCGGTTACTTCCCCTTTTCTTAGGCCCAACGACAACGCTGCACCCACCTTGAAGAGCTCGCCCAAGCGATGCTCTTTGGCTGCGTGCAGGAACACCAGCGCTTGCTCCGGCGTGAACAACGCGCTCTCCTGTTCGACGCGGTGGATCGGATCACGGCGCGTTTCTCGCCCTTGGGCGCGTTCTTTTTCTTGGCGGCGGGCTTCCTGGTCGCATTGGCCGGCTTCGGTGCAACGGGGGCGCCGGTTTCCGCAATGTCGGCGGCTGTGGCGGTCGTGCTGGTCTCGGTGTTCATCATACGGTTCCTCTTTCTGCGCGGTCGGCGGGCGCCGGGAGGCAAGCGCAAGGGCAATGCCGCATAGTTTTGTCGATAGGAATCTGTCTGCAAGAACAGTGGGGCAGTCAATCGTGGCTGCAGCCGGCTTTTAGCCGGCTCTTTCGGGACACGAGCACTCGTTGACGTCCCCAAGAGCCGCCTGGAAAGGCGGCTGCAGCCAAGACTGGCTGCCCCACAACAAATGCAGAATTCCACGTTTGGGCAAAGTAAGTGACATTGGGCTGAAGCCTGCCCCACCGAAGCACCGAGGATGTCCGCTAAGTGAACCGTTTCGCAAATACACCCTCGTATCTTGCACACACGGGGCGAACTTCTGAAACGGTGTACTAAGTGAACAGCATTTGGTCTTATCCGTGTGAATCCGTGTCCATCCGTGGCCAATTCCCCTCCCTCACTCCCCGCTAAACCTCACCACCAGCGAGATCCGCCGATTCCGGGCGCTTCCGGGATTGCCTTCGTCCAATAATTTCTGGTCGGCATAACCGCGCACCTCGACCACCTGTTGCGGACGCAAACCATGCGCGTGCAAGAGGCGGCGCGCGGCGTTGGCGCGATCCGCGGAGAGTTCCCAGTTGCTATAGCCGCTGGAGGGGACGGCATTCCGGTAGGGGCGCGAATCGGTGTGGCCCTCAATCACCACCCGGTTGGGCATAGTGCCGATCTCGGATGCCAGTAATTGCAACAGGTGCTCACCTTCCACCGTGGGGTTGGGACTGCCGGTCACGAAGAACAGACCCTGCTCGTTCTCTAGAAGATCGATGCGCAAGCCTTCGCCAGTCACGCTGAACCGGATATTGTCGCGAAGCTTGGGGAACTCCGGCAGGCGGTGCAGCGCCTCTTCGATTTGCTTCTGCAGGTTGGCCACGTTGCGATGGTCCACCGCCAGACCCTCGCCGGCGGCACCGGGGCCAGCCCCAGGTTTTTGAGTGTAACCCCGGGGATCGCGGAAGTATCCTGTGATAGAAGCTTTCACCCTCTGGGTGGAGTTCATCATCCACAGCACGATGAACAGCGCCATCATGGCGGTGACGAAGTCGGCATACGCCACCTTCCACGCGCCGCCATGGGACCGTGGAAATACCTGGCGGCCGCGTGCGGACGAGAGCAGGCCCGGCGGCTCCTCAGTGGGATTGGGCGGTGGTAGGTTCGACCGATTGGACATTCTCCCCGCTTTCTGCCCGGTGCGTACCGTCTGCCGGTTTCTGGGCGACCGGAATTCGGGCGTCGCGCCGGATGGTCACTTCCAACTCGACAAACGAGGGACGCGACTCAACCGGAATCGACCGCCGGGCATACTCCACGGCGAGAATCGGTGAGGCGCCCCGGACGAAGGAACAGATCGCCACGCGCATCACCTGCAGAAACTGCGTTCGCTGTTCGCTCAGGTTCTCCAGGCGCGCGGCCACCGGGCCAACCACGCCGTAACAAAGAAGGATGCCCAGGAAAGTCCCCACCAAAGCAGCCGCCACCTTCTGGCCCACGGTCTCCGGCGCGCCGCCGATGGCCCCCATGGTAATGACCACGCCCAGAACAGCGGCGACGATGCCCAGCCCCGGCAGCGCATCGGCCACGGCATGGAGCGCGGCCACCGGCGCCATGCGTCCGCGGCGCTGCACGTCGATATCGAGATCCATCAATTGGTCCAGTTCGTGCGGCGTGGTGGCGCCGATCACCATCATGCGCAGCGAATCGCAGATGAATGCGCGGGTGTCGTGGTCACGCAGGAACCCCTGGTAGCGGGAAAAAATCTGGCTATTCTGGGGAGCATCTACGTCGTTCTCCAGGGCCATAATACCTGCGCGCTGCACAAAACTGAATACTTCAAACAGCATCCGCAGGTGGAGCAGAAGCGATTTCCGGCTATGCGGCGGCGCGCGGAACGTATCGCATGCGCCGGTCAGCATTTTCCGGATCAAGTGGGGAGGGTTGGCGATGAGAATGGTCCCCGCGGCGGCGCCGATTACAATCAACATTTCGGCCGGCTGCAGCAGGACCCAGGGATTCCCATTTTCGAGCAGATAGCCGCCGATAACGGCGGCGAATACTGCAACAATACCAATAAGTGCAAGCATCGGATTTATGTGGACTAGGAACGCTACACTTCAGATTTTCTTATCGGCCACTTCGGGAAAAATCTGAGGAGTATCGCCCTTCCCCTTGACAGCTTAGGAGAACGCGCGTATCGTACTCCTAAGGGACTAAGGAAAGAACTCCTGAGGCCGTGGAATTTGCAGTTAGCCCGCAGGTGGGGCAGGCGGTGCTCGCCTTCGCTCGATCCTATTCGAGCAGCGGGCCTAACTCAGCGCGGGCGGGCAGGCGGCACCGCCTGCCCCACTTGCGAAGCTCTCGCCACCGAAAGGAATGGCTCAGCCCATTTTCGCCGTCAGGCAGAAATTGCGGGGCGACATCAGGAGTTCTGAAGGAAAGAGGCCGGAGATGTTCTCGCGATGGAAACGGCGCCCGGACGCCGAGCGCGGCATGGCCGACGAAATCGGGTTTCACCTGGAAGCGCGGACGGAAGACCTGATGCGATCGGGCCTCTCCCGGGCCGAAGCCATGCGGCGCGCGCGCATCGAGTTCGGCGGAATCGAGGCCTACAAGGAGCGCTGCCGCGATGCCTGGGGGCACGCCAGGTGGGACGCCCTGCGAGCGGATGTGCGGTACGCCGCCCGGACCCTGCGCAAAAGCCCCGGTTTCGCCCTCACGGCCATCCTGACTCTGGCGCTCGGGATCGGCGCCAGCACGGCAATTTTCAGCGTGACCGACGCGGTCCTGTTACGTCCCCTGCCTTATCGCAACGCCGACCGGCTGGTACTGGTGTTGTGGGAGTATCGGCCGGGAAACAGCAGGAATTACACCCATTCCAACGCCGATTTCTTCGACCTGCGGGAGGGCACGCGCGAACTCTTCGAAGACATGGGCGGCGTCACCAGCTTCCGGGCCTTCGTGCCCCGCGAAGACGGCGCCACCGAGCAGGTCGGCAAGGCATTAGTCACGGCCAATTTCTTCCGCCTGATGGACGCCAAAATCGCGTTGGGCCGCGACTTCACCGATGCCGACGCGGTACCGCAACCGGGCGAGCCCGAGGTCCTGATTCCGCCGGGC
>PLRZ01000544.1:1474-10506 GCA_003164075.1 Bryobacterales bacterium | reverse complement strand
CTGAGATACCGTTCGGCGGCGTCCGGAAGTATCGTGACGATCGTTTTTCCGGCAAATTCCGGCAATTTGCCCAAACGGACCGCCACGGCGACTGCCGCTCCGCAGGAAATTCCCGACAGGATGCCCTCTTCCCTGGCCAAACGACGCGCCATTTCGATGGACTCTTCGTTGCTGGCAAGCTCCACGCGGTCCACCAAGGAAAGGTCCAGCGTATCGGGTATGAATCCGGCGCCGATCCCCTGGATCTTGTGCGGACCCGGCTTCATCGGCTTGCCTGCCTGCCGCTGGGTGATCACGGCGCTATTGACGGGCTCGACCCCCACCGATAGCAGCGCGTGGCCTTTCTCCTTCTTGATGTAACGCGAAATACCGGAGATGGTGCCGCCGGTGCCAATGCCGGACACCAGCACATCCACCTGGCCGTCGGTGTCGTCCCAGATCTCCGGCCCGGTAGTGCGGAAATGAATCTCGGGATTGGCGGGATTCTTGAACTGTTGCAGCAGCACGAAGCGCGACGGGTCCGAGGCCACCATCTCCTCGGCTTTGGAGATGGAGCCGGCCATCCCCAGCGAGCCCTCGGTGAGCACCAGGTCGGCGCCAAGCACTTGGAGCACCTTGCGCCGCTCGATAGACATGGTCTCAGGCATGGTGAGGGTGATGGGGTAGCCGCGCGCGGCCGCCACGTATGCCAGGGCGATTCCGGTATTGCCGCTGGTCGGCTCTATGAGGGCCTTGCCGGGTTTGAGAATGCCGCGCTTTTCGGCATCCCAGACCATGTTGGCGCCAATGCGGCACTTCACGGAATAAGCCGGATTGCGGCCTTCGATTTTAGCCAGGATGATGGCCTTGCCACCATCGATGACGCGGTTGAGACGCACCAGCGGGGTCCGTCCGATACTCAAGGAATTGTCGTCGAAAACTCTCAACTCAGATCTCCCAGTTCAGGACATACCTATTCTGCTTCTCGCTCCAGCCGCGCCGCAGACCCGCGAAGGTGGTCTTATCGACGATCCCCGAGACGGCCTGGTCCACCTGTTGCCACATGTCTTTGAATGGCGTGTCGTCCTGGTGGCGCGGACGATGTTTGCCCTGTTGCGGCCCTTCCACAAAACGCAGAACTTCGCCCACCGTGATGGACTCCGCGGCGCGCGCCAGCAGGTAGCCGCCCTCCGCGCCCCGCCGCGACTCCACGAAGCCGCCTTGTTTGAGGCCCGCGAGAATCAGCTCGAGAAACTTCTGCGGAATGGACTGGCGGCGGGCGATATCGGCTATTCGCACCGGTTCCCCGGGGCGCTGCGTGGCCAGGTCGAAGATCGCCTGTAATGCGTATTCACCTTTGACAGAAATGTTCATGAAGCTTGAGGCGAGCAATCACCTTCATCCCAGTAGAGATTGTAGGCCCTGGGGACAGGAGTGCGCAATGGCGGTACTCAGTGAATCACGAATTCTTCCAGGTCGAGCACTCCCTTGCGGTCGCGCCTCAGTAACAGTCGCGCCTGATTCCACGAGACTTGTTACCGAGCCGCGACCGCAAGGGAGCGGTGCTGCTCCTCCGCATGGCAGTTTCGCGACAGAAACTAACAGCCATTACCTTCGTCGCAATCGCGTTGCGGGCGCCGATAGCCGACCGCTTCGTTCACCGCCCGTGCGCGGCCTCGGCCCGCGCCAGGGGGACAATCACCGGCCGAACCAGCCGGCGGTATTGCGCCGTCAACATGTGGATGAAATCGCGATGCGTGCCCCCGTTGAACGCGATCAGACGTTCATCCGCAATGCCGGCATCGAGATAGACCGGAAGCCCATACAGGGTACCCACCGGTGGCATAGCCCCCAGTTCGCAATCCGGGAAAAGCTTGCCCAGTTCCAATTCGGTGACCATGCGCAGTTGTTTGAATCCCAGTTCGAGGCGCACTTCCTGAAAATCGACCAGCTTGTTGCCTGGGACCACAAGCATGGCATACCCAACATCGCTGTGGATCACGACAGTCTTGGCAACCTCCCGTGGGGGCAGGTGCTCCGCCGAGGCGGCGTCGCGGGCCGTAAAGGCGGTTTGGTGGACGGAATGCGTGTAGGCGGCCTGATTGGCCTGAAGGAACTCGCGTAGACGTTCGACAAGCGGCATGACGACCTCCGCTATTCCGCATTGTACTCCTGAGCATAGACACGCGTGGTGAAAGGGCCTATAGTTGGGGTGGTTTTTGGATTTACAGAGGCGAATATTATGAGAATTCAGTATTGCTGGATACTGGCGGCGGCGATCTTGTTCACGGGGTGCGGCAAAGAGGAGCGGCGCGAAGCCACCTCCCTGTACAAGGTACTCAACCAGAAACAGGCGGATCTGGCCGCCATCAACGCCCTGGAGAAAGACCTGTTGGGCAGTACGCGCGAATGGTGCGACGGCATCGTCAACAATGGCGGCGGCAAGGGCAAACAACTGGAGGAAAATGCGGCATCGGCCAAATCGTTGGCCCAGTCGGCCGGTGCGGTGGCCACCCAATTGAGCGCGGTGCGGCAGGCCATCTACGATCTGCCGCTCAAACAGGAGTATTCGCAAGGTGTCCGCAGCACGTTGATCAACCAGATCATGAAACGCCAGAAGATGCTGCAGCAAGTGCGCATTGCCCTGGACGCGTCGTCGGCCGGTTTCCTGGACTTCGCCCGGAGCCGCGCATATAACGGCGACACCTATCCCGCCGGCATCGACAAGCTGAATTCACTGGTCTCCGGATATCGCGGGCCGGAAGACGACGTAGGCAAAGCGATTCAGGATCTGAAAGTGAAATATACCCTGCAGGATGCCGATCTGGCGGGTAAAACGTAGGCGGCGGCGCGCCGGGACTACTTTGGAATCGGGTCGCCCCGCTTGAGCAGGTAAGGATTGGCGTAAGCGTCCCGCAGCGCCTGCCGGGCAGCTTCGGGATTGCCGCCGCGTCCTCCGCGACCGCCGGCGAGTGGTCCGAGTTGCATCGTGACTCGTAGAGCCTGTTGAAGAAGCTCGGGGGATGGAGTTCCGGCTCCCAGTTCCTGTAACTGCTGCTGGAGTTGCTGCAACTGTTGCTGAAGCTGTTGCCTCTGTTCCTGGATCGCGGCGGGCGTAGGCGGTGCGTTCGTCGCCCACGTCATGTAGAACGCCCACTTCGGCTGGGCCTTCAGAGTCTCCGCCGAGGGAATGCTTCCTACTTCGCCGAGTGCGATGGGCTTCCCGTCGGCAATGGTCTGGATCTCGTAGTAATACCGGTCGTCCAGCGTGCGGTAGTTGTCGTAGCTGACCACGTCGCAGTAGTTCTTACCGGGGAAGAAATTGTAGAACTCACCGCCGGGCGCCGGGCCATTCTGGTTCCACACCCAGACCAGATTATTGAGGTGATGGACATTGACCATGCGGTTGTACACTTCGCGGTACAGCATGGCTGTGCCGTAAGGACCCGGACGCCCGCCCCACCAGAAGAAGGTGCCGTTGTTCTCGTGCATGGGCCGCCACAGAACGGCGATATGAGCGTCCTGAAGCTGCTTGAGATAGACCGCCGCGGTGTCCATATATTTCTCCCAGCGCTGGTGCAGGGGAGAATCGGAGGCGAGCAATTCCTGCCACTGGTCGTCGGTAAGCCGGGCTTGCACGCTGCCGCTCCAGCTATCCCCGGGCTTGCCGGGCTCGTCCTCGGTGGGACGCAGCATGTGCCAGCACAGATAAATGATGGAACCGGCGGCGGCCTGCTTTTTGGCCTCGGCGATCATCAGGTCGCGGTGCGTAATGGCGTCCTTATCTTCGCCGTCGGTGAACCCGAAATCCGAGCCCCAGATGGCGGGGTACTTGCCGGTGGCGTCGAAAATTCTGTTGGTATCGTAGTCCCTTTGATTTGGGAAATTGTGCTGACCGGTCAGGGTGCCCTTGCCGGTAACATCGCACAGGGTCCTGAGAAGCGCGCGCGCTTCGGGCGTGGCGTTGGGGTTTACCGGCTCGCACTTATAAGGCGCGGGAGCGGCAGCCCGCGGAGGTCCACCGGGACCTGCGCCGGCGCGTCCACCTCGTCCGCCCCCCAGTTGCATGAGCTGTTGCGTGACCTGCTGAATCTGCTGTTGCAGTTCGGGGGACGGAGTTCCGGCTCCCAATTGTTGAAGCGGCTGTTGGATTTGCTGAAGTTGCTGTTGGAGCTGTTGCCTCTGTTGCTGCACGTCGGCCGCGGCCTGGGCGAACACGCTTGCCGCTGCACATAGCGTAACGGCCATCGCGGCGATTACGGATTTCCGCATAAATTTACCCCCGGAAGGCCACGTTATCACAGCGCTTGTGGAAATGGTACGAAGGCGGACAATCGGGTGCGTAACGATCTGTACCTAATTGCAAGCACGCGGGCACTCCTTACGGAGCCCGGCCCAGAGGGCACCCCGTAAGGGAGCGTATTCCGCGCCTGTGTCACGAAATCCCCAAAATGGTTAAGCACTCCGGACAATCGCCCGTCGCTTGTCCAACCATGCCGGCGGCCACCGATATTGGCGTCATTCGTCTGCGGCGAACCGCTCGAACTGGTTGATCCGGACGCTCCCCTGGGGAAAGACGGCCCGAATCTCCAGTTGTCCTCCCATAGCGGCGATGCACCGTCGCAGCGTGCTGACGTACATGTCCGTCCGATGCTCCAACTTGGAGACTGCGGACTGATCCACTTGGAGAGTCTGCGCAAGTTCTTGCTGGGTCATGCGCAACGCGTCGCGCAGTTCTTCGAGCGCCACGCTCTCTTTCAGGCGTGTGTAGATCGCGTCACTCGCCGTAATCGCTTCAGCAGGCATACCTGCTTCGAGTTCGTTGAATTTACGCGCTATTAGACGTCTCCTTCCTTCTGGAGCTGTTCGATATGGAGGCTGTAAATCTTGTCCGCCAAACGCACGCTGGCCTGCTCCTGTGCTGTCAGATAGTCCCACCATTCCCCGAATTCATCGGTGAACTCGATGTTACATGCCATCCAGTTCATATTACGGCTGCGATGGCATCTGCTCGTCAATAGAGGGTGCGTAAGCGTTGCCGGGATTACAGGCATCGGTCGCGGGAACTCGCTCCCGGACCCGGCATAGCTGGAACCAAACAACAAAACCGGAATCTCACCACAGAGACACAAAGAAAAGCTAAGAAACTCTAAGAAATCGGGGTGGCTAAAGTCGGGGGATGCGGGGTTTTGAGGGCACGGTTTTGAGGGCACAGAGGAGGCAGAGGGCACAGAGACAGCACGAAGGCGGCGTTGCCGCGAAGCCAAACTTCTCCAGGTTGTCGACTGCCTTCTTACCATTGACCGGCACGCTGCGGCCGCGGACAGCACAGATGCCGGTTAGCGGGAACGAACCGCCCAAACTCGCAATTCCGCCGTAGCCGAGGGGCCCTTTTCAGTGGTAAAATACACGGCTTCGGCCTCTGCAGGCCACATCGCCTCGAACACTGAATGCACGCGCTAGATCATTCCGAAGCCCCCCAAATCACTCAATATCTCCAGCAATGGCGCTCCGGCGACGCCTCCGCCCTCACCCCCCTGTTTGACGCCGTCTATCACGAACTCCGCCGCCTCAGCGCCTCCCTCCTCAGCCCCCACCGCCCCGACGTGAACCTCCAGCCCACCGTCCTGCTCCACGAGTTCTACCTCCGCCTCCCTGACGTCCGCCACTTCGACTGGCAATGCCGCGCCCAGCTATTCAGCACCGCCGCCCGCATCATGCGCAACATCATCATCGATCACGCCCGCGCCTGCCAGGCACAGAAGCGCACCAACCCCGTCACCATCTCCCTGGAACCCGCGAGCGACGACTACACCACCCGCATCGATGTCCTACTCATCCACAACGCCCTCGACCAATTCGCCACCCAGCACCCCCGCCACGCACGCTGCGTCGAGCTCCGTTTCTTCGGCGGCCTCACCATTGAGGAATCCGCGGACGTATTAAGCTTCGAAGGCTACGAAGCGTCTACTCGCACAGTCGAACGCGACTGGAATTTCGCAAAGGCTTGGTTGCAGAAATACATTGAATCGGTTTGAACAAATCGAGCGCCTCTTCGAACAGGGTACAGCCCTGCCCCCCGATGGGCGCGCTGCCTTCCTCGATGCCCACACCGCGGGCGACCCGGCGCTCCGCGCCGAAGTCGAAGAACTCCTCCGCGCCTCCGCCTCGGCCAACGCCAACCCCGCCTGGGAACACGGCGCCCTTTCGAACGCAACTCCGGCCCCCCACCCCGCCTTCGACGCCCCCAGCGGCTTCGCCCAATACCGCATCCTCGAAACCATCGGCGTCGGCGGCATGGGCACCGTCTACCGTGCCCTGCGCACGGGCGAAAACATGGAACAGGTTGTCGCCATCAAGATCCTCCACGCCCCCGCCTCAGGCGCCGCTGCCGGCTACCGCTTCGAACAGGAGCGCCGCATCCTCGCCCGTCTCGACCACCCCGACATTGCCCGCCTCCTCGATTGCGGCGCCACGCCCGACGGACGCCCATTCCTCGTCATGGACTACGTCCACGGCGTCACCATCACCCAATACCTCGGCAACACCAACCTCACCATCGCCCAGCGCACGGAACTCTTCCTCGCCATCTGCGCCGTCGTCTCCTACATCCACCGCAACCTGGTCGCCCATCGAGACATCAAGCCCGGCAACATACTCGTCACCCCCGAAGGAACCCCCAAACTCCTCGACTTCGGTATCGCCACCCTGCTCGACGGCTCCGCCCTACGCACCCTCACCGGTAACGCCGCCCTCACTCCGGAATACGCCAGCCCCGAACAGGTCCAAGGTCTTCCCGCCGGCCCGGCCTCGGACATCTACTCTCTCGGCGTTGTCTTTTACCAGATGCTCACCGGCCATCTGCCCTACAACCCGCAACCCGGTCCCCTCGGCCTCGCCAACGCCATCACCCAGGCGCCGCCCGTTCGACCGCGCACTCACGTCCCGTCCATCCCCGCCGACCTCGAATACATTCTCCTCAAAGCCCTCCGCAAGGAACCCGCCCGCCGTTATGAATCCGTCGAACAACTCTCCGCCGACCTCCAACGCTTCCGGAAATCCTTCCCCGTCTCCGCCCGTCCCGACAGCTTCGCCTACCGCCTCGCTCGTGCCCTCCACCGCAACCGCGTCTGGGCCGCCGCCGCTACCCTCGTCATCGCCGCCATCATCGCCGGCTCGGCCATCGCCATTCGCCAATCCAACCGCCGCTTCGCCGAAATCCGCAAAATCGCCGAGGTTCTCACTCGCGAGCTCGACGACTCCATTTACGACATCGGCGGCACCGCGCAGGCCCGCCGCCTCATACTCCAGCGCGGCGCCGAATACCTCAATGCCATCGCCGGCGAACGCGGCAACGACCGCGCCGTCGCCCTCGATCTCGCCGATGCCTACCAGCGCTTCGCCACCCTCCAAGGCGTCAATCAGTTGAACGTCGGCGACCACTCCGGCGCCATCGACACCCTCCAGCGTTCCGAATCCACCCTCGCCCCGCTCGCCGCCCGCAACCCCAAAGACCTCGAAATCGGCCGCCGCCTCGCCGAGGTCCAATCGCAATTAATCGATTTGTTCAACACCGTTGGCGACCTGCGCAGCGCCCAAACCTACGCCCAAAAGGCCATCGCCACCAGCAAACAACTGCTCCCGCTCAAACCCCGGGATCCGGACCTCGCCATGTCGCTCGGCTCCGCTTATGAATCCCTGGCCGATCTCTCCGGCAACCCCGCCTACTCAAACCTCGGCGACACCGCCGCGGCCCTCAATCTCTACGACAGGTGCCTGCCCTTCCTCTCCGCCGTCGCCGCGGATGACTCAAATCCCGACGCACGCCAGCCCCTCGCCGGCCTCCACCTCCGCATCGGCAAGGTTTACCAGTACGCCCTCGGCGATTACGACCAAGCGCTCGAACACTTCACCACCGCCGCGCAAATTTCCGACTCCATTCGCCGCCGCAAAAGCAATCGCTGGACCGAATTGAACGCAGGCATCCGATACCGCTTCGTGGCTGCCGCCTTGCAGTCCCTCGGCCGCGCCGGACAAGCCCGCGCCCGCGCCGCCGAATCGCTCGCCATCCTCGAAGCCGTCGACAAGAGCTTCCCCGGCGTTCCCTCCTTCCAGCGCGAAACCGCACTCTCCATAACCATGCTGGGTTCCTTCGATGCGGAAGCCGGCGACCACGCCAAAGCGGTCGATCAATACCGGCGGGCCCTCAAAATCTTCGACTCACTGATCGCCACCCAGGCCAGCTACGCCGCCGACCTCGGCTACCGGGACACCTGGCGCGCGCTCGCCGCCTCCCAACTGGCGCTGGGCGACGCCGCCTCCGTCATGCAGAGCGCCCAAGCCCAGCTCACCATCGACGACCGCCTGCTGGCCATCTGCCCCGATAACGCCGACGCGCTCGAAAACCGCTCTCTGGCCCTGGAACAAGCTGCCCGCGCCCATGCCGCGCTCCACCAACCGGCGGATGCCAAGGCGGCTTACTCCGCGGCGCTGGAGATCCTCAAATCGCGCCGCGCCACCGGCAAACTCCCGCCGGTAGCTGCCACCCGCATCCCCCGCCTCGAACAAGCGCTCGCCGCTTTCTAAAAGAAAAACGCGGCGCAACCGGCCCCATCGCCGGTGCGCCGGGTTCTTCCGGCACTGGATCTCTGAACTCTGAACTGAAAGGGGTTTAAAGAAGAAAGGCGCGTTGCTCCAGCGGCGTAAACCGATGAGTGCTCATCGGTTCAATCTAAGCGGCAAATCCGCCGGCAATCCGCCGGATCCCCTCGCAGAATTTCTCCGCGGCGACCTCGCCCTCCTCTGCCGTCCGGAACATCAAGCTCTCGGTCTCGCCAACAATCTCGACCGGCCCGCCGGACCGGTGTACGAACGGAATGCCTCCGGCGCGCTGCAGCTCGCCACCTCGCGCGTCATCTTGGTCCGGTCGAGATCGTGCAGCAGCCGCACCCACAGAACTCCTGATGTCGTGCAATTTGCAGTGAGCCCGCAGGTGGGGCAGGCGGTGCTCGCCTTCGCTCGATCCTATCTGGTTTCTGTCATGAAACTGCCTT
>PLRZ01000544.1:0-1438 GCA_003164075.1 Bryobacterales bacterium | reverse complement strand
GCCCATTTTCCCCGCCAGACAGAAACTGCAGGGCGACATCAGGAGTTCTGACCCACGGCCGGGCTAGCCAAGGCCACCGTAGCGGTCCGGGCGTTGAGTTACAGCGGGCAATAGTATTAAGGGCGAGGCTTGCCGGCTAAACGCCTCCGGAGCACAGGTATGGCAGCTAGACCGGTCAGCAGCATGAGGGCGGAAGAGGGCTCGGGAGTGGCGGAGGTGGATGTGACGAAGTTGTAGCCGACGGCGTCGAGGAGCGTCACCTCCGGCGAACTCAGGTTCAGCGACGTTGCCACGCCGTCGGGGCCATAAGCGTCCTGGACCTGGAGACCATCGTCATAGATCCAGTCGCCGTAATCTCCCCCGTTGTTGCAATTGTTGTATGGGTTGAGATTGGTGGCGCCGCCGTCGACCGAAAAATAGGCCGTTGGCGAGCCGGTGCACGGAACAGACGTGGACGTGTTCAACTCGAAGCCGCGAGTTCCGGGCGCACTGTAACGGAAGAGATCGGCGGCGGAGGGGTTGGCTGGGACTCCGCCCGTTCCCCCGTTGGGAAGGGCCGAAGAGGTACCCAGAACCTCGTCAACTTCGTGCTCGAAGGTGCCGAGCAGCGACGCCGCAGGACTGCCGCTCAGCCCCAGGACATCGGTGCCAATCTGGATGCATGCGTTTGCAGTTAGATTGTCACACTCGGAAAACGGCTCGAGGCCATCAGTTCCGACCCCAAGAGTTTGCGCAAGAACCGGCGACATCGTGATAGACGTTGAACCGGTCACGGGATTATTGGTGCTGTAGCCACCAAGGCTGGCGATGGCCGCTGTATCGGTGGCGTCGCCTGACGAATAGGCGACCAGAGAGTTGTAATAGTTGGCGTAACTCGCGGTGTCCCTACCCATCGTCGTGCTGGCGCCTCCACCAGCTTGGGCCCCTACAGCGATCGTCACCGTGAAGTTGCTGGTCATGTTTGACGTATAGAAATTGACCGCGTTTTGGATTTGGGTTTGGTCGGCTACGGTGAATGCGACATTCGGTGCGTAGAGAATGTTGATTGTGCCAGCGGCAGCGATACCTGCGCCTACCGCCAGAGCGGCAGCCAATCGGGCGGCCTTGAATGCGATGTTCATGCTGTTCCTCTTTAATGCCCTGCGCGGCGAAGCCAGAATCAGCGTGGCAAGCGAGGTTTTCAGTTTGCGTTGCATATTTCCTCCTGGCTACTCGTACGAATTTCGCGGAGAAGTTCCGACATCGAATTCGAGGATTTTTTTNNGACCGCTCTGTCCGCCGCGGAAAGAGATGCGAACTTGTTCATCGGTTTCGGACGCCTATGCCGTAATGGCGTCGATGACGGACGCCGCCCATTGTGGAGCCTTGTGCATCAACTTCCGGAGACCAACTTTGGCGTCCGCCGGAAGGTTGTCGCGAAGATGCCGGACAACGCCAG
>PLRZ01000658.1 GCA_003164075.1 Bryobacterales bacterium | reverse complement strand
TGCGGCAAATCGGCGGGCCGGTGATCGACTATTACCGGCTGGTAAACAGCGCGGCGTATCTGCAAAGGACCGGATCCTACGAGGCTTCCGCGGCCAAGTGGAAAGAGGTTCTGGAACTGACCCCCGACGACGAGTCCGCGCAGCGCAATCTGGGAACGGTGCTGTTGATGACCGGCCGCCGCGAAGAATCGGCGGCGCATTTGCGGAAGGCTGCCGAGATCAAACTGCGCGCGGCGGTGGAGGCCGATCCGCAATCCGCGCGTGGGTTCAGCGATCTCGGCGCGCTGCTGGCGCAATCGGGGCGCGCCGAAGAAGCCGCCGCGCAATTCCGGAAAGCGGTGGAGCTGAAGCCCGATTCTGCCGCCGCGCGCGTGGAACTGGGCGAGGCGCTGGCCAAGGCGGGAAGGCCGGACGAGGCGCTGGTGGAACTCCGCAAAGCGCTGGATACCGACCCGGGAAACGCGCCCGCGCACTATGCTCTGGGCCAGGTTCTGAACCGGCGGGGGGACGCGCCATCGGCCATCCGCGAATGGCGGCGCGCGCTGGAGCTCGACCCGAAAAATGCGGAAGTCCACAGTGCCCTGGGTGACGCGTTGCAGGTCCAAGGGCGGACAGCGGAGGCGCTGGCCGAGTGGCGCGAGGCGATCGAACTGCGGCCCAACGACGCGGCGACGCTGCGGCGCGCCTCCTGGGTGCTTTCCACCTCGCCCGATGCCGCCATCCGCAACGGCGACCAGGCCATGGCGTTCGCGGTACGGGCCATGCAGCTCGGCAGAAAAGATGCGCGCATGCTGGATATTCTGGCGGCGGCGTATGCCGAAAAAGGGGACTTCGAATACGCCGGGTTGACGGCGCGCCAGGCGCTGGCGGCCACCGCGCCCGAGAACCAGCCTGCCCTGGCGGAGCAGATCCGCGGCCGGCAGGCGTTGTACCTGGCGCACCAGCCGTTTCGCGATCGGGATACACTTGTACGGGAGTAACTCATGAAATCCCTGCTGCTGGTCTGTTCGTTCCTTTGTCTCGGTGTTGCCACGCTCCAGGCGGCCAGCACGCCTGCCAATGCTCTGCTGGTCCTCGAAAAAGAGCAAAACACGTTGGTGATTGTGGATCCCGCGACCCTGACGATTGTGGCGCGCGTGCCCGTTGGAAACGATCCGCACGAGGTCGCCGTAGCGGACGACGGGAAGACCGCCTACATATCGAACTATAGCGGCGGCAACACCATCGCGGTGGTCGACCTGGTGGCCCAAAAGCCGCTGGCTCCCATCGACCTGGGCGCTTTGCGTCAACCTCACGGGCTGGAATTCGTGAACGGTAAGTTGTACTTCACCGCCGAAGGCGCCAAGGTGGTGGGCCGCTACGACCCCGCTACGCAGAAGATCGACTGGGTGATTGGCACGGGCCAGAACCGCACCCATATGGTGACCGTTTCGAAGGACCTCAAAACGGTCTTCACGTCGAATGTGAGTTCGGCGACCGTCAGCATTATCGGGCAGGGCACGGCGCAAGGCCCCGGCGGTCCTCCGCGCGGACCGGGTGGCCCCGGCGGTCCTCCGCGCGGGCCGGGTGGTCCTGGCGGCCGTGGTCCTGGCGGCCCTCCGCCGGGCCGTGGTGCGCCGGATTGGATCGTCACGAATATCCCGGTGGGCCATGGATCGGAAGGCTTCGACCTGACTCCCGATGGCAAGGAACTTTGGGTCGCGAACGCGCAGGACGGCACCATCTCCATCGTGGATGTGGCCGGCAAAAAGGTGGTCGTGACCATTCCGTCCACGCAATCGGCCAACCGCCTGAAGATCACGCGGGATGGCAAGTATGTTTTCGTCTCCGATCTGGGCGGCAACGATCTGCTGGTAGTGGACGCGGCCACGCGCAAGGAATATAAGCGAATCACGCTGCCCGCCAGTTCGGAAGGCCTGCTGATGTCGCCCGACGGGAAGCTGGTCTACACCACGCTGAATTCACGCGATGCCGTCGCGGTGATCGATCTGAAGACCATGACCATGACCGGCGAAGTCAAGACTGGCCGCGGCCCGGATGGGCTGGCGTGGGCCGCACGAAAGTAAGGGAACGGGAGGAATCTATGAGAACGTTCGTTCTGGCAGGAATCGCTTTACTGGCTGCTACGCCGGTGGTGAGCGCGGCGGATGAGCCGGCGCGTCCGCACATCACGGGCATCGCGCACATGGCCATCTATGTCCACGACATGGAGAAATCGCGCGCCTTTTACCATGACTTTCTGGGATACGACGAGCCTTACCAGCTCAACAATCCGGACGGCACCTTGTCCATGACTTTCTTCAAGGTGAACGAGCGCCAATACATCGAAGTGTTCCCCGAAAGAGCTCCCGGCACGGACCGTCTGAACCACATTTCGTTGGAGACCGACGACATTGAAGGCCTGCGCCGGTATCTCGCGGCGAAGGGCGTCAAAGTGCCCGCTAAGCCCGGCGTGGGCCGCATCGGGAACCAGAATTTCAATATCACCGATCCCGATGGCCACACCGTCGAGATGGTGCAGTACATGCCGGACGGATGGACCGTGCGCGAAAAGGGAAAGTACCTGCCGGATCGCGTATCGGCCAGGATCATGCACGTGGGCATTCTGGTTGGCAGCCTGGAGGCGGCCACGAAGTTTTACAGCGGCATCCTGGGCTTTCAGGAAATCTGGCGCGGCAGCCACGACGGCAAAATACTGAGTTGGGTAAACACGAAAGTGCCCGACGGCGACACGTACATCGAGTTCATGCTCTACGACCAGATCCCCGGGCCTACCGCGCGCGGCACAGCGCACCATATGTGTCTCGAAGTGCCGGATCTGGACAAAGCGAAGGCATGGCTGGAGGCGCGTCCCGCCATGAAGCAATACACCCGTACCTTGGAAATTAGAACGGGCACCAACCGCAAGCGCCAGTTGAACCTCTACGACCCCGACGGCACGCGCCTGGAGTTGATGGAGCCGCACACCGTGGATGGCAAGCCCGCTCCCCCTTCCACGGCGGCCCCGCCCCGCTAGTACCGAGACTCCCGATGTCGTGGAATTTGGGATGAACAGGCCCGCTGCCTATACAGGATAGAGGGCAGGCGAGCACCGCCTGCCCCACCGAAGCAAGAAACGGCCGACATCGGGAGTTCGGAGCCTGGATTTCTACTCGACTTTCTGCCCCGCTAGTACCATGCACCTTGCGTCCAGGACGCGAACCGGGGAGAATACCCCGATGGACTCCCGACGCATTGCCCCACGTTTCGGCCTTCTTCTGCTGTTGCTCGCCGCGGCATCCGCCCAGGAGCCCAAGCCCGCGCCGAAGTACGCCATCGTCGACGGCCATCTCCACTTCCTGAGCTTCGTGCAGGAGACCGACGGCATGGCCAGGTTCCTCACGGCGATGGACGATACCGGGGTGACGGAATCGGTGGTGATCGGCATGCCCGTGGTGAAGAAGTGGGACGAGGGCGATGCCCAACGGCCCACCTACTACCTGGACAACGATGCCCGCACGTATTGGTACAGTGCCACCGATTTCCTGGTGGCGCGGGCGGTGTTGGACCTGCCCAAGGAACAGCAGGCCCGTCTGCATCCCTTTATCTGCGGTTTCAACAGCGCCGATCGAAACGCCGTGGATCACGTGGAGCGCATGCTGGCGCTCTACCCCAACTTCTGGCAGGGCATCGGCGAGATTTTCCTGAGGCACGACGACCTTACCGCCCTCACCTACGGCGACACGCCGCGCGCCACATCCATCGCGTTCGGCCGCCTGCTGGACCTGGCCGCGGCTCGCGACCTGCCGGTGCTGGTGCACAGCGACATCGGGCCGGCCTGGCTGGAGAAGCCCAACTTTCTCGACGAGATCGAGTCGGCGGTCCGCACGCATCCCAAGACGCGCGTGATCTGGGCGCACGCGGGCATCAGCCGCCGCATCGTCATCCCCAATCACACCGACCTTCTGCGCCGCATGCTGGGCCAGTATTCCAATNNATGGGCCAGCCTGATCGAAGAGTACCCCGGACGCTTTGTGATCGGTTCGGACACGGTGGGCTTCTTCGACCAGTACAAGCCGACCCTGCAGCGCTACTATCTACTGCTGGATGCACTCAAGCCGGAGACCGCGCGAAAAGTAGCGCACGATAATTTCCTGGCCCTGCTTCCCGCGCGCAAGTAGCGCGCCNNCCTGGAATTTCGGGTGGCTTGAGAATTTGTTGTGAGCCCGAAGGTGGGGCAGGCGGTGCTCGCCTGCCCCACCTTCGGGCTCACAACAAATTCCACGACATCAGGAGTTCGGAGTCTCCGGCCCGGGGGGCCCCGCATACGACATGAGTATTGGTAAGCGCTTTCATTCTGCTACCATTCTCCCTATGAGCACGCCACGCTGCCTGTTCCTGCTGCTGTTCGCCCCGGCCCTCTTCGCCCAAGTGGAGATCCACGTGGACGCGGCCGCGAAGCAAGGTCCCTATCCGCCGATCTTCGCCTTCTTCGGCTACGACGAGCCCAACTATACCTACACCGCCAACGGCAAAAAGCTTCTCGGCGAGTTGGCGGCGTTGAGCCCCGTGCGCGTGGAGATCCGCGCCCACCATCTGCTGGTGACCGGCGACGGCGCCGCGGCCATGAAATGGGGCTCTACCAACGCCTACACCGAAGATGCCAGCGGCCATCCGGTCTACGATTGGACCATCGTCGATCGCATCTTCGACACCTACATGCAAATGAACGTCCGGCCGTTCGTGGAGATCGGCTTCATGCCGGAAGCGCTCTCTTCCAAGCCCGAACCCTATGCCCGCAACTGGCCCAACACGCCCGAGGGCCGCGGCTGGGCGCAGCCCCCCAAGGATTACGCCAAATGGGCCGAACTGATGCGCCAGTGGGTGCTGCATGCGGTAGCGCGCTACGGCCAGTCCGAGGTGGAAACCTGGCAGTGGGAATTGTGGAACGAGCCCGACATTTTCTACTGGCGCGGCACGCCGGAGGAGTACGACAAGCTCTACGACTTCACCGCCGACGCCATCCGCCGCGCGTTGCCCACTGCCAAAGTGGGTGGCCCGGCGACCACCAATCCCGGGTCCGCCCAGGCCGGCGCCTACCTGCGACAGTTTCTGGAGCACTGCGCGCGCGGCGGCAACGCGGTCACCGGCAAACCCGGCGCTCCGCTCGATTTCATCAGCTTCCACGCCAAAGGCGCGCCCCGCATGGCCGACGGCCACTTGCGCATGGGAGTCCGCCAGAATCTGGTGAATGTGCAGAAGGGCTTCGAGATGGTCAGCCAGTTTCCGCAGTTCAAAG
>PLRZ01000096.1:22878-26287 GCA_003164075.1 Bryobacterales bacterium | reverse complement strand
CAGCGCGACATCCTGCCCATCGTGGAAGGCACCACCGTCAACACGCGCTACGGCTTCGTGCGCACCGATCACATTTTGTTTATCGCCGCCGGCGCGTTTCACGTCTCCAAACCCAGCGACCTGATTCCCGAATTGCAGGGCCGCTTCCCCATCCGCGTGGAGCTGAAGTCGCTCACCGTGGAGGATTTTATCCGCATTCTCAAGGAGCCCAAGAACGCGCTGGCCAAGCAATACACCGCGCTGCTGGAAACCGAAGGCATCAAGCTGGTGTTGACCGACGACGCCCTGGAAGAAGTGGCCCGCTTCGCCGCGCAGGTAAACGAAAGCTCCGAGAATATCGGCGCGCGACGTCTGCATACCATCATGGAAAAGATGCTGGAAGACGTCTCCTTCGCCGGCCCCGATTTGAAGAAGAAGACGGTGAAGGTGGATGCCGCCTATGTGCGCAAGCAACTGGCGGACATCGTCAAAGATCAGGACCTGAGCCGGTACATCCTGTAGGCCGCCGATAGCCAAGCCCCCATCATAGGCGGCGAGGGTGTTTGCGTGCACCGTAGCGGACATGAAGCACACTCACGACGTCACTGAAGATCGCGAAGTAGATGCGGTAAACGTGCCGGCGGCGGCCAAAAAGAAGCTGACGGACGGTGCGTTCCGCAGTGGAGAGTTTCGGGACGATGGTGCACCGCTCAGGGAGGTCCGAAAGCGACAGGATTGACTGCTCGAAGCGATCGAACCACTGCGGTCCGCGGTATGGAGCCTCACGAATTACGGCTGCGTAGATTTTGTCAAGGTCCTGTTTTGCGCGCGGGGTGAGGTTAACGAGGTATGCCATGTTTGGCCCGCAGCTCAGCGAATACCTCGTCAGCGGGGCTCCCCTCACCGCGATCGGCTTGCTCTAGCCCCTCCCGCACCGCCGCCCGGATCTCGGCAAACTCCGGATCGTTCTCGTGTAACGGTCCTTCAGATTCCTCGGCCCACTCTTCATCCTCGCGGATGAGTTGCTCGATGTAGGTCTCAACCGTGACGCCTTCGGCTCGGGCTTTGTCCCGAACGCGGGCTTCAAGCTGTGGTGCGATGGTGATGGTCATGGAAACACTCCCCTACTGGATCACGCCAACATCCTGATTTTACGCTTGTTGAAGAGTTCTGTCATCGAAGGCCGAGACCGCCGGGACTGCCGGCGAATTCTCCCCCGCGCAGATAGGGGCAGCTTTGGCTCTCCCCTCCGGTTCGAGCAAAGGCGGGTTGCCGCCGGGGAGGGGCGCTCGCCCAGTCATTCTATATGGCGCGCTGATATTGACGTACCTAACCATATTGTCTGCATTGGCGAAGGCGCCCATCCACTCGCCTCCGATCTTCTTTCTGGTTTGGGCGCGCCGGCCTTCGGTTCGATAGTTCTTGATTTCTTGATTCTACCCGAGCAGCCCCAGCGGCGTGCGAAACTGAGGGATGATTACTCCTCCGTGCCCTACTTGCAGACGATGACCGGCGTACGAATGGACAAGTGGCTCTGGGCCGCGCGATTCTTCAAGACGCGCTCGATGGCCGCCCATGCGTGCGAACTCGGCCGGATCGAATCCCATGGACAACCGGCCAAGCCAGCGCGAGAAGTCAAGCCCGGCGACCTTTTGCGAATCAAGAACGAGACCGGCGACTTTGAGGTGGAGGTCCTGGCCCTGAGTGAAATGCGCGGCCCCGCCGCGGTGGCGCAGGCGCTCTACCGCGAGACCCCGGAGAGCCGCGAGGCGCGGCTCAAATTGGCGGAAGAGCGCAAGCTGATGCCGGCCTTCGAACGGTTTCGGGAAGGCCGGCCATCGAAACGCGACCGGCGCGCCATCGACCGGTTGCGTCGTGGATAGAAGGCCCCCACTTACTTCAGCGGCGCGCTCTGCGCGTTACCGTAATAAAGGCTGTTAAACAGCAACTTATAAGTGCCGTGGGGCTGATCGCGGAAATTGACTTCCGGCCCCAGCAGCACTATTTTGCCCTCACCTACGCTCGATTCGGCGACCGCGGTGCCGCCGTCGAGATACTGCTGGCCCCAGGCCCAGCCGCTATCCAGTACGTCCTGGCCGGAGAACCATCCCACCGGTGCAGTATGCTGAATTTCCACCGTTGGCTCCAGCTTGAAAACCGGGCTGTTATCGAAGAACACGTCTACCTGCTGGGGCATGCCATAAGCCAGCGGGTTAGTGTTATCCACGTTCATCTTGAGCAACGATCCGGGAATGTAGAACTTATCGGCGGGCAGATTACGTTCGCGGCCGTCGGCGCCCATTTCGGTGAGATAGCTTTTCACCGGCAAGCCAAAGTCGGCCGCCGCGCCGTTGGTGCTGCTGCCGATAGTGACCAGAGTGCCGCCCAGTTCCACGAACTTCTTGAGGGCCGGGATGGTGACATCTTCGGAGACGCGGCCTTGCATGGCGCGATACTCTTCGGGCACGTTGGCGTTGCCGCGTCCGCCGCCAGCGCGTCCTCCACGCCCGCCGCCACGGCCATTCGCCGCCGCCGTAGCGCCGGTGGCACCAGCCACGCCAGCCGCGCCTGCCGCGCCGCCGCCGCGTCCGCCCCGTCCGCCTCCCAGCGTGCCGGCCGCGAAGACGATCACGTCGAACTTGCTCCGCAGATCGCCGGCATCCAGCGTGCTGGGGTACACCACCTGAAACGGCATCTCGTATTGTTCGAACAGCCAGCGCGTCCAGCCGGACGGCATGCTGCCGCCGTAAGAATCGTACAGCCCGATGCGAATGGGCCGCAGTTTCATGGCGTCGCCCGCCGGCGCTTTCGCCAGGGCGTACACCGGAGTGCCGAGTTCCTTGGCGGCCTTCTCGAGAATCGGCCGCACCGCGGCGGAAGCCGGCACCCAGATGGCCCCGGTGCCGATGCTCTTGCCGCCAACGGTCTGTTCCTGCTTCAACCAGTAGACGTCGCCTCCGGCCTTCAGCAGGCGGTTGATGAGGATGAAGGAATTGTTGATCTCGTGACTGATCAGGTAGCCGGCGGGGCTGGCCGGCCCGCTGATGGTGCTGGCGGGCGGAGGCAGCAGGGCGGCGATCTTTTCGAACGGGCCGTCGAAGCCGTCGAGAATGCGGTCGTACTTCACACCCATCTGCATGGCCAGCGTCCAGCCGGTGATGTCGTAGGGACGATTCGGCGGNNCTACCTGAAATGGCGCGGTCGCTCTCAGGCAGGTGATGCCGTTCTTGAGCAGCGCGTCGATGAACTCCGTGGCGGTGGCGAAATCGGGCTGGTCCGAGGGCAGAATGTAGCCGCGCGGATCGCGGAACTTGGGGTCGTGCAGGACGCTGTTGTAGAGGTCCATGGAGACTCCGCCGCCGCGCCCGCCGCCAAAACCGCCGCCGCCGCCGGCTCCCGGAGGAGCATCGCCGCCCGCGGGAACGTCGGC
>PLRZ01000096.1:21138-22754 GCA_003164075.1 Bryobacterales bacterium | reverse complement strand
GGCGTCACCGGCATGGGCCAATCGCCCTGCGGCAACTGCTTGCTGGGAACCACCGCGATGTTCGTGGGCGTGGGACTGCCGATGATCTCGGTCAGGATGCCGATCATGTTGTGGAAGTAGGTAACGGTTCGCAATCCGCCGTTCCACCAGGTGGAATAATTGGAGCCGCTGCGCATGGCGCTGCCGCCTTTGCCTTCGGCCACCAGGCGGCTGTGCATCGCGGCGCCCACCATATCGATTCCCAGCGGCACCAGGGGATCGAAATTGTAGTTGAACGGGTCGCGGAACGGCGGCATGAAAATCACCGCGCCGGCGGGCCCGGTCTGATGGTGGTTGTACATGATCTGCGGAAACCACTCGAGGAACAACACGCGATTCATGTTGGTGGTTTCCTTCATGTTGGACATGTAGAAGTCGCGATTGTCGTCGTGCCCGATGTACTTGGCGTAGAGCCGCGGCAGGTTATTCATGCTGCGCTGCTGGGGATCGCGCAGCGGGGCGTCCGCCTTTTCGGAGCCGCGCATGTACCAGTTGGCGATCAGTTCCTGGCCGTCGGGATTGGCCTGGACGCACAGAATGATGTCGTCCTGAAGCAGCCGCATGGTCTCCGGATCGGTGCGGCTTACCATCTGGTAGACCATTTCCATGAGTTGCTGCGAGCCTACCGATTCGCTGGCGTGTAACCCGCCGTCGATCCAAACCACCGCTTTGCCTTGCGCGGCCAGTTGGTGCGCCTGCTCCTCGTTGACGCCTTCGGCGAGGGCCAGTTTACGGGAGATTTCCTTGTATTTGTCGAGGTTCCTGATATTCTCGGGCGAAGAGATAATGGCCATCCATTGATCGCGGCCTTCCTCCGTCTTGCCGATGCTGACCAGCTTCATGCGGTCGGATTCGCCGGCGAGCTTCTTCCAGTAGGCTTCGAGCTGGGTGTAGTTGGCGACCATATAGTCGTCACCCAGGTTGAACCCGAGAGCGTCCTTGGGCGTGGTGATTTTGGGCGCGGGCTGGGCGCAGAGGGAGGCGGCGGAGAGAACTGCCGCGAGGACAAATGTCCAGCGGTGCGAGGGTCGGGACTTCATGCGTGCCAGTGTACTACACGGACGGGGCCGTTCGGCCGATGACATGCCCCGCCTTCGATCGCGCGCGCGGGCAGGTACAATGGTCGCGATGAACCGGCTCGACGAATTGCACCGCCGCCATGCCGCCGCCGAAGAAGGCGGGGGGCCTGAGCGCCGCGCCCGGCAACACCAGGAAGGCAAACTGTCGGCGCGCGAGCGCATCGAACTGCTGCTCGACGAGAACTCCTTCGAAGAGCTCGACAAGCTGGTCATGCACCGCTGCCGCGATTTCGGCATGGACGGCAACGCCACTCCGGGCGACGGCTTCGTCACCGGCTACGGGCGGATCGACGGCCGCCTGGTTTACGTCTTCGCCCAGGATTTCACGGTGCTCGGCGGATCGCTTTCGGAGGCCAACGCGCTCAAAATCTGCAAGGTGATGGACCTCGCGCTGAAGACCGGCGCCCCGGTGATCGGCCTCAACGATTCCGGCGGCGCGCGTATCCAGGAAGGCGTGGTTTCGCTCGCCGGCTACGCCGACATCTTCCTGCGCAACAC
>PLRZ01000096.1:8887-21072 GCA_003164075.1 Bryobacterales bacterium | reverse complement strand
GGCGTAGGCCACTTCAGCGCGCCGGACGATGCCGAGTGCCTGCGGATGATTCGCGAACTGCTCGGCTACCTGCCGCAGAATAATCGCGAGGACCCGCCGCGCCGCCCGACCAACGATTCGCCCGACCGCGCCGACGCCGCGCTCGACACGATTGTGCCGGCGGAATCGAATCTGCCATACGACATCAAGGACGTGATCCAGCGCGTGGTGGATGACGGCGAGTTCTTCGAGGTGCACGAACACTGGGCCAGGAACCTGGTGATCGGTTTCGCCCACATGGACGGCCGGTCGATCGGCGTGGTGGCCAATCAGCCGGCATTTCTGGCCGGCTGCCTGGACATCAACTCCAGCGTGAAGGGCGCGCGCTTCGTGCGTTTCTGCGACGCCTTCAACATCCCGATTTTGACCTTCGAAGACGTGCCCGGGTTTCTGCCCGGCACGGCGCAGGAGTTCGGCGGCATCATCCGGCAAGGCGCCAAGCTGCTCTACGCGTACTGCGAGGCCACCGTCCCGAAGATCACGGTGATTACGCGCAAGGCGTATGGCGGGGCGTATTGCGTGATGGGATCGAAGCAGGTGCGCACCGATATCAACCTCGCCTGGCCCACGGCGGAAGTGGCGGTGATGGGCCCGGAGGGCGCGGTGAACATCGTGTACCGCCGCGAGTTGGCCGCCGCCGCCGACCAGGATGGGGCGCGCCGGCAGAAGATCGAAGAGTTCCGCGAACGTTTCGCGAACCCGTTCGTGGCTGCCGAGCGCGGGTATGTGGACGACGTGATCGAGCCGCGCGAGACGCGCCCGCGGGTGATCCGCGCGCTGCGCATGCTGGAGAATAAGGTGGATACCATGCCGCGCAAGAAGCATGGGAATATTCCGCTGTAAGGAGTCAGTGCGGCGAAGGTCAAGTGAGCGGCCGCCGGTTCTTGCGAATCTGTCTTTGCTCGAGCCATGCCGGTTCGCGAGTGATATCGGTTCGCTTGGCTTCGGACACAAACCCGATGCGGCGTTTCGGAGAGGCGGGCGGTTGCTTCAGCTTCTTGATTTCGTCAACCAAAACGCCGATCACGGCGCCGTGGCGCTGCAACCTGGCATCGACCTGTTCGAGCCTGCGGCCAAACTCCGCGTTGCCGGCCAAGACCTGCCGGAGCCTCACGAACGCCCGGATAATGACGATGCTCATCTGCACGGCGCGGTCGCTGTTCAGTACCGACGAGAGCATCGCTACCCCGTGCTCAGTGAACGCGTAGGGCAGGTAGCGCCGGCCGCCGCGTGCGGCGTTTGAGGTCGCAAATTGCGACCTCAAAGATTCGTTCTCGTCAGCCGTGAGCTGAAACATGAAATCTTCGGGGAAGCGGTTGGCATTGCGGCCTACCGCTTCATTCAGCCGTTTTGTGGTCACCTGGTATAGCTCGGCCAGGTCGGCATCGAGCATGACCTTTTGTCCTCGGATCCAGTAAATCCGGCGCTCGACCAACTACGCGGGCAGGCGCCGTCGGTCAGCCGGGGGAAGTTTCTTCGGCATTCGTGAAAGCGAAGGATAACAACAATCGCGCCTGTGAAAAGCGCCGCCAAACGTACCGGCACGGTCTGCTCGTTGCCGATAATGAGCGGGGTTCACGACCGCGCTTGGTCGAAACCGAAGCTGCGCATCGACAGGTTGCCGTAGTGAAAGCCCTCGAAGATCCTCTCCACGGGCTCGTCGGGATACGCCGCGCCCAGCGCCACGAAGAGCGGATCGAAGTGCTCGGTGGTGGGAGCCGCAAGCCGCGCGTGCGGCGCGGTGTGGCGATAGGCCAGCAAGCTTTCGAGCTTGCGCGCGGCCACCGCCTGGGCCACCCAGGAGTCGAACTCCGCGGCCCATGGGTCCACCGGCGCGTCCTTGTTTTCCAGGCGCACGCGGCTCAAATTGTGCACGATTCCGCCGCTCGCGGCCAGCAGAAAGCCGTCGTCGCGCAGCGGCCGCAGCGCCCGGCCGAGTTGGAATAGCTCCTGCGGCGGGACGAACGGCATCGACACTTCGATCACCGGCGTGACAGCGTCCGGCCAAGCCAGTTTCAGCGGCGTCCAGGCGCCGTGGTCGAGCCCGCGCTCGCGCTCGAAGCGCGCCTGCTGCCCGGCCGACTGCAGCATGTTGACCACGCGCGCCGCCGCCGACGGGCTCCCCGGCGCGGGGTAGGTTACACGATACAGTTCTTCCGGGAACCCGCCGAAGTCGTAGAGCAGCGCGGCCTGGTCCCAGGCGGTGACCCGCACTGGCTGCGACACCTGCCAATGCGCCGAGACCACCAGAATCGCGCGCGCGGCGCCGTGCCGATCCCCGAAGGCGCGCAGTGCCGCCGCGTGGGAATCGCCGCCCAGCGCCGACATCGGCGAACCGTGCGCCAGGAATACCGCCGGTAAACGCTCCATTTCTCTATTGGATGACGAAAGCGCCGGCGGGGCTTCGGTATGCTGGAATCGAGGAGGCTGCCATGGCATCGCAAGGGAACCTGTTCATCGGAATCAAGGGCACGGTTTTGGCTATCGACCGGGCTGCCGGGAAGGAAATGTGGAGATCGCAGTTAAATCGCAGTTAAAAGGCGGCGATTTCGTCAATGTGGCGCTGGAGGATGGCCAGCTCTATGCCGGTACCCAATGTGAGTTGTTTTGCCTGGACCCTGCTACGGGAAAGGTCCGCTGGCACAACAAGCTGTTCGGACTGGGGCTGGGACTGATTACGTTTGCCCGCTCGGCCGATGGCAACCTGATCGCCATGGAGGAGAAGCGGCGTCGCGAAGCGGCCGCGGCCACCAGTACGGTGGTCGCGACCACTTAGCCGGATGCTTACTCTTCCTTCGCTACCACCACGATTACTTCCGCGGTGACGTCTTTGTGCAACTTCACCGGCACTTTGAACTCGCCCAACTGCTTGATGGGCTCGTCCAGTTGAATCTTGCGCCGGTCGATGGTGAAACCTTTCGCCGCAAGCGCGTCAGCCACGTCTTTGGAGGTTACCGAGCCGAATAACTGGTCGTTCTCGCCGGCCTTCTGGTGGATGGTGACGGACACGCCGGTCACCAGCTTGGCCAGGTCCTGCGCCTCGCTCTGCAGTTTGGCGTCCTTGCGCAGATGGGCTTGCCGTTCCTGCTCCACGATCTTCTTATTGGACTCGTTCGCGGTGACCGCCAGTTTCTTGGGGATCAGGAAATTGCGGGCGTATCCCGCGGCCACTTTGACTACCTGGCCGCGGCTGCCCAAATTGTCGATGTCTTCTCTCAGGATTACTTCCATGACATTTTTCTCCCCATCTTAGAACTGCGCCGCGAACGGCAGCAGCGCGATGTTGCGCGCCTTTTTGATGGCGTCGGTCAGGCGCCGCTGGTGCGGCGCGCATACGCCCGAAATGCGGCGCGGGACGATCTTCCCACGCTCCGCCACAAAGGCGTGCAGCATCTTCACGTCCTTGTAGTTGATGTCGTCGATCTTCTCGACGCAGAAGCGGCACACTTTCTTGCGCCGGAAATATTGTTTCTTCTGGGTGGCGACGGCCTTGTCGCCGCCGGTGGGCCGCTGCGCGGCGCTGCCTGGTCTTCCTTTGGATTCCGCCATGGCTTAGCTCTCCTTCGGCATGCCGGGCACTGCTACCGGCGCTTCTGTCATCTGTTGCGCCAACGGCGCGGGACCTGGAGCGGGGCTCGCGGGCGCGGAAGCGGCCCGTTTCGCCGCCCGCTTATCGCGCCCTTTCTTGCGCTTCTCCAGGCGTTTCAAAGTCTCGTCGATGCGCACCGTCAGGAATTTCAGCACCAGGTCGGTGACGCGCAAACGGCGTTCGAACTCGTGCACGTGCTCGGGAGCGGCGGTGAACTGGAACAACACATAAGTGCCTTCCCGGAACTTACCCACCTTGTACGCCAGCCGACGTTTGCCCCACTTATCGATTTTGTCCACCGTGGCGCCCAGCGTGGTCAAATGCCCTCGTAGCTGTTCTACGAGCGCGTCCACCTCTTCGTCCGGCGCATCCGGCTTGACTATGAACAACTCTTCGTAAATCCTCATGCTTCCTCTTCGTTTAAGCCCGGGGCGCGACGATTGTATCTCGTCATGGCCTTTTCGACGCCCCAAGCAATTATGGCGCGAACCGCATCGGCTGCGTAGTCGATGAATTCGTCCAATTCCGCGCGCTGCGAGCGCTTCATCGGCGCCAGCAGGTATTCCGTGCCACCGTGCAACGGATGGCCCGGGTGAACTCCCAATCGCACCCGTACGATCTCGCCGGATCCCAGACTGCCGATCACCGACTTCATGCCGTTGTGACCGGCCGCCGAGCCCTTCGGCTTGATCTTCAGGGCCTTCCAGCCCAGGTCCAGATCGTCGTACACCACCACCAGCCGGCCCGGATCGATGGCATGCTTTTCCATCAGCGGCACGAGCGAAGTGCCGCTGAGATTCATAAACGTTTGCGGCTTGGCCAGCATCACCGGTTGCCCGTCGATCTCGCCCAGGCCCACGAGCGCCCTGGAATCCTTGCGGGCGATGCGAATGCCGTGCCGTTCGGCCAACCGGTCCACCGTCAGGAATCCCATATTATGCGGCGTAAGAGCGTACTCCTCGCCCGGATTCCCAAGACCGGCCACCAGGAACATGGCAAATTACTTCTTTTTGCCCTTGTCTTTGTCCTTGTCCTTGTCGGCGGCCTCTTCTTCCTTCTTGCCCTTCTTGATGACTTCTGGTTCGGGGGCTGTGGCGCCGGCCACCGGTGTCTCAGCCACCGCGGCGCCTTCGACCGGCGTGGCCACTTCCTCGGCGCGCATGGCAACGGAGTGGGCAATCACGGCTTCGGGCGCACTCACCAGCTTCATGGAGCCGGTCAGCGCGACCTCGCTGGCGCGCCTGGCCTGGCCGATCATCAGTTCGGTGACGTCCACCACGAACTTCTCGGGGATTTCATCCGGCAGACATTCGATTTCGATAGCGCGGGTGATGACTTCGAGCAATCCGCCTTGCACCTTCACGCCCTTGGCTTCGCCGGTGGTGGTCACCGGGACGCTGACGCGAATACGCTTGCTGAGGTCGATGCGTTTGAAATCGGCATGCAGCAACGTGCCGCGGATGGGATCCACCTGCTGGTCGACAACCATCACCGGGGTGGTTTCGCCGCCCGCAATCTCCAGCTTGAAAATGGTGTTGTAGCCGGTAGCGCTACGGATGATCTTGGCGATGTCGCGGGGATTCACCGAGACCGACACGGGGTCTTTGTAGGCCCCATAAATAACTGCCGGAATCTGCCCCGCACGGCGCGTACGGTGCGCTTCGTTCTTACCGCGCGAGGCACGCACCTCGGCGGCTACTGTAATATCCTTTAACACTTCATTCTCCTTCGGGTTCGAAGTCCGGTTCCGTAAAGGCCATTCCCGCCGCCTTTACCTCGTGGGTTCGAGCGCCCGCTAATCTTCCAGCCCGGCCAGTGGCCGGGGTCAAATAAACAACACACTTACCGAAGTCTCTTCGTGTATCGACCGGATGGCGTCCGCCATCAAATTGGCGATCGACAACTGGGTGATCCGGTCCGACTTCTTGCCCTCTTCCGAAAGCGGAATCGAATTCGTGACCACCACCTGCTTCAAACAAGACTCTTCGATCCGGCACACCGCCGAACCCGACAGCACCGCATGCGTGGCGCAAGCCGAAACGCTGAGCGCGCCCTTTTCGAGCAGCGCCTCCGCGCCCTTCACCAGCGTGCCCGCCGTATCGATCAGGTCATCCACCAGCAGGCAGTGGCGCCCTTTCACCTCGCCGACCACGTTCATCACTTCGGCGATATTGGCTTCTTCCCGCCGCTTGTCGATGATGGCCAGCGGAGCGTTCAACCGTTTGGCGAACGCCCGAGCCCGCTCCACGCCCCCGGCATCCGGCGATACCACCGTCATGCCCGAGACGTTCTGCGCTCTAAAATGCTCGATCATCACCGGCGACGCAAACAAATGATCCACCGGGATATCGAAAAACCCCTGAATCTGCGCTGCGTGTAAATCCAGCGTCAGCACCCGGTCGGCGCCGGCCGTTTCCAGCAGGGCCGCAACCAGCCGGGCGGAGATCGGAACCCTGGGTTTATCCTTCCGGTCCTGGCGGGCGTAACCATAATAGGGTAACACTGCGGTGATACGTTCCGCTGAGGCCCGTTTCAGGGCGTCGATCATGAGCAGCAACTCCATCAGGTTGCGCTCCACCGGCGTGCACGTCGGCTGGATCACAAAAACGTCGCCGCCGCGCACGTTTTCCTGAATCTGCAGGTAGATCTCGCCATCCGCGAATTGCTTCACCATGCAGTTGCCGAGCCGCATGTCGAGGTGGGCGGCGATCTCTTCGGCCAATTCGGGGTTGGCGTTCCCGCTAAACAGTAGCAGACGGTCGTGAGTCATCGAGCGTATCGGCTTTGGGGCGGCCATTTTCTCCCGGCACTATGTTCTTCCAGCGCCCGCCACCACATTCGGCGATAGCGGGATCGGGTCACCAGCGATATTGCAATCGCCTTGGGGGTACCCCACGATTGTAGCGCGACTGAAATCCGGTTACGATCCGGAAACAGTCCGAACAGCGCCGAACCGCTCCCGGTCATCAGGGCCACCGACGCTCCCGCCCGCAACAATCGTTTCTTGATGGCGGCCAAACTGCGGTGCTGCGGGAAGACGGCCTCTTCGAAGTCGTTGCGGGGAAGCACTCCCACACCCCGCCCCCACACTTGAGACTGGAAACTAAAGATTTTATTTTCTTGCGATTCGCTTGTCAAACGGGGACTCAGATCGCGATACGCCTGGGCCGTCGAGACGTGCACCCCGCTGGCCACCACCAGACCGCTCTGCGGCGGCCCGTCGGGCAGGGGAAACAACTCGCTGCCGCGCCCGATCCCCACCGCCGTCCCGCCCAGCAGGAAAAATGGCACGTCGCTGCCGAGTTGCTGAGCGAGCTCACTTAGCTTCGCCACATCCAGCGTGCGCCCGGCCAGCACCGGCAGCGCCAGCAGCACCGCCGCGGCGTCCGACGATCCGCCGCCCAGGCCCGCGCCCATGGGAATGCGCTTCGTCAGGCGCATGGCGACGCGCCCGCCCACGCGCATCGCCTCCAGCGCCAGGTGCGCCGCGCGCGTTACCAGGTTGTCGGGGATGGCCACGCTATCCTGCAGTTCGACGGCGGTTTTGCGCCCTGGGGTGAAGGCGATCTCCAGGCGGTCGGCCAGGGAGATGGTCTGAAAGACAGTCCGCAATTCGTGGTAACCGTCGGGACGTTTGCCCAGCACGCGGAGATCGAGGTTCAACTTTGCCAGGGCGCGCAGGCGTACGCGGCGAGGAGGGCTCATTTGTCGTACTGCAGCAGGGAGAAGACCTCTTCGCCGGCCAGTTTCCGCCGCCCGTTGAGGAAAGTCAGCTCCACCACGAAGCCCAGCCCCACTACCGTGCCGCCGCTCTCGCGCACCATGCTGGCCACCGCGGAGGCCGTGCCGCCGGTCGCCAGCAGGTCGTCGACAATCAGCGCCCGCGTGCCGGGGCCGATGGCATCTTTGTGCATTTCGAGGGCGTCCTTGCCGTATTCCAGATCGTAGCTCGCGCTCACCACCGCCGCCGGCAGTTTCCTGGGCTTGCGCACCGGCACGAAGCCCGCGCCCAAGGCGCAGGCCAGCGCCGGCGCAAATATGAAGCCGCGCGCTTCGATTCCCAGCACCACGTCCACCCGCAGGTGGCGATAGTGATCTTTCAACCCGTCGATCACGCCCGCCAGCCCGGCGGGATCTTTCAGCAAAGTGGTGATGTCGTAAAAGAGGATGCCCGGCTTGGGAAAGTCCGGCACCTCGCGTATCAGCTTCTTCAGATCTGGCATCAGCTTCCGTTATACCAGGAAGGCGCCGCGTCTCGCGGATTATCGTTGAGAAGCCGCACTTGTCCCCAACGCCTCAATGGCGCTAGATTAGCATTTCCCCGAAGCGGAGGTGAGCACGTGAAAAGGACGATCCTGGCCTGCGCCGTCGTAGCCGCGATGGGCAGCCTGTGCGGCTATCAGGATTCCGCTGCGCAGACCGAGCGGGAAGTGCTGGCGGTAGAACGGGCTTCCATGGATGGCTGGCTCAAGGGCGATGCGGGGCCTATGTTGGCGGCCGCGGACCCGGATATCACGCTGTTCCACGTGATGACCGCGGGGCGGGTGGAAGGCATCCCGGCGGTCAAGGAACTGTACGCGGCCTACGGCGGCCGGCCGCTGTTCGACGGTTACCAGATCGAAAACCCCAAGGTTCAGGCCGGCGGCGACATGGCCATTTTGAGCTACCAGTTGGTCACACGCAACGCCGGCGTCACGCAGAAATGGAACGCCACCGAGGTTTATCAACGGAAGAAAGGGGCCTGGAGAGTGATCCACTCCCATTTTTCAGTCAACGGGTTGCAACCTTGATAGTTTCAGACCCGTTGTTGCATTCTAATGTGTGGGTGCTGTTTCCGAATAACTCCGGCGAACGTCTGTTTGCCGCAATCAGGAATTCCGAATGAGTGCAATTGCCGTGAATCCCATCGAGCGGGCCGCGCGCTTCTACGACGCGCCCATTGGCAAGAAGGCCGTGATGGCCGTTACGGGGGTCATGCTGGTGGGCTATGTAGTCGCCCACATGCTGGGCAACCTCCAGATTTATTCCGCAAACCGCGAGCAGATCAACGCGTACGCGGCCTTTCTGCACAATCCCAACAACGCCGTGGCGCTGTGGGGCGCGCGCACCGTGCTGCTGGCGGCGGTGATCCTGCACATTGTCGCCGCGGTGCAGTTGTGGCTGCAAAATCGCGCCGCGCGGCCGGTGGGCTATTTCAAGAAGGACGACGTGCCGTCGTCCTACGCCGCCCGCACCATGATCTGGAGCGGGCCCATCGTGGCCGCTTTCGTGATCTTTCACGTGCTGCACCTGACCATGGGCGCGGTGCTGCCGCTGCACGACGTGGGCGGCAACCCCATCACGCCCGACGTGCGCTATAACGTGATCTCCGGGTTCCAGAACTACGCCGTCTCGGGGTTCTATATCTTCGCCATGATCCTGTTGTGCATGCACCTCTACCATGGCATGTGGAGCATGTGCCAGTCGCTGGGCATCAGCCACCCGCGCTACACCCGCAAGCTTAAATGGGCGTCGGCGATTCTGGCGATCGTGATCGCCATCGGCAATTGCTCCATCCCCATCGCCGTGATGACCGGCTTATTGACGAACTGAGGACGCCAGCCATGCAACTTGAATCGAAATCTCCGACGGGCCCGATCGAGAAGCGATGGGAAGATTACCGCTTCCATCTCAAGCTGGTGAATCCGGCCAACAAGCGCAAGTACACCATCCTGGTGGTGGGTTCCGGCCTGGCAGGCGGATCCGCCTCGGCCACCCTGGCGGAGCTGGGATACAACGTCAAGTGCTTCTGCTTTCAGGATTCGCCGCGCCGCGCGCACTCCATCGCCGCGCAGGGCGGCATCAACGCCGCCAAGAATTATCACAACGATGGCGATAGCGTTTTCCGCCTGTTCTACGACACCGTGAAGGGCGGCGATTTCCGCGCGCGCGAATCCAACGTCTACCGGCTGGCGGCCATCAGCCTGAATATCATCGACCAGTGCGTGGCGCAGGGCGTGCCCTTCGCGCGCGAGTATTCCGGGTACCTCGACAACCGCTCCTTTGGCGGGGCGCAGGTGTCGCGCACGTTCTACGCCCGTGGACAGACCGGCCAGCAACTGCTGCTGGGAGCCTACCAGGCGCTGGAACGCCAGATCGCCGCCGGCCAGGTGCAGATGTTCCCGCGCACCGAGATGCTGGACCTCCTAGTGGTGGATGGCAGGGCGCGCGGCATCGTGACGCGCAACCTGATCACCGGCAAGATGGAGACGCACATCGGCGACGCCGTGGTGCTGGGCACCGGCGGGTACGGCAACGTCTTTTATCTTTCCACCAACGCCAAGGGCTGCAACACCACGGCCATCTGGCGGGCGTACAAGCGCGGCGCGCTGTTCGCCAATCCCTGCTTCACGCAGATCCACCCCACGTGCATTCCGGTCTCCGGCGAATACCAGTCGAAACTGACGCTGATGAGCGAATCGCTGCGCAACGACGGGCGCGTCTGGGTGCCGGCAAAAAAGGGCGACAAGCGGCTCGCGAGCCAGATTCCCGAGGCCGAGCGCGACTACTTCCTGGAGCGCAAATACCCCAGTTTCGGCAACCTGGTGCCGCGCGACGTGGCATCCCGCAACGCCAAGCAGGTGTGCGACGAGGGCCGCGGCGTGGGTGAGACGGGCCTCGCGGTTTTCCTCGATTTCCGCGACGCCATCCAGCGCCTGGGCAAGAACGTCATCAAAGAACGCTACGGCAACCTGTTCGATATGTACCAGCGCATCACCGGCGAAGATCCTTACCGGGAGCCGATGCGCATCTACCCCGCCATGCACTACACCATGGGCGGCTTGTGGGTGGACTACAACCTGATGTCGAATGTTCCCGGCCTGTACGTGATTGGCGAGGCCAATTTCTCGGATCATGGCGCCAACCGCCTGGGCGCCAGCGCGTTGATGCAGGGGCTGGCGGACGGCTACTTCGTCCTGCCCAACACCATCGGCGATTATCTGGCGTCCAATAAGTTCGAGAAGGTGGAAACATCGCACGCCGCGGTGCGCGAGGCGGAATCGCAAGTGACGCAGATTACGCGCAAGCTGCTGGAGGCCAAGGGGACCCGCTCGGTGGATTCGTTCCATCGCGAACTGGGCAAGATCCTGTGGGAATACTGCGGAATGGCGCGTAACGCGGCTGGATTGAAGCAGGCGCTGGCGAAGATTCCGCCATTGCGCGAGCAATTCTGGCGCGACGTCAAGATTCTGGGCGGCGCCGACGAGTTGAACCAGTCGCTCGAAAGGGCCGGCCGCGTGGCCGATTTCTTCGAACTGGCGGAGCTGATGTGCCTGGACGCGCTGGACCGCAACGAATCCTGCGGCGGCCATTTCCGCGAGGAGTACCAGACCCCCGAGGGCGAAGCCCAGCGCGACGACGAGCACTATTCGTATGCCGCGGCCTGGGAGTTCCGAGGCGTGGGCCAGCCGCCCGTACTGCATAAAGAGCCCCTGACTTTCGAATTCGTGCACCCGGCGCAACGGAGTTACAAATGAAAATTATTCTCCACGTGTGGCGGCAGAAGAACGCCGGCGACAAGGGCCGCATGGCGCGGTACGAAGCGCCCAACGTCAGCGAGCACATGTCGTTTCTGGAAATGCTCGACGTACTGAACGAGGATCTGCTGGCCAAGGGTGAAGAGCCGGTGGCGTTCGATCACGATTGCCGCGAAGGCATTTGCGGCATGTGCGGCTGCATGGTGAACGGCGTGGCGCACGGTCCCGAGCGCGAGACTACGCTGTGCCAGCTTCATATGCGCCATTTCAAAGACGGCGACGAGCTGTATCTGGAGCCGTGGCGCGCCAAAGCCTTCCCGGTGATCAAGGACCTGGTGGTGGACCGCAGCGCCTTCGACCGCATCATCGCGGCCGGCGGATACATCTCGGTCGCCACCGGCAGCGCGCCGGACGGCAACGCGGTGCTGGTGCCGCGGGACAATGCCGAGCGCGCCATGGATGCCGCCGCCTGCATCGGTTGCGGGGCTTGCGTGGCGATGTGTCCCAATGCGTCGGCGTCGTTGTTCATGGCGGCGAAGATTGCGCATCTCGGGCTGCTGCCGCAGGGGCAGCCGGAGCGCGAGCAGCGGGTGACGGCCATGGTGGCGCAGGCCAACCAGGAGGTCTTTGGAAGCTGCACCAACATGGGCGAGTGCGAGGCGGTTTGCCCCAAGGGCATCAAGCTGGAAGTGATCGCGCGCATGAATCGCGATTTCCTGAGCGCGAATTTCGCGGGACGAGTCGGGCTGGAAGCGGATTAGAAGTTCACACCGGGACCGTGGCAATTTCGCAAGTAAGCATGGGGCTATAATCGGGACTGATGCCCGCCCCTTCCGTCTTAGTGACCGGCTCGTGTGGCCTGATTGGCTCCGAGGTGTCCGTCTTCTTCTCCCGCCAGGGATTCCAAGTCACTGGAATCGACAGCAACCATCGCAGGGTCTTCTTCGGCCCCGAAGGCGATACCAGTTGGGTGCTCGAACGTCTGCGCCGCGAGATCCCCGGATACCGCCATCGGCCGCTCGATATCCGCGACCGCGAAG
>PLRZ01000096.1:7179-8839 GCA_003164075.1 Bryobacterales bacterium | reverse complement strand
ATGTCCACCAATAAGGTCTACGGCGACCGGCCCAATACCATTCCCCTGCGGGAACTGGAGACCCGCTGGGATTACGCCGATCCGGCCTTCGAGAACGGCATCCCGGAGGACTTTTCCATCGACCAGTCCAAACACTCCCTGTTCGGCGCTTCCAAGGTTGCCGGCGACGTGATGGTGCAGGAGTATGGGCGCTATTTCAACATGCCCACCTGCTGCCTGCGCGGTGGATGTCTGACCGGGCCGAACCATTCCGGAGTGGAGTTGCACGGTTTTCTGAGTTACCTGATCAAGTGCAATGTCGAGGGACGCGAGTACCGGGTGTACGGATATAAGGGGAAGCAAGTCCGCGATAATATCCACTCCGAGGACGTGGCGCGGTTCATGTTTGAGTTCTGGAAAGCGCCGCGCGTGGCCGAGGTGTACAATTTGGGCGGCGGAAAAGGGAATTCCTGCTCCATTCTGGAAGCCTTCCGCATGGCGGAGAACGTCACCGGACGGCCTTCCGAGTGGCGCTATCTGGAAGAGAATCGCATTGGCGACCATATCTGTTATTACAGCGACCTGACCAAGATGCGCACCCATTACCCGGCATGGAATATCAGTAAGCCGCTGGAAGTGATTTTTCGGGAAATCGCGGGCAGTTGGATGGAACGACTGTCGCCAAAGGCGGCGCTATGAAAATCCTGATCACCGGAATCTGCGGGTTTGCCGGGACGGCGATTGCCGAATCGCTGCTGGAACGCCGGGAGGGTCTCTCCATCTGCGGCATCGACAACCTCCACCGGCCGGGCTCGGAAATCAACCGGGTGCGGCTGCGGAAACGCGGAGTGAAGTTCATCCACGGCGACATTCGCCTGGCCAGCGACTTCGAACCGTTGCCCGCGGCCGACTGGGTGATCGACGCGGCGGCCAACCCCAGCGTGCTGGCCGGCCTGCCGGGCAACGTCAGCAGCCGGCAGTTGTTCGAACACAATCTGGCCAGCATCGTGAACGTGCTGGAGTACTCGAAGGCGCACCGCGCGGGCCTGCT
This sequence comes from Bryobacterales bacterium, assembly GCA_003164075.1. Next base: position 7,809 of record PLRZ01000096.1, on the reverse strand, counting down.
GCTGCTATCCAGCAGCCGCGTGTACTCCATCGCGGCGCTCAAAGCCCTGCCGCTCAAGCATGGCAAAGACGCTTTCTACCTGGACCGCAATGCCGACCTGCCGAGGGGCGTTTCGGCGCGCGGCATCGGGGTCGATTTCTCCACTCGCGCGCCTGTGTCCCTCTACGGCGGCACGAAACTCGCCTGTGAGTCGATCGCCCTGGAGTATGGCGAAGCGTTCGGTTTCCCGGTATGGATCGACCGCTGCGGCGTGCTGGCAGGGCCGGGACAGTTCGGCACGCCCGAGCAGGGGATTGTGGCCTATTGGATCAACGCCCACCTGCACCAGCGGCCTCTGCGCTACATTGGCTTCGACGGCGCCGGCAAGCAGGTGCGGGATGCGTTCCATCCGCGGGACCTGGCGTCGCTGCTCGACCTGCAGATGCGCCAGGAACGCAAGGGCGGGCAGCGGATTTACACTGCCGGCGGCGGTCCGGACAATGCCCTGTCACTGGCGCAATTGACGGCGTGGTGCGATGCCCGGTTCCGTCCCCACCCGGTGGCCGCCGATCTGAACGAGCGGCCGTACGACATCCCCTGGGTGGTGATGGACAACACCGATTGCGAACGCCACTTCGGATGGCAGCCGGA
>PLRZ01000096.1:0-7125 GCA_003164075.1 Bryobacterales bacterium | reverse complement strand
ATGCAGGAACTGGCGTCACGGGTTCCTACCATTCGCCCGGTGCAAAATGCCGGCGGCCATGGTTTCGGCAGGGCGATTATCTGCGGCATCGATCACAGCCAGGGCGACGCCGTAGTGATCATGATGGCCGATGAATCGGACGATTGCCGCGATGTGGTGCGCTATTGGGAGCTGCTGGGGGAGGGTTACGATGCCGTTTTCGGATCGCGCTTCATGCGCGGCGGCGGAGTGATCGACTACCCCGCCCACAAGCTGCTGATCAATCGGATGGCCAACCTGTTTCTGCGGCTGCTGTTCCACGTTCCGCTCAACGATTTCACCAACGCCTTCAAAGCGTACCGCCGCAAAGCGCTGGACGGTTGCCGCCCGTTCCTCTCGCCGCATTTCAATCTGACCGTGGAACTTCCCCTAAAGACTATTGTGCGCGGGTATTCGTGGACGGTAATGCCCATCACCTGGCGAAACCGGCGCTCGGGCATTTCCAAGCTGAAGATCCGCGAGATGGGCAGCCGATACCTGTTTATCGCCTTGTACTGCTGGATGGAGAAATACTTCAGCGGAGGGGACTATAAAAAGGGGCAGTGATCACATCGGGTCAATGATCCGGGTAACACTGAACCCTGCGGGGCATCCCCGGCGCTCTTTGCCCGGAGGTGGGGCAGGCGGTGCTCGCCTGCCCTCTATCCTGTTTTGGCAGCGGGCTTGTTCAGCGAGGACGGTGGGGCAGGCGAGCACCGCCTGCGCCACATTACTACTGTTGCTGGCCGTTCTTCCCCTATGCGCGCAGACCGGCGGTAATGTGCTGCTGGTGGTCAATCGAAAAGACGCCCTTTCACGCCAGATTGCGGACTATTACCGGCCGCTGCGGTCCGTGCCGGTGGGCAATGTATGCTACCTCGACACCACTACCGCCGAAGAAATCGATTGGACCACCTATCAGTCCCAGATTGAGCGGCCGTTGGGCGACTACCTGACTAAATCCGGCCTGCAGGAGAAGGTGCTCTACATCGTGATCACCGCCGGAGTCCCGCTCAAGATTCAGGGATCGGGGGGATCGCTGACGGAAGCCGAGCACGGTTCGGTGGATTCGGAACTGACCCTGCTCTACGGGAAACTGAAGGGTTCGAAATTCCCGCGCGCCGGCGCCCTGGTCAACCCGTTTTACGGCAAGCGCGACGCGCCGTTTCGTCATCCGCAGTTTCCCATCTATCTGGTGACCCGGCTGGCGGCCTACGATTGGACGGATGTGAAGGGCATGATCGATCGGGCCCAGGCCGCCCGCAATCGCGGCACGTTCGTCATCGATCTCAAGTCCGCCGACGACCAATCGGGAAATGACTGGCTGCGCAATGCCGCCATTCTGCTGCCCACCGCGCGCGTCAAACTCGAAGAGACCATCAAAACGCTTTACGACCAGAAGGATGTGATCGGCTACGCGTCCTGGGGGTCGAACGATGCGAATCGCAAGCGGCGTTGGCTGGGCTTTCAGTGGCTGCCGGGGGCTATCGCCACGGAGTTCGTTTCCACCAACATGCGCACCTTGAAGCGGCCTCCGGACACCTGGACCTACGGTACCTGGCAAGACCACGAGCATCTGTGGGCCGACTCCCCGCAGGGATTGAGTGCGGACCTCATCCACGAAGGGGCCACGGGCGCATCGGGCAACGTGTATGAGCCTTACCTGCAGGCATGCGCCCGGCCGGATTATGTACTGCCGGCCTATTTCGAAGGCCGCAACCTGGCCGAGAGCTATTACCTGGGCCTTCCGTATTTGAGCTGGCAGGGCGTGGTGCTGGGCGATCCGCTGTGTTCTTTGGGGAAGCCGTAAAACAGACCGAAATATCCTTGACTGACGGATTGATCTATGCCAGTCTCCAGTTTAGATCTCTCGCCAAGCCGCCAAGAACGACCGCCAAGAAGAATACCGGCCGGTTGCGTGGATGGGGGAATCACGGGTACGCTCCAAAGATCATGCCGGATCAACTGAGCGCCCTATACAGCGAGTTCCTGGAGGGAGGTTATGATTGTGTCGACCGGGTGGTCTGCAATGCCTACTTCTCCATGGGACAGTCAGGAGGAGGTTTTCGGATGTGGTGGCGGGAACTGTACGGTTCCGATGAGGATTTGGACATCAACCGCCGATTCGGCGGGAGGGGAAGCACCCGGTCTGCACAAGCCGAGCACGACTTCTGGCCCGGGGCTGTACCAACTCGCCAGGCAGGCTCCAGGTGGTCGAAGATTCGAGTCCTCCCGGGCCCACCACGTCCCGTTAAGCGCTTCGTGGGCCTCTTCCCGTCAGGCGGGCTTCTGCCGCCCGGATAGCAGCGGCGGAGAATCAGGAGAAACCTACAGAGCGCCGCAACCCAGACCGAGCGCTGCATTAATCCCAATTTGCACGTCAATGACGTTGACGACGCCGTCTCCGTTCCAATCGTTGACGGCCGCGGCCGTTCCTAGCGCTTCGTTTAGCACCATCTGTACATCGGTAACATTGATGTTCCCATTCTGTTGGAGGTCGCATGGGCTAAAGGCGGCTTGCGTTATCGGAACGATCACGGTCCCGACCGTCAACGTGGCGCTCCGCAATCCAGCACCGTAGTTCGGTGCGACGGTGTACTGCACGGATGTCCCCAGCGGCGTGGCTGTCACCCAGCTTTGATCGCTGGACGCGATCACAGGGCAAGAGGTGGTCGCGGTGATGGTTCCGCTCGCTCCCGCCGCGGGCGCGTCGATCTGCTGCTGCGACAGACTGTAGCCGCACGCCGTCGCGGGCTGCGTGACGAACGCCTGAAGACCGGCCAGGGTGACCATGGCGGCCTGCGTGCCGCCGCTGCTATTGGCCGCCGCGCTGAGTGTGATGGCGCCGCTTCCCGTGCCGCTGGCTTGGGCGAACGGCAGCCACGCGGCGCCACCCGAGGCCGTCCAGGCGCATCCGGATTGGGTGGCAACTTGTATCGTGACCGTGCCCCCCGTATAAGGCACAATCTGATTCGCCGGGTTCAGAGCGTAGGTACACGCGCCGACCGGGATCTGGGCCGTGGCCCTTACTCCGCCATAGGAAACGTCCAGCAAATCCATGCCGTTGCCATTGGCCGTAATGACGCCGCCAGCGCTCACGCTGAACACGCTCGTGGACCCGCTGCGCGCGGTGTACGTGGCCACCTGAGTCACGTCGATCTGGCCGCTGGGGAAGAGCTCGTCCGCCTCGATGACCCGCGAGCCTCCCACGGTCATGCTCGCCGCCGGCGCGTTCACCAGATTCAGGGCGTAAGGAGCGCCGCTGGGCTGAAAAGTGTAATTCAGCGTGGTCGTGGCGTAGGTGTTGTCGCTAAAGGCTGCGATGGCGCCGAAGCTTGTCGACCCCAGGCGCGTGGGCGTGAAGGAGATGGTAAACGGAGACTGCGTCGCATAGAGCAAGGGCGTATCGGTGGGGTCGGTCACCGTTTGCAGCAGGAGCACTTCGGCGATAGTCTTGGTGGAGGAAACGGCGCTGATGTTGGTGGCGCCGTTGATCGTCAGGGTCGAGCCTGTCGCGGGCGTGATCGTCACATTCGATGCTGGCACCTGCACATATCCGGTCAAGTCGAGCACGGGCGGTGGGGCAGTCGACGCCGGCGTCGATGCCTTTCCGGCCGGGCGTAGGGCACTCGATACAACGTTGCTTGTCGTAGATACTGCCCCCGTCCCCCCAGTGAGCCAGTAGTATGCCTGTGCCCAAACGGCCGCGCTCTGCGTTTCTCCCGTGTCCGAGCAATTGGTCAACGCGGAAATCACGTCGTCGCAGAGGCTGGCATGCACGACCCCGCTTATCGTCACCGTGTCCGTCTGACCCGTCGCGGCGTCCGTCTGCCCGGCCACCGAGCCCCCCGGCTGCTGGCTGGACGCCGGCACGATCGTATCGTTGGGCTCGCCCAAAATCCTGGCAACGCTCCATCCCGGGATAAACGCTTTGATCAGAAGGTTCAGCAGATTTTCGGTGGTTGATGCCGGGTTCGTGGGTGCCTGTCCAACGAGGGCGCTGAATGCGCTCGACGGCGTTAGTGCCCGCAGCGGCGTCGAGCCGGGCTCCAGCGACTGCACGCCGCCCGCACCCACCGGCTTACCCAGCACCCCCAGTGCATTGCCGAGCTCGCAAAAGGGAACCAGGCACAACAAGTTCACGAAAGGATTGGTCGATACTATTGACTGGGTCTGGTTGAGCACCAGGGTCGTCGCAAGCTGCGAGCCCAGGTGCGGTGTCCCGATCGTGATCAACTTGTGGACAGGGTTGGGGAGCAACGAAGGATTGGGGGAGTAGCCTGCCGTGCTAAGAAAGTAGCGGGTCACCAGCCCTCCCATACTGTGTGCGAACACGTCCACGGTGCGGGCGGCCATTCCAATCGCGGCGGCCCGCGAAAGCGCGTCCGTCATCGCCGTCAGTAGTATGCTTTGTGTCCGGGGATCGTTGAAGGCTTGGGAACCCAGATCCGGCTTGGGCTTCTTCCCGTAATCGACCGCGAATATCAGGTTGTGTGGATACTGGCTGGCGATCGCGTCATAAAGTCCGCCCGAGCCGGGGATGAACCCTTCGTCCTTCGCGTTCGACCAGATCCCGTGAACCAGCAGCAAGGGAGGAGGCTCAAGCGCGATGGAGGCTTGCTGGGTTGGAGCTCCGAATTGCGTAGCCGTCACGTTCAGAAATGCCGAAGAAACGTCCGGCGCCGGCAAGGAGCCCGGCGCCCATAATAAGGCGAGAAATGTGAAATTGCCATCGCGATCGGGGCCGGAGGCCGCGGTCGCGACCGGGTAGGTTTGGGCGTTGCCGGTTGGCGGGCTTGGATGCGCCAGATAGTTCGGATCAAACCTCCCCAGCGATCCAACGGCGGCGCCGGGCAACAGCCAGGTTCCGCTCGCCGAGACGGCGAACGTTACCGGCAGCGAAGAACTGGATTGGTAGGCCAGCACGACGGCTGACTGCCCGTCCGCAGCCAAGCTGTTCGCCGTGGCCGAACTTAACACCGCCGGCACACTCCCGGGAACGGTCAGCACCGGAGGGGCCAGCCCGAGACCAGGGTAGTTCGCGTAGGGATTCAGGACCGACAAAAACGAACCGCCGGGCGACAGCAAGTAGGCGCTACCGTCGGTCCCATTGGCCACAATCTGCCCGGCGTCGTTTATTGCCGTGGCTACATAAAGCCGCACGGGGAGGTTAACGACCGTATTGAGGTCGATCATGGGCCCGCCGTCGCTGTAGTTATATAGGAAAGCACTGCCATCCGATTCTCCGACGATCTGCCCGCGGTTGTTGATTGCCGTGGCGTCGCTAAACGATCCATATAGAGTGCCCAGGTCGATTGTGCCGCCGCCAGTATAGAGAAAGGCGTGTTCGGCTCCGCCGGCAGTCGTCGACAAGCCCACTACCTGCCCACTGTCGTTTATGCCGTTGGCGAAGTTAGGAGCGATGTCTGCGACCTGCCAGCCGCTCAACGGGGGCAAGTACATCATGTTGCCGTTCGTGTACAGGAAGGCATAATTGTGAGACTGCTCGAAGAGGCTCGCCTCCCCAACGACCTGTCCACTGTCATTGATGGCTTGAGCTTGGGTGGAGTCCTCGCCGGGGCAGAACTGCGGCTGAGTTTGGTCACAGTAAGGGTCCGAGGAGACGTTTAGGCCGACAAAGTCTGTCCCGCTGTACAGGAAGCCGAGCTCCTGGCCCCACAATCCACTCCCTACGCCCGTGCCCACAACTTGGCCGCTGTTGTTGATTGAGCTGGCCCAACCAGGGATTCCCAAATCGATCACGCTACCGCTGCTGTACAGGAAGGCGTTTCCGCTGGTGTTGAGCGCGCCTACAACCTGGCCGTTGTTGCTGATTGAGTTGGCGTAACCAGGAATTCCCAAATCGATTATGTGCCCGCCGCTGTAAAGGAAGGCCTCTTGGCTTCCGCTGGCGGTCCACGAGGAACCCACTACCTGCCCTTTGTTATTGATGCCCATCCCATAGGTAGTGCCATAAGCAGGCGTCCCGCCAAGGCCGCCGAGGTTGATTGCAGTGTAGTCCTGAGCCAGACAATGCGAGGCGGAAAGCGCGAGAAGGAAGCCGCACGCCTGCCACTGGCGCCGAAGCCCCGTCCTGTTAGGGCGCCAACCATTGAGCACATTTTCCATATATTCAGACCTCACAGTATTATTACCACTGCTGCCCAAAACAAGCACGCGCCTTACGGCCCGCGTCGCAGACGGGGGCTTTACGCGCCCGGAACTGGAGTCTTGAGGTTGAGGTCTGCCCGAATCGGCATCACTTTCAAGTCGCGCACCCCTCGTCTTTCCAAAAGCCTGCCAGCCAAGAGGGAAAAGCTCTCATTGAAAGGCTGGGGACCAGTCACCGCCATCGCCGCCGGCATCTGCTCCAAGTAAGCTCCGCGGCCGAGAGCATCGCACGATCCGGTTACCTGGCTTGCAGTCCGCCAACTGTATAACGCTTTCCTGACTCCCTGCGTCCGCAAGGCCGAGCTGGCACGTTCGTCTCAATATTCCCAGCCCCGCCATCGACCGCTAGTTCAGACTGGGCCATCAATCGCGGCTCGAACGAACTCGAAGCAGCCACGGCGCGTATCGGGCTCTATACCCGGCACTTAACCCTATTTTCCAGCAGACCGCAGAGCTCTAGCCGAAATTGTTGTATGATGAAACCAAATATGAGGCCCGGCTGCCGCGTTGCATGGACGGGGCCATATTTGAAACGATCACGCGATGCTGCCACATCAGTGGGACACATTTAAGCGGGCCGCGCGCCGCGAGAAGCTCGATAAGATCCCGATGGCCTTAATTATCGACAGCCCCTGGATACCGGGCTACCTGGGGATCAAACACCTCGACTATTTCCTGAATCCGGAAGTCTGGTTTGAAGCCAACTTGAAGATTATGCGGGAGTTCCCCGACATCATCTTCGTTCCCTCCTGGTGGATGGAATACGGCATGGCGGCCGAGCCCTCGGTGCTCGGGGCCAAGATCAAGTTCTGGCAGGACAATACCCCCAGCGAATATCACACCCTCTATCACCTGGAGGACATCGATCAATTCCCCGAGTATGAGGTAGAGGCCGATGCTTTCGCCGCTCTGACGCTGCACCGCATCGGCATGCAC
>PLRZ01000197.1 GCA_003164075.1 Bryobacterales bacterium | reverse complement strand
CTTAGCCAATCAGCTTCGACGGCGCCCTTCCCTTTCGGAATATCTGTCCGAAACCCGCTATGAGCTTGCCGACCTCTACAAGGCTTCCATTGGCGGTTGGCACGCTCTTCTTGACGAGGCGCAGTTACTGGCACCGGCCCCCACGCCGTCAGACCGGCTGTTAGCCGGGCGCTTTCACTTTCTGCTCCACATCGATTCGACGCGACGTCTGCGGCTGAATCTCAGCCTGCTCGGCGATGCCGGTCGCTTACTAGACGATCTCCCACCGCTGGAGAAGCGGATGATCGAGATGCTCACATTTCGGTTGTTACAGAAAGAGGCACGGCAGCCAGGGTGCGCATGGAGTGCCGGGCTGCAGAGACTATGGATGAGTGCGTCTGCTAGAGAGGAATTGCAGGAGCTCAGTGAAGTACTGCTGGACCGGGTGAGGCTGCACGCCGAAGAGGCCCCGGTTTTGAGTGATTGCCCGCTGTTCCTCCACCGCCAATACATGCGGGATGAGGTCTTGGTCGGATTGGGTATGCCGGACCAGGTCGGAGCGCGCCCCACCCAGACTGGCCGCTTCTGGATCGAGGCGATCAACACCGAGATCTTCTTTGTGACGCTGGACAAGTCCGAGAAGGCATTCTCGCCGTCCACCCGTTACGAAGACTTTGCTGTGAGTCCCAGTCGGTTCCATTGGCAATCGCAAAGCACCACCGGCGAGGACTCGCCGACAGGCCGCCGCTATGTGTTCCAGACGCAGAATGGCTCCCGATTCCTGCTCTTCGTCAGGCCGAAGCGAGGCGACCCATTTGTCTTCCTCGGCCCACTCCATTACGTTTCGCACACTGGAAGTCGTCCCATGAGCATCTATTGGGATCTGGAGCATCCCATGCCGGCCTGGTTTTTTGAAATCTGTGCCTCGCTTCGGGCGGCCTGAGCCGAAACAGCAAAACAACTCCGCCGTCGCCGGGCGCCGGCCAGCCGGAATATCGCCTCGCGCATTTTCAAATTCCGTAAGACATCCCATCCCGCTTTCCGGTATATCCTCCTGAAGACTGATTTCTTTCCCAATCAGCGAAGGCAGCGGGTGCTGCCCACCGGGGTATTCGATGTCCGAGAGCGACAGGCCAGAACCCATCTCCCAGATTGCGTCGATACTCGCCAAGGGTTTCTTGCGCTACCGGAAATCCCGCCGGTTCCACGTTGCCGAGACGCCGCAGAAGGAACTTGCTTTCGTGCCGGAACCGAGCCGTCATGTGACTGTGGTTAACGACCAGAGAACGGACGAAAACTGATGGACGGCAACGTTTTGAAGTCCATTGAGCAGTTGCGCTGCCTGACGGTAAACGGGCTTCGGGAGAAGTACCAGGAGATCTTTGGCGAGAATTCCCGGTCGGGGAATAAGGACTATTTGTACCGGCGGATTGCCTGGCGGCTTCAGGCCAACGCCGAAGGCAGTTTGTCCGAGCGTGCCCGCCGTCGCGCGCTGGAAATCGCCAACGACGCCGACCTAAGGGTGCGCGCACCGAAGCGGATCGTCGGCCTCGACGGGCACGAACGAACTGTCGTAATGGCGATTAACGGCGCGCGGGATAGCCGCCTGCCACAGGCCGGAACGCTCCTCACCCGCGAATTCAAGGGCAACATGCACGTCGTGAAGGTGCTGAGTGACGGCTTCGAGTTCGAGGGCCGACTGTATAAGTCGCTCAGCAAAATCGCCAACGAGATCGCCGGCACCCGCTGGAACGGTTTCACTTTCTTCGGGCTTGACCGCGAGGTGCGGATTGCGTAACGGCCGGAGTTCCGCCCTGAGGGTCGAACGGGTGGCGCCCACCGCCCGGCTCCGTTGCGCGATCTACACCAGGAAGTCGACGGACGAGGGCCTGTCCCAGGAGTTCAACAGCCTGGACGCCCAGCGCGAGGCTGCACAAGCGTATATCGCCAGCCAGCGTCACGAGGGATGGGCAGCAATCCCAGATGCCTACGACGATGGCGGTTTCACCGGCGGCAACATGGAGCGGCCCGCACTCCGGCGGCTCTTGGCCGATATCGAAGCCGGCAAGGTCGACTGCGTGATGGTCTACAAAGTCGATCGGCTGAGCCGCTCTCTCCTGGACTTCGCGCGCATCATGGAGGTCTTCGATAAGCGCGGCGTAAGCTTCGTTTCCGTGACCCAGCAGTTCAACACCACAGCGTCCCTGGGCAGGTTGACGTTGAACATCCTGCTATCGTTCGCCCAATTCGAACGGGAGATCATCGCGGAACGTACCCGCGACAAGATGTCCGCTGCCCGCCGCAAGGGAAAATGGACTGGTGGCTCCCCGGTCCTCGGGTATGATGTTGATCCGCGTGGTGGAAAGCTGGTGGTAAACGCGGACGAAGCCGCCCAAGTGCGGGTGCTCTTCGACCTGTACATGGAACATCGTTCGCTGATGACAGTGGTGCGCGACGTAAACAGCCGCGGCTGGACTACCAAGCGATGGACAACGAAGGATGGGCGGGAGCACCCCGGCCGGCTCATGGGCAAGAGCGACGTCTATAAGATTCTGACCAACGTCATCTATACCGGCCAAGTCAACCACAAGGGCACAATCTATCCTGGCGAGCATTCCGCCATCGTCGACGCTGGCGTCTTCCAGAAAACCAACGAGCGTCTGGGCCACAACGGCGTCACTGGCGGGAAGGAAGTTCGGAACAAATACGGTGCCTTGCTGCGGGGCCTGCTCCACTGCGATGCCTGCGGCACCGCTATGCACCATACGTACACTGCCAAAGGCGGCCGCCGGTATCGTTATTATGTATGCGCCACCGCTCAGCAGCGCGGCTGGGACGCCTGCCCCACGAAATCGCTCCCGGCACAGCAGATCGAGGATTCCGTGGTCGAGCATATCCGGAAGTTGGCCCGGAACCCGCAGGTTGTCCTGGAGACGTTGCGGGCGGCCCGCGCGCAGAGTGAGGATGGGGCCACCGAGCTTCGCGCCGAACTTCAGGCAGGGGAACGGGAACTTCGTCGCCTGTATGCCGACATCGCGAAGGTCGCCGCCACGACCGGCAACGGAATGCGCGTGGATCGACTGGCGGATCTGCAGGAGCGGATTGGCACGATTGAGCGCCGGATGAGCGAGATCCGTTCCGAGTTGGCCACCATCGATAGCGAGGCCGTCAGCGAGGAGGAAGTCGCCGAGGCGCTGAAGGCCTTCGACCCGGTGTGGAAATCGCTGAATACCAACGAGCAGACCCGGATCACCAGGATGCTGGTGGACCGCGTCGGATACGACGGCCGAACAGGCAAGGTGGCCGTGACGTTCCGGTCCGCAGGGTTAAAGGCGTTGTGCGGAGGCCACGATGAAGAACGGTAGCTTGGTGGTGGAATACAGCCTCACGCCCCAGCGGCGGGGCCGAAAGCCCGGCAATCAGCCCGTGTTGGTGAACACCGGCAAGCTGCCGCGCATCACCCGGCTCATGGCTCTGGCGATCAAGTTCGAAGGGCTGATCCGCGACGGCGTGGTCAGCGACTACGCCGACCTGGCCCGACTGGGCTTCGTCACCAGGGCCAGGATGACGCAGATCATGAATCTCCTGAACCTCGCGCCCGACATCCAGGAGGAGATGCTCTTCCTGCCAAAAACAATGACCGGGCGCGATCCAGTGTCGGAGCGGAACATGCGGCGCGTGACGGCCATTGTTCGCTGGGATCGGCAACGAAAGCTGTGGCGCGAGATGATTTGTAAAAACGACGGCGCTACACCCTGCGTTTCGTGCTAGGTGAATTGAGCGCGGCACGAGCCGCATTTTTCGCAATTCTTCTCGTTCTCACTGCACTATCCGGCGTTGTTCAGTCCGTCGCCCCGCACGAATGGCTCTCGGTACGCCACACGTGGCCGACGTTGGGGCCGGGAAGGACACTCGGAGGTATTGGCAAGCTTCGGGAAAATGCCGCCCACAAAGCAAGAAAGCCCGCCGCGGCCGGAGCCGGGCGGGCAAATTGGGAATCCGGCCAAAAACTCTAGTGGCTGATGCGATAGCTCCGCTCCCCTCCTGCAGGCTTGAAGGACTCGACCACGTGCCCGGCCTTCTTCATGGCGCCGGCGATAAATCCCCGAACAGTGTGCCGCTGCCATTTCATCTTCTCCGCGATTTCATTCAAGGTTGCGCCGTTCTTGCGCTGTAACATCGCCACTACGGTGGCGGCTTTGCTGCCCTGGCGAGGTGCCGCGGCCTCTTGCGAGCTGGCGGCATTCTTCGCCTTGGGCGCGTTCTTGCCAACGGTGGCCGCCTTGGTCGCCTTGGCTTTCGCGGGCGCGCCCTTGGCCGCCTGTGCGCCACCCTTGGCCTTCTCTTCGGCTTTCGGCTGGCTGCTGGCGTCGGGTCGCTGGAGTTGCTTCCAGATTCGGGTAAGGGCCATCTTCCGGTCTTTGAACTTTTTCACCGGCGTGACACCGGGCAGGTTGTTCCAGGTTGCCACCAGCCGGTCAGCCGGCCACGCCACAGCCAATTCCACAAGTTCCTGCTGGTTGGTGAAACTGTCAAAGGGCGTGTGTGTGGCCGCAGCCGCCTCTTCCTGTGTGGCGAACGCCACGATCTGGTTCTGTTGATTGATGGTAAATGTCGTCATAATCGTTCTCCTTGGTCCGCGCTCTTGCGGTCACCACATGGGTCACTCTTGTGCGCCAGGAATGCAAGGCAATTCTGATCTGAACGACCAGGGAGAAGGATTGGCGATGAAGGCTCGTAGCTATTCCAGCGACAATGGTTTGGTGCTCCCCGACGCCCCCGGCACGTATGCCTTACTCCTCCGGTGTGCCTCTTGTCGTCGCGTCAGCATCGGCCGTTTGGGAGTTCTTCAACTGCGGCCCGGCTGGTATGTCTACGTCGGCTCCGCCTTCGCCACAGGTGGCCTGCGCGCCAGGTTCAGCCATCACCAGCGTGTTGCCCAACGCCCTCACTGGCATGTCGATTACCTGCGCAGGCGCGCACAACTGGTTGCGGTTTGGTATGTATGCGGGGAGCGCTGCGAGCACAAATGGGCCGAGTCTCTAGGCGCCATGCCAGATGCGACCATTCCCATGGCGGGCTTCGGCAGTTCGGATTGCGGCTGCCCGACGCATCTGTTCCAATTCGGGAACCGGCCGCCTGCAGGGGCAATACGGGTCGGGCTCGGTTTTCACAGCTTCCTCCACACCGCCGAACCGGATCGCGGCGGAGTTAATTAATTCGCTCGCGCAGCTACCCGGAGTAGAGAACGTCCCAATCTTCCTCCCTTGAATCCCATCAGGAGCGACCCACCCCAACGCAACTTCGGTGGGGTAGCATAAGCGTCCCGTAAGAGAGCTGAGCGAGGCGCCCTTTGCGTTGATCCACGAGGCCTTCGGTGCGGCACATCCATTGCCGTGGATGTCGGGCCTTATTGCTTGAATGGGTTTCTTCCGGCCGATTTGTCCGCGGTCGATCTTGTTTTCCTCCAATTCCGTGCACGGCATGCGGTACTACAGAAGCGCTTGTCTGAACGGCCACCTTGGCGCGAGCCTACTTCAAACCAAGTTTGGCATTCGTCGCACTGCTGGTATTCTTTGCTGCCCTCGATGGCACCGGCGAATTGCAGCCACAACGCCGTTCGAAGATCCCGTGGGACGCATCGAAGCGACGGCCGCTGCCGGACATCCCTGAAGATTGCATGATCGATCTGGCCCGAAACCTGTTCTGTGACGAGGGAATCGAGTATGAATTGCGCCGGGGTTAGAACATCACGTTGCCGGAGTACCTGGGCTAGCCAAGGAGCGCCGAGAATATCACGGGCCGGGAACCGATCCTGCGGATCCTTGAACCGGAATCCTCGGTGCCCGAATATTTCGGTCCACTCGATATACTGTGCCAGTCCCCGTTTGTCCTTGTTCTCGACCAACTCCCACAATTGGAGAAGGAAACTCATGCGGGCAATTTCCTGTGTCCAAACGCTAAGCGGTTCCCCAGGGAAATCTGCGTCATCGTCCCCAGCGTCATCACCGGCGATCACCAGTCGCCCATCCGTCAGGAGGCCATTGCGGTTCGCGAACTCCCGGATTTCGCCGTCACAGGGCTTCAGCGCCGCGAAATCGCGGAACAGCCCGGTTGCCTCCAGAGGAGAGCGGGCGGTCAACGACGGCGCCTCCTCGAACTCGGCATTGGCAACCAGATACCGGTCACGTTCAATTAGCCCCTGCCGTGCATCTGACCGCAGATACCCGACAACCCGGAGTTCTTGCCCGGACTGCCGGTCCTCCCACCAGCAATAGCCCGTTTTCGAGGCTTGCCATGCGAACCAAATGTGACTGTCTGGCACTGGATGTCTCCGAACGATTATATTACGCTAGAACGTCTTGCAACGCAATAGTCGTTCTGAGACTATTTGTGCAGAGGATTGCATGGACCTGCACGAACCCCAATTGGATGGTACTCAGCGGCAGACCCTCCGTCTCTGGCCGGAGACCGGCAAGATTTTGGGCCTGTCCCGCGGAGCCACTTTCCCGGCCGCAAAAAGGCCAAATCCCTACGATCCGTATTGGACGCCGGCTGCTCGTGCCCAGGGCTGCCCTCGCAAAGATGTTGGAGGCCAAGTAATCATGCCCGAGCAGACCATTGCGGAGGCCCTGCCGTATGTTCAGATGGCCGCCGCCAGGCTAATCCATAGAGTGGCCTCCACCGACTATGACCAAGACGATCTCCGGCAGGATCTCACCGTCATTTTGCTGAAGCGGATCTCCAAGTTTGATCCCGCGCGCGCGTCGCTGGCGCGATTCGTATGGGTCCTCGCTGACCATCATGTAGCGAATGTTCGCAGTCATCGGCGTGCCCAGCGGCGCGACCACCGTCGCGCAGAACCCTTCTGGGAAAACAACTCCCTCAACGCCCGGGAATTCGAAGGTAACGATCTGACTTCAATCGATCAGTATGAATCCGCCTTCGGCCGTTACTCACGTACCGCCACAGAAGTCATCGAGCTTCGGCTTGACGTGGCCCGCGTCATGAGCACTCTGCCGCCGGAGCTAAAGGCGGTGGCCAGTATTCTGCAAGCCGGGTCCATAAAAACGACTGCCAGGGCTGTGGGAGCCTCGCGCGCAACTGTCTACCGCAAGAGTCGCGGGGTATTGCGGGCGGCGTTCATGAAGGCCGGCCTTGACCGATACGCCGGCCGTGTCACTGTCGCGCCGCGGAGGAAAGCCGCATGAGCGGCAGCCAGCTGAACAGATGGACTTATTCCCAGGCGAGGTAAGTACGATGCGTGATGAACTGGCGAAGATTGAAGGTGCTTCTGGCGACGGCGACTTTTCGGTCGGCGCCCGCGTATCCGCAAAACGTCTGGAAGCGTTCGCGTCGAAGTTGGCGGCGGAGTGATGGCCGTGAACCAGATCGTGCGGCACATGGCGACACCGTCCGTCACTGCGCCGGCGACGGCCACCGTTGGAATCAAGACGCGCAGTAGGCCGGTGTACGGCGATATGCCGAGTCTTACCGTGAACTTCGGGACCGCCATCGGTTTCGCTGGCTGCATCTACCATCAGGGCGAGAGGGCCGCAGGTAATGCCTAGCGTCATCCCGCCCAAACCCGACCCGGCGGTAACAACGGCCTTCCTGGAATACCTTTATGGTGCCCAGCACGACGGCGTCCTCGCGATCAGTTCATTTCCAGGCCCGACGACCAAGTCCTTCGATCTCCGTGAAACGGACGCTTTGGAAAAGGCCATCCGTCTCACCTGCGATTTGGCCGTTACCCGCAACACCTATTTTTGCAGCGGCCTGCTGAAGGAGCGTCCCCAATCCGGCAGAGGCAAGGAAGCGGACGTGATCGGAATTGCGGCCGGGCACGCCGATGTGGACTTCCTCCACCCCGTACATGCTGCAACCGACCTGCCACCAACACCAGAGGACGCACGCTGGCTCATTGCTCAGTTCGGCCCGCCACCTTCGCTGCTGGCGAACACCGGTCACGGTTTTTTGGCGCTCTGGGTTTTCCGTGACTTCTGGCAATTCGGAGATGATCCGGCTTGCCGGGCAGAGGCGAAGCAGTTTACCGAAAGGCTGCAAACGGTCTTGCGCCGTATTGGCGCGAAGCGCAAATGGCGCCTGGACCCCACCGCTGACTTGTGCCGCTTGATGCGGCCGGGAGGTTCCATCAATTTTAAGGATCGTGCTAATCCGCTCTTGGTCACCTATGAGATCACGGGCCAACGGTACAACCGGGCCGATTTGGTGAGATATGTCGACGACCGGTTCACAGGGAAGCTCGTTCTAGGGGGTTTTGAAGGTTTTGAAGGTTTTGAAGGGGGTAGCCAGTCGGCTACCAACTCCAGCTCCAACGCTTCGGAGGCCGCGGATACCAAGGCCTCATCCGATGCCTGTGAGGATGCCGATTCCCCAAAAAACGAGACCGATGCCGAAGCGGACCATGACGGGTCATCTAAACATGGACACGGTCGTGACGATTCGAGAGGTTCGCCGGTTGATGAAAGCGATGCACCCGTTCGAGAATCCCCCAAGAATAAAGCGGCATCTGGCGGTGAGTGTGAACCGACTGGTGAGGCGAACGATGAAGGCCGCCATCGCCAAGCTGGTAATCTACCCCCGGCCAAAATCGGTCCCATCCTGAATGGTTGCGCCTGGATGCGCCATTGCCGCACTGACGCAAAGACGCTCTCCGAGCCCGAGTGGTACGCCGAAATCACCGTTTTGTGCCGGTGCGAGAAGGGAGAGCAATTGGTCCATAAATTCTCGCATCCGCACCCGAACTACTCGTCTTCCGAGACCCAGAAAAAACTTGAACATGCTCTCAAGGACACTGGCCCGATCACGTGCGACTTCGTGGCTGAACGCCTCGGACAGCAGCATCTCTGCGAAGTTTGCCCAAGCCATGGCAAAATCCGGTCTCCCATAGTTCTTGGCTCTCTTCCTCCTCCGTCGTCGGAGGAATCCTGGCCCGATGCTCAGCCTCTCTCCGGGGCGCTGCCCGACGTAATGCCCTTCGACCCGGAGCTACTCACACCCGTCCTGCGTGGCCGAGTGGTTGATGTGTCGCAGCGACTCCAGATTCCGCTTGATTTTGCCGCTGCTACCATGCTGGTCGCGCTCGGCGGGGCGGTAGAGCGCCGTGCTTTCATGTTGCCGCTAAAGAACGACGACAGTTGGGTAGTAACACCGAACCTTTGGGGAGCGATCATCGGCCGGCCGGGACTGTTGAAGAGCCCATGCATCGATGCGATTATGGCGCCCCTGAATCACCTTCAGGCGCTCACCCTGGCGCAGCACAAGATCGACATGGAGGAGTACCAGAGAGCCCTTGAGTTGTGGGACGCCAAGAAGGGCGCATGGAAAAAGCAGGTTGCCGGCGGCAAGTGTTCGAAAGAGTTCGAAGAGACCAAGCCAGAAAGGCCAACCTGTCCTCGCTTCATCGTCAACGACTCGACCATCGAAAAAATGCAGGAGATCCTGCAAGACAACCCGCAGGGTGTTTTATATCTTCGTGACGAGTTAGCCGGTTTTTTTGCCACTCTAGATAGCAAGGGTCGCGAAAGAGACCGCCCGTTTTTTCTCGAAAGTTGGAACGGCAATGGCCCGTATGTGGTTGATCGTATTGGCCGTGGGACGATACACATCCCGCATTTGTGTCTATCTTTTTTTGGCTCGATTCAGCCAGCTCGTCTGCAAACTTATTTGTCCGACGCCGTTACCGGCGGCGCTACTGACGATGGTTTGATGCAGCGGCTTCAGGTCCTTGTTTGGCCCGACCACAGCAAGGAGTGGCGCCTTATCGATCGTACACCTGACCACGAAGCCGCATTGGCTGTAGATAAGGTTTTCGAACGAATCTGCAAGATGCTAAGCGAAGCTCCATTCCGCGGCAGGTTCTCACCGGAAGCTCAGGAGTTATTCAATGCCTGGCGGAGTGACTTGGAAAATCGCATCCGCAGGGAGAAGATGCCGGCCGCCCTCGAATCGCATTTGGCGAAATACCGGAAGCTTATGCCGGCCATTTCGCTGTTGCTCCACCTAGCCGAAAGCGGCGAAGTCCCCGAGGTGCCGCTCCGTCAAGCCCAACGGGCAGCCGCTTGGACTACTTACCTCGAATCCCATGCGCGCCGAGTCTATAGCTGTGTTACGGCTCTGTCCAACCGGCTTGCAGCCGACCTAGGGGAGAAACTCAAGCAGGGCAAGCTCGGCGCAAAATTTCGCCTGCGCGACGTGTATCTCAAAGGCTGGAGTTCGTTAGATACGGCTGCGGCCGTGGAGTTAGCACTACCCGTTCTTGAGGATGCCGGATGGATCCGGCGTACCGAGCAGCAAGCTGGGCCGCAAGGCGGTCGACCCAGGAAAGAATACTGCGTCAATCCGAAGGTCTACCATGGCTGACCCATCGCGCTGGTTGAATTGGCAGCGGGCGGGCCAGAGCACTGACGGCGACGGGCCACCCGCCACAAAACCTGCAAAACCTACAAAACCACCGAGCGAGCCGCACCCAGAAAACGCGCTTCTCACTACAAAACTTCCAAGACCGGATGGCAATGATTCAGATGTGGCCTCAAGGGCGGCGCAGCCGGTGGAAGGCGAGCGCAGGGTAAGCATCGAGCAACAGTCTTTGCGCGCACTCAAAACCGTCGACTCCTGGTTCGACGGCCGCAATGTCCCGATGACGGTCGCCAGGCACAACCTCGCAGGCGAAAACCGTTTCGGTCAAGACAGCGGCCAGTTCCCGTACTGTTTTGTGAACATGGCCGAGTGGAGAGACTGCCCGTTTGATCTGCGCCTCGCCCGGTGGTTTCGATCCCAAGATGAAGCAGTTGCACATCCTCAGGGCTGCATAGTGTCTGAGCCGAGGGAAGATCCTAACGATCCCCTGGTCGTCAAACGTTGGCGGGCTCGATTCGCCGGTGACATAGAGATTGAACTTCGGCAGGAGCAAAAGAATCGGTGGGCGATGGATGTGATAAAGAATGGGCGGTGGGAGCAACGGAAAGCATTTGCAAGTCCCTTTCTGGAGCACTCCAAGCGGACCGCGGCGTACTGGTACGGCACACCGCTGACACCCTGGTCCCCGGCCGGGTCTTCCGAATCCGAGGCGGCGGAATGAAGGACCGGATCATTCCGTATTTGCGTGGTGCCGGTCCGCCGCGGTGTTTACCGCCGGTCGAGGAATGCACGGTCCTGGTTGGATGCGATCAGTGCGGCAGGCGCGCGCGGTATCACTTATGCGGGGGCCGGGCATTCTGCAGTCGCTGTTGTCCAGCTTGTGCCCGGCGGGCCGCAATTGCTGGCAAAGCTGGCCATATAAATGGCCAACGGGGCTGAGAGTTGCCAGGGCCGCTACGCCGCTCCGATTGCCGCCGGTGATAACGCCCATGGTTGGCATTGGTCTTTGTCGCCTTAGTGGCCTGTTTTCGAACCGCGAAAGACTTCCATCTGGTACATGAGGATGTCCACCGCTCAGGGGCAATATAAAACCCACCCAACATGAGACAGTCGATGTACTTTTCCGGTATATCTTTTTCGAAGCCACACTCGGAATTGGTTGCGGGCCATCCCAACTACCGGAGCAATTCGATGCGTGCCGGAATACGACCCGCCGGCTGATGGGAGGATCGGTGTTCGTTCGTAGAAAAATAGTGAAGGGTAAGCACTACTTCCAGGTGGTCGAAAACAACCGCGTTGGAGGCCGTGTTTGTCAGGCCGTTCTCGTGTCCCTTCGGCAGTGGCCCACGTTACCCGCGGCTAAGGCAGCGATCCCGGAGCGTCTCCACGAGCTCGAATGTCTTGTCGCCGCGAAACGGCAAGAGCAATCCCAAGCGGACTCGCATCGTCCGTGGCCGAAGTACACAAGGTCGGGCCAGACGAATTGGAGACTCGTCCACCAACGTGCCTCTCAGGATATTCGGAGACGGCGCCACGAGATCACCCGGCTCACCAGCTTACTTGAAGATATTCAGGAACTGGAGCAAGAAGTTACCCGTTAATAGTGGCACGCTGGCACTACAGGGACCTGACTCCCAAGGC
Organism: Bryobacterales bacterium; assembly: GCA_003164075.1. The sequence continues at coordinate 14,057 of PLRZ01000197.1, read as the reverse complement.
GGCCCGCGGGTAGCAATATTGCGCCATTCGCGTAGCGATAGGCCCCCGAAATTGGGTTAAGTCCCGGTTAAGTCCGGTTAAGTCTGGTTAAGTCGCAGCCCGCAAGCCCCTGATTTTCACAACAATAGTCAGCCCCCTTGTTTCGGCGCGTGCCGATCGCGTATCGTAAGTAGTGGACCCGATGGCCGACGAAACCACCTTCCGCTTCATGACCAAGACGGAATATGCCAAGCACCGCGGCGTTTCGCAGCCCTATATCTCGAAACTGGCGCGCAATGGCATTCTGGTGATGCGCGGCGGCAAGATCGATGTGGTTGCCACCGACCAGGTGCTCGACGATAAGCCGCTTCCAGAGATAGAGGAGCCGCCGCCAATCCGGACGCCGCCGCCGCGGGCGCCGGATGCCGTTCGTATGGAACAGATGCCAGCGCGGGGCGGGAACGACCGCGACCAGAAGACAACTTACGCCGAGGCGCGGACGATCCGAACCGTCTTCCAGGCAAAGCTCGCCCGATTGGAGTTCGAAACCAAGCAGGGAAAGTTAATCGAAGCCGAGGGCGTGCGGTTGCGGATCTCGGAACACGTGCGCGCGCTTCGAGACGGCTTGCTCGGGCTGCCGGACCGGCTGGCGAGCACGCTTGCCGCGGAGACAGACCAACGCAAGGTCCACGTGCTGCTGCGGACGGAAATCACGCGCGAGTTGGAGGCGCTGGCGCATGCCCTCGGCGGCGTGTAGGCGCTGAAAATCCTGCCACGTGGCAGGATTTGGCGTCGCAACGGAAACAAGAGTTTTCTATGGCCACGGCGATTAGACCACCAGACTCACCGGAGACGATCTACACCACGGTGGATTCGCCGTTCGAAGCCGCGCTCCTGCCCGATCCCGATCTCGATGTAAGCCAGTGGGCCGACGAGTACCGCGTGCTCTCGCGCGTCTCGGCCGGAGAGCCGGGCCGGTGGCGCCTCGCGCACGCCGTTCCTGCGTGAAATCATGGACTGCCTCAGTCCGTCCTCGCCGTTCTCCCGCGTGGTGTTCGTGAAGCCGGCGCAGATCGGTGGGTCCGAGGTGCTGCTGAATTTCCTGGGCTACATCATCCACCACGCCCCCGGACCGACGATGTTGGTGCAGCCCACCGTCGAGTTGGCGAAACGGTTCTCGCGGCAGCGTACCGTGATACTGATTGAGACCTGCCAGACCCTGGCCAAGCGCGTGTCCGATCCACGTGACCGCGACTCCGGCAATACGATTCTGGCGAAGGAGTTTCCGGGCGGCGTGCTGGTGGCGACCGGCGCCAACAGCTCTGTGGGCCTCCGGTTTCCACCAGACGATCGTGCGGCGGTTCTGCACCGAGCGAGTGCATCACAGGGTTTATCCAATCAAAGGGATGGCGGGCCAGCGTCCCATCTGGCCGCCCACGCACGGACATAGTGCCGACCGGCGGCCGCTGTGGATGGAGGGCGTCGACGCTGCCAAGGAGGCCCTGTACGCGCGGCTAAAGATCAGGGAGCCTGTCCCCGCCTATTGCCACTTCCGGGCGGGCGGTTTCCGGTTAAACAGGCAGGCCGATCAGATTGACGCGATGGTTGCGGCCAGATCTGCTGGCGACGCGGAGCGCCGGTCCACCGCGCAACAGCTTTCGGCCGGTCTCGATCGCAAGCCGTGGATCGAGGCGCGCGATTGGTTCAATCGCCGGTCCTGAAAGGTCGCATGGGGGCTATGAGCGAAGGAGATCGTGAGACAGTTCAGCTTCATCTCCGGTATATAGCTTCTGAACGCAATCCCCGCTTGGACGGCCCGAGCGACTGAGGTTAATCAACATGAAGAAACGGATACTTGGATGGTTTGACGTTGACAAAATTGGCTTAAGCAAATTAGTGCAGCTACGCGCCAAGGCGTTGTTGATCTTCGAGCTAGTCCAGAACGCTTGGGACCAGCGCGTCACTCGAGTCGATGTGGAGTTTCGTAGGATTCCAAATCAATCGGCCGCTATAATCGCTGTGACCGACGACGACCCTAACGGGTTCCAGGACCTGCGGCACGCCTTCACTTTATTCGCTGAGAGCCCAAAAAACAGCGACCCCGAGAAACGTGGGCGGTTCAATATTGGCGAGAAGCTGGTATTGGCGGCGTGCAACTGCGGGCGTATAACCACTACCACAGGGTCCGTCGAATTTCTGCCGGATGGAAGCCGGAGGACTCTTCGGAAGGCCCGCGATGTCGGGAGCGAGTTCTATGGCGAACTCCGGGTCACGCGGGACGAGTATCGTGAAGCCATCGAGGGCCTTCGAATGTTGATTCCACCGGAAGGCGTAGCTACGTATGTGAACGGCGACCTGTTGCCGAATCGGATACCCGTTCGAGTATTTCAGGCAACACTACCAACGGTCGTGGCTGATGCCGATGGGATTCTGAAGCGGACTAGGCGGAGGACGTCGATTCGTGTATTCGATCCACGGCCTGGCGAGCCACCGTCGGTTTACGAGATAGGGATTCCCGTGGTCGAGACCGGAGACAGGTGGCATGTAGACATCGGGCAAAAGGTCCCGCTGAACATGGACCGGGACAATGTCCAGCCGAGCTATTTGCGGGAACTTCGAACGCTGGTATTGAACGAGATGCACGCGGATCTGCGAGAAGGTGATGCCACCTCGTCGTGGGTGCACGACGCGCTAGGCGGTCCGGACACCACCGACGAGGCGGTTACCGCGGTGATTCAAGCGAGATTCGGTGCGCACTGCGTCAGCTATGATCCGTCGGATGCTGAAGCGAATAGCCGCGCCGTTGCCGCAGGGTTCACTTTGGTGCATGGGGGATGTTGAACGCGGACCAGTGGCGAAACGTGAAGCGGACTGGTGCATTGATCCCTGCCGGTCAAGTCTTTCCCACTCCGAAGCCGTATGGCGACGGTCCGCCCGAGAACCTCATAGATCCTGGTGAATGGACACCCCCGATGCGTGCCACAGTCAGGTATGCTACCGTGCTCGCGCATCAGCTCTTTGAGATCAACATAACCGTGAGAATCTGCAATGAGCCCAAGGTCTCATGGCTGGCAAATTATGGAAGTGAAAGACTCACCTTAAATCTCGGGAGACTTGGTCGCAGGTGGTTTGAGGCATTGGCCAGCGAAGAAATGAACGAACTCCTGTTGCATGAGTTTGCTCATCAGTACGCGATGAACCACCTCTCGGATGAGTACCACGAAGCGCTGTGTCAGCTCGGAGCGCGGCTGGGTTCGGTTGCGTTGAAATCTCCCGAGGTATTCGATCCTGCGCGATACGCCGATCCCGTCTAGAGCCAGTTCGTGAGACGGATCGCCGCTCCTCCCGGTATATACCCAACATGGGGCAGAATACTTCAATCTCGTGGACGCATCATACGTTCAACCCTTGGTGGGGATGTGTGGAAGTCGGAGGCTCACCAGCCTGCGGCGGCCCAGAACCGCACGAGGGCGAATGCTACGCCAAGACATGGGACCGCCGATGCGGGGGCAATCACTGGGGCTCCGACGCACCCCGGAGTTTCCTCAGCAATAAGCATTGGGCCGCGCCGCTGAAGTGGAACCGCGACGCGGAAGAGGCAGGCGAGCATCGGCGGGTATTCATTATGTCCATGGGTGACTGGGCGGAAGGTCGGCCCGACGAGCGCCCGCACCTCGAGCGCCTCTGGCGTCTTTTCGACAAGACACCTTGGCTGGATAAACTCATGCTAACCAAACGGCCGCAGCTGATCCGCTCGATCTACCCGTTTGTTCGCCGCCAGGACGTCTGGATGGGCATCACGGCGGAGAACCAGCGGTGGCTCGACATCCGGTGGCCGTTCTTGCGCGACGTCGAGGCCGAAATCCATTGGCTTAGCATCGAGCCGATGTTCGAGAGCATGACGCTGCCGGTCGACTTTTTGAACCTCGGCAAAAGGGCTTGGGTAATTGTTGGTGGTCAGTCCGGCAGGAATGCGAATGACCTCCGGGTGAATTGGGTCCGGCATATGCGCGATCAATGCCGCGAAGCGGGAGTACCTTTCCATTTCAAGCAGGGATCTCAGACCGCCAATTGGGGAGGCAGTAGAGAGTTCAAGCTATTCGACCGCTTCCCCGCGGATCTCCAGATCCGGGAGTTTCCCAACCTCCGGAAATAGGAATTACAAAGTAAAGGGCACCGCAAGGGCGCCGGCGCCGCGACAATCTTGGGACAACGCGATCGGTGCCGTCGGTCTCGATCGACGAATAGCTGTTAGCCATGAGTCGGACTACGCATACGCAATCTGCTCTATTTGACCATTTGACCAATGGCCCGCGAAGCGCTATCTCGGCCGTCGGTATCGCCGTAATGATCAGGCCTGGCATGCTGGGATCCACGAAGCGGGCCATGCGGTCGAAGCATATGTACTGAAGGTTCCGTTTAGTCGGGTGACGATCCGGCCGTCGCTTGGCGGTATTGCCGGCTATGTATCAATAAACTTCAGCGCGTACCTTGGCGCCGACTCGACCATCCCGATGAACCATCGCCTAAACGCGATCGCCATGATTCTCGTGTCGGGCGGGGTGGCCCAAGAGGGCTTAGCTTTCGTACCCAATCTCAGGGCCCGGAGCCCGGGCTCCGATTATGAGATTCTTGACAACCTACTCGTCGGGGAACAGACAGAGAAGGATGCTACGATAGCGACGTTCGAAAAAGGGTTCGGAACTTGTTGACGTCTCCCGGCATTAACCTGATGGTGTACCAGCTTGCGCTTGCGCTGACGAAGCGCATCACTCTGGATTGCGACGAAGCGGTCCGCGCGATGGCTGGCGAATTCCTGTGACCCTGAAGACAGAGAACGCCGCCAGCCCATGGAGACTGGCGGCGCGGTCCTGCGCGGTCTACTTGGCGAGTTTGTAGAACCGCTCGCCGTCCTTGTTCCGCAAGGACTCGATCGTGATGCCCTGCTTCTTGGCGACGGTACTCAAGAACCCGCGGACCGAATGCGCCTGCAGCCGGCGACAACCATCAGTTGCGCGAGTGTGGCGCCCTTGGCGAGCATGCCCAGTATCGTGGCCTTCTTGCTACCCTCGCGCGCCGTGGGCGCGCCGGCCTTGGCATTGGCACCCTTGCCTGTCTTGGCCTTGCTGGGCGCAACCTTGGCGACTTTCCGCGCGCCCTTGGCGGCTTTGGGGGGCGTGGCGGGAGCGGCTGACATGGTCGCGACGGTGGCATAGCCGCGCGCAGGATCTGGTTCTGGCCGGCCAACTAATCGATTCGGAGGAATTGAAGAATGTCCGATGACACTGATCGTCAAGCCCGGCTGGCCCAGGTCGCCCGCATCGCCACCGCGCTCGAAGCACCTGGGTGCCCCACGGCGCTACTCAGTGCGCAGTGGGCCATTGAATCACAGTGGGGCGAAAAGCCCGTCGGCGACGCCAACTATTTCGGAATCAAAACGCGCCGCCCACCACACCCAGTGGTGCACGATCACCACGCAGGAGGTCTTCACTCCGGTGCAATTGGAGGCGTGGAACCACCGACACCCGAGGAATCCCGGTCGCGTTGTCGCTAGCTTAGCTAGCTAAGCTAGGTTGCCAGACACCCACCTTCGTGTCGCGATTGACGACGAATTTGCCGACTACGACTCGCTGGAGGCATCCTGCCAGGATTACGCGTGGTCTATCACGCACGGCGAGCCCTACCGGCGGGCGTGGTAGCAGTATCAGCAGAGAACCTCGCAGACGACGACAACATTGGGCCCACTATCTACAGAAGCAGCCCTGCTCCACCTGGGCCAGGTAAAACGAGCCATCGCTCATGGGGCCACCGTGTTGATGGGCGGCGAAAGGATCAATCGCCCGGGAGCTTTCCTGCAGCCGACGATTACGACGACCTTTCCGCTGGGAGCAAAGGTGAGTGAGGCGACGAAACGCAATCGCGCTGATACAAATCCCGAGCTTAACCCTAACCGGCTCCTACGCTCAGCACCGGGATGTGCGATTCCCGAATGATCCCATAGCCTTCGCCGTTGTCCCCCAGATGGCTTCGCCCAGGGCTGTGCCCGATGACCAGGACGTCAGCCTTCGTTTGCTCTGCCGCTCGGTTCAACAGCTCCGGAACATTGCCGCTATCGATGATGACTTCGGCCTTCGTGCCCACGTCCTGCTGAAGCTGGGCGATCTCTTTGATGGCGTTGCCGACGATCATCTCCTTCCACACGGGGTCGACATGGGATCCGCCGGGACCCCAGACCTCCACGCCGGTCGTGATGTGGACGAGCGTAAGCGTTGCATCGACTGCGGCGGCCATCTCGGCGGCCAGCGACGCGGTGTGGTTGCTGTGAGGGCTCAAATCCACCGAGCAGAGAACGTGGCGGATCGAGAACTCGCCCGCCGGCGCCTCCTCCAGGTGAGCGCCTGTCCAGACCGGGCAATGGCTCTCGTGCAGTACCTTCGCTGTCACTGAGCCCAGCAGAAAGCGGTAGAACGCCCCAAGACCACGAGTCGACATCACGATCAGGTCGACGTTGCGGTCGCGAGCCGACTTCACGATCTCGTGGGCCGGGTCGCCTCTGAGCAGCACGCGTGTGACCGCAATCCCATCGAGCTCTGGCCGAAGCGCCTGATCCAGATCTTTCTGAGCCCGCTGGACGATGTGCGCGTGCAAATCCCGCGCAGTGATCTCGTCCCCGCTCTCCAGCACGCCGACGGGATAGCTGAGAGGCGGCACCACGTGCAGCAGGATCATCTCCGCATGAAAGCGGCGCGCCAGCCAAGCGGCCTGGTGCACGACGTGCCTGGAAGTATCCGTGAACACAACAGGAACAAGAATTTTCTGAATGCTCAGCATCACCCCACCTACCAATTGACGGAACCCATCAGGCAAGGCTGACGGAACGAAGAGTGCCTCAGCTCACGAAGCTGACCTCCGTGCCGGTCGCTAAACCGCCTGACCACTCATCACCTTGCAGCCGACCTTCAGGGTGACTTGGAATTCCAGCAGCTTGCCGTCTGCGATCCTGCCGCTCTGCGAGACGACTTCAAACCAATCCATGTGTTGAACGCTGCTCGACGCTTCGTTGATCGCGACTTTTACAGCCTCCGCGAAACTAACGGGCGAGGTCCCAACGAGTTCGATCATTCTATACGTTCCCGGCATGGTGTGCTCCTCATTTCCGCGTTCACTCTATTTCCGCGTTGGCGCCGGTTTTCAGTGTGACACCGTTGGCCCTGGCGTCTCGCGTGGCGTAAACCTGCCCACGGAGAAAGTCGCCGGCAAAACGGACGGCCCCACTCCGACGATCTTTCTAGCATGAAACCTGGGCATGATGTCCTGAAATATCAATCACTTGGCCCAAACGCGGCGTCATTGTGGTCTTCTGCGGTCAATTGCCGCACCTACGTCATGTTGCACGTACTTTAGATGTTAGCCCGTGGCAGCAGCAGGCGGAACTAGGCAAGTGTCCAGTCCCGTGGTTCGGTTCGAGCACACTGGTCCGATCTGGTCCGATCACATGGCGGTTCAGTCAGGAGCCCGCATTGTATGCTTTAGGATGGTGTTGTTGCTGCTCGTGATGAAGCGCAAGACCGACTCTCTGCCTCACTTTGGCCAAAACCGGCCCATGTTCTGCCGCTTGATGGCAAACGGCTGACGCAGCCAGGAACGACCTGACAGCGGAGGACCACGTGACGGAGAAAGAGAAGGGACCGACGAAAACTCCGGCGGCACGCGCGAAAGGCCGGCTGAACGTTGCGGCGAAATCCTCCGGCGCAACCTCCAGACCTCAATTTCCGGTGGTGGAGATTGGCGCCTCCGCTGGGGGCCTGGAGGCTTGCGCGGCGTTGCTCAAGGCCCTGCCGGTCAACCCCGGGATGGCGTTCGTGGTGGTCCAGCACCTTGATCCTCACCATGAGAGCATTCTGCGCAAGCTACTCTCCAAGACAACGGAGATGCCCGTCCTCCAGGTCGAAGACGGAATGGTCCTGGAACCGGATCATGTCTACGTGATCCAGCCGAACCACGATATGGCCGGTCACGAGAGGACGTTGCATCTCCTGTCCCGTCGGCGGACCGCCGGCAGGCATTTGCCGATTAATCGCTTCTTTGTTTCCCTTGCGGAGGACCAGAAGAGCGCCGCCAACGGGCGTCATCCTATCGGGAACGGCATCCGACGGCACGGTAGGATTGCAGGCCATCAAGTCCGAGGGCGGCGTTGCTTTTGCGCAGGGCTCCAAGTCGACCGGCTATTCTGGCATGCCGGAGAGTGCGATTCTGGCGGGGTGCGTAGATTTTATTCTCCCGCCCGAGGAAATTGCCAGGGGCTTATACGGCTCCAGCACCTACTTTACGCAAAGAGAACCGCCACCGTGCTGGAGGCGGGACCGCCGTTTGTGGGTGCGACCGACCTTCAAGAGATCGTCCACATTCTGCGGAACAGCCGGTTCCCGTGTTCAAGCACCTCAGGATCGCATAGAGAAACGATGGCGGTTTGGAGGAACTGGTCTCGAAAGGACGGAGTGCGCTTATGAATGCCCGCGACAAAAGAACAGTGGACCGCTTGCGCGATGGAATCGCTCAACTGAAGCGGGAGAAATTTCAATTGCTGCAGCTAATCGCTGCCGCACCCGTCGGCTTCGCACTTCTCGATCAGAATTTGCGATTCGTCCGCATCAACGCAGCGCTGAAGGTCATTGACGGCCATTTGGCAAACGAACATATCGGCCAGACGCTCCGAGAAGTGATTCCCGAGCAGGCTTCTGCCCTCGAACCGTTATGCCGCGAAGTCCTTCGGAACCAAATGCCAATTCTCAACATTCAGATCAGCGGTGTTCCGGTGCACGGCCGCGCCAATGCACGAGTTTGCTTGGCAAGTCTTTACGCCGTTCGTCCCGACGGTAAGACGTTGAACCTCGGGCTCATTATCAGGGACGTCAGCTCTTACAAGTTGGAGACGATCGGCCACTTTAGTTCCCTGATGACCGAGGACTTTAACACAGTTTTGTCCTCCATTGCTGGGAGCTTCAGCGTAACGCTTGACAATCTGCCAGAGACTCACCCCGCGTTCGCCGGGCTCAAGAAGGCACTGCAATTCAGCGAGAAAAGCGCCCAGTTGATTCGGCACCTGCTGGCCCTCGCCGGCAAAGGTGGGCCCCTCCTGACCGGCCGTGAACAACAGGTCATGCAGTTGATTGCAGACGGCAAGAGTTCCCAGCAAATTGCGAAAGCTCTCAGAATAAGCTTCAAGACCGCGGCCGCACATCGCTCCGCCATTATGAAGAAACTTGATGCTCATGAGGCAGCCAGCCTGATACGGCACGCCATCCGGCAGGGTCTGATTCAGCCTTGATGATGAAGGCACGGCAAATGACCTATGCGCGCCTACGTCAGCGCGCGCCATGTCTCTCTTGGCATGCATCCGCAAAGCATTGTGCGAGAGGAACATCCGGGTAGTCGAGGCGTTCGGCTGGACTCTTCGGTATCAATGCCATTTGCCTAGGCAGACGACTGATAGCGCGCTCGCCCCGGGCATGGTACAAAGAATAGTTGTATGCGACGAATGCGGCCAACTTGTCGATGCTGCGAAGAATGCGAGAAGCCCGAGAATGATGTTTTCCGAATCTAGGAGCGCTTCGGGAGCACAGGAGGATCGACGAACCCAGCCCCGGCCATGTATAGGTAGCATCGCTCGCTTCGAACAGCGCGACGCTGGTGTGTACATTGAGCTCGAAGCTATAGCAATGAGCCGTGAAATTCCGGCCGCGTTGCGCTTCGTGGCGGATCCGAGCGTGCGGCGCGCGTCGCGCAACTCGCTTCTCGCCTCGCTCCAGCGGACCGAAGAAGCGGTGCGCGGCAGTCTCGGCACGGTCGCCAGGTCTGCCGGCGTTCCAGCAAGTGCCGAACAACCGCCGGCGTTTCAGCAGCGCCCTCGAATAAGAGCTCCGGATTCACTAGAGTTCACTGATTCGGTCGATTGGAATACCATACGCCTTGAATAAAGCGAACACTGGTGAAACCAAAAAAGCCGGCTAAAGAGGCAGCCTCTCCGGCCCGGAAGTGGTCTCGCTGGACTTGAGAACTCGGCCAGCTAGGCGACTGGAAGGGTTCCTGCGAAGAGGATCGTGGCGGCTAATACTTTAGGAAGGCAAGGTTATGGCGCTGTTCATGAGGAAGTGCCGAGACCAGCTCTCTGCCTCACTTTTTCCGAAGCTTGGCCCAGGTTCTGCCGCTTGATGGCACACGGCCGACGCGGCAGGAATAACCCGGCAGCGGAGGACCACGTGACGAAGAAAGAGAAGGGACCGACGAAAACTCCGGCGTCACGCGCGAAAGGCCGGCTGAACGTTGCGGCGAAATCCTCCGGCGTAATCTCCAGACCTCAATTTCCGATTGTGGGGATTGGCGCCTCCGCCGGGGGCCTGGAGGCTTGCACGGCGTTGCTCAAGGCCCTCCCGGTCAACCCCGGGATGGCGTTCGTGGTGGTCCAGCACCTTGATCCTCACCATGAGAGCATTCTGCACAAGCTACTCTCCAAGACAACGGAGATGCCCGTTATCCAGGTGGAAGACGGAATGGTCCTGGAACCGAACCATGTTTACGTGATCCCGCCGAACCACGATATGGCCGTTCGCGAGAGGACGTTGCGGCTCCTGTCCCGCCGGCGGACCGCCGGCAGACACTTGCCGATTAATCGCTTCTTTGTTTCCCTTGCGGAGGACCAGAGGAGTGCCGCCATCGGGGTCATCCTATCGGGAACGGCATCCGACGGCACGGTAGGGTTGCAGGCCATCAAGTCCGCGGGCGGCGTTGCCTTTGCGCAGGACCCCAAGTCGGCTGGCTATTCTGGCATGCCGGAGAGCGCGATTCTGGCGGGGTGCGTGGATTTTGTTCTCCCGCCCGAGGAAATTGCCCGGGAGCTTATCCGGCTCCAGCACCTACCTTACGCCAAAAGAACTGCCGCCGTGCTACAGGCGGAACCGCCGTTGGTGGGCGCGGCCGGTCTTCAAGAGATCATTCACATTCTGCGGACGGCCACGGGGGTCGACTTCAGTCTTTACAAAACCGGTACGATCAAGCGGCGTGTCGCGCGCCGGATGATCCTCCATAAAATCGAGAGCCTGCAACGTTACGGAGCGCACCTTGAGCAGAACGCTATCGAGGTGCAAGCGCTCTACCAGGATATCTTTATTCACGTAACCAGCTTTTTCCGGGAGCCGGAGGCGTTCGCAGCGCTGCAACGAAGAGTTCTCCCAAAGCTGATGGTGAACCGGCCGCAAGGGGAACCGCTTCGCATATGGGTTCCCGGATGCTCCACGGGCGAGGAGGTGTACTCGATTGCAATAACGCTTTTGGAATTTCTGGACAAACGGGCCTCCGGGGCCGCTATGCAGATTTTCGGCACCGACATCAGTGCTCCGGCCGTTGACACGGCACGGGCCGGCACATACTCGGAAACTGCCGTGGCCAATGTGTCCCCGGAGCGTCTTAAGCGCTTCTTTGTGAAAGTGGGGGATAGCTACCAGATCGGCAAGCGGGTCCGTGAGCGGTGCGTGTTTGCCCGGCATGACCTAGGCAAGGATCCGCCTTTCTCCAAGCTCGATCTCATCAGTTGCCGCAATGTCTTGATCTACATGAGTGCGCCGCTTCAGGAGCGGGTGCTTTCCTTCTTCCATTACGCCCTGAAGCCGGCCGGTTTTCTTTTGCTTGGAAAATCAGAGGCCCTCGGTTCCTCCGCTCATCTCTTTATCCAGGAGGAGAGCAAGTGCAAGATCTATTCGCGGAACCCGGCGGCGGCCGTCTCTAGATCGGCCCTGGCGCCTGTGGATCAGGCAACAGCGCCGGCGCGCGCCGCCCCGGCGGAGTTGACGGCCGCCGCGTTCGACCTGCAGAAGGCCGTCGAGCGCATCATCTGGCAGCGATACGCCGCGGCAGCCCTGGTGGTAGACGCGAGCTTGCATGTCCTCCATTTCGAGGGGAACGCCGGACCATACCTGGCGCCGACGCGAGGCGCCGCAACCCTCCATGTGCTGAAACTGGTGCGGGAAGAACTGGCGCTGGATATCCGCACGGCGATTCACCGGGCAAAAAAGGAAGAGGCCCCGGTTCGCAGGGAAAGTATCCGCTTTCCCTGGGACGGCGGATCGAAGACAGTCAATCTGGAAGTCATACCGATGAAAGGCCGCCTCGCGAATGGGGCGGATTTCCTCATCCTGATCGAGGAGGCGCCGCCGCGAGAAGTGGTAGAACCGCGTCAAACCGGGGGGGAAGACGAACTCGTCCATCTGAGACAGGAATTGGCCTCCACCAGGGAACATTTGCAGTCAATCATCGAGAGCCAGGAAGCCACAAACGAGGCGCTGACGGTGGAACATGAGGAAGTCCTGTCGGCCAACGAGGAATTGCAGAGCACCAACGAAGAACTGGAGACTGCCAAGGAGGAACTGCAATCCTCGAACGAGGAATTGAGCACGCTAAACGAGGAGTTGCAGAACCGGAACGCGGAACTGGGCCAACTCGCGAACGATCTGAGCAATCTGCTTGTCGGCGTCAGCATCCCGGTTATCATCGTGGGAGGCGACCGGCGAATCCGGCGCTTCACTCCCGCGGCGGAACCGTTGCTGAACCTGATTCCCGCCGACGTGGGCCGGCCAATCAGCGATATCAGGCCCAACGTTGATGTGCCCGACCTGGACAGCCTGATCTCGGAAGTGAGCGGTAAAGGCAGCCTGGTTGAAAGAGAGGTTCAGGGCCGGGACGGACATTGGTACTCCCTGCGGATGAGACCGTACAAGACCGCCGAGAACAAGATCGACGGGGTGCTGATGGCGCTCATGGATATCGACGTGATGAANNCTGTCGGCCAACCTCCTGGACATGAGCGGCGCCCTGATCGTCATTCTCGACCCCGCTGGCCGCATTATCGCCTTCAACCACGCCTCCCAGGAGAGGTCGGGCTACTCCTTCCGTGAGGTAGAGGGCAGGACGTTTTGGGACTTCCTGCTCCCACCGGAAGAAGTGGACGAGGCGAAATCCGTGATTGCGGGCATCCTCAAAGGCACGGGGCCCGCGAGCACTTACGAAAGGACCTGGATCGGGAAGGACGGATCCAGAAGGGTGATCGCCTCGTCAAGCATCGGGGACCGTGGTGCGGATGGTGCTGTCAGGCAAGTCATCAGCACCGGTATCGACATCACTCCGCGCAAACTCGCCCAGGATGCCCTACGCCGGAGCGAGGAGCAACTCCGTCGATTGACGGCGAACCTCTTGATTGCTCAGGAAGAAGAGCGCAAACGCGTGGCGCGAGAACTCCACGACGACCTGAACCAGAGAATGGCCATGCTGGCAAACGAGGTGGCCACATTGGCCCTGAAGCCGCCCGGTTCCGCCCATCTCCTCCGCAAACAGCTCCAATCGCTTCGCGAGCGGGTCGATGAACTCTCGGATGACCTCCGCCACGTGGCTCACCGGCTCCATCCTTCGGTGCTTGAGCATTTCGGCCTGGTGGCGGCGATTGAGTCCCACTGTTCCGACTTCATGAAACTACACCGGATCCGGCTCAAGCTTGCGCATCGCAGCGTGCCGGAATCCATTCCCTTAGAAGTCTCGTTGTGCCTCTACCGGGTCACGCAGGAATGTCTGAACAACGTTGCGAAGCACTCCGGCGCCAGGAAGGTGATGGTGGCAATTAGAGGGAACAAAGATGGCATCCTCCTATCTGTCACCGATGACGGAAAGGGGTTCGATCCGGGCTTGGTGGCGGACCAAAGCGGGCTTGGCTTAGTCGGCATTCGGGAACGGGTGCGGCTTGTGGACGGGATCGTTTCGATCGACTCGCGGCCAGGTCACGGAACGCAGATCGATGTTCGAGTCCCCCTGNNAAGAGGATGGACCCATGACACGCCCGCGCGTGCTGATTGCGGATGACCACACGCTGGTCATGGATGGGCTTCGAAGGATACTGGAACCCGAGTGTGAAGTGGTGGGAGCAGTGGAAGACGGCCGGTCACTGCTGGTGGCCGCGGAAAAACTGAAGCCGGACATCATCCTGCTCGATATCTCCATGCCCCAGTTGAATGGCGTGGACGCCGCCCGCAGGCTAC
>PLRZ01000738.1:3945-4588 GCA_003164075.1 Bryobacterales bacterium | reverse complement strand
CCCACCATCAACGTGGGCATGTTAGGCGGCGGCACGGTGGTGAACGCCATCCCGCGCGAGGCATGGTTCACGGTGGACCTGCGGTCGCTCGACAGCGCCACGCAGGATCGCCTGGAGAGCGCCGTGGTGGCCACCGCGCGCCGCATCGGCGAACAGGAGGGCGTGGGCTTCCGCATGGAGAAGAAAATGGGCATCGACTATTCGAAAGCGCTTCCACAGACAGCGCGGCTCAATCACCCGCTGGTGCAGACGGCGGTGGCCACGAGTAACTACTTCCGCAAGCCGGGGACCGCAGCGATCGCGGCACAGGACGCGGGCTCGAACGATTCGAATATCGCGGTGAGCATGGGCATCCCGGCGGTCGCGGTGGGCGCGGTGGTGGAGTATATGCCGCACAGGCTGGAGGAGAACGCCGAGGCAAGCAGCATCGTGCCAGGCATCAAGTCTCTGATCGCTCTGGCGGTGGCATTGACCGGCCACTAATCGAGTCAAGGAATTGTCAGGAATCTAAGTGCGCTGGGATAAGTCTGGACGACGTGCCCACGGGCTCGCCACAAGTTCCACGACATCAGGAGTTCGGAGACTCATCTCGACCCTCTTCGGGAGCGGTATCCGGAGCGCCGAGATGAGTCTCTGGACTCCT
>PLRZ01000738.1:0-3899 GCA_003164075.1 Bryobacterales bacterium | reverse complement strand
GGAGTCCAGAGTCTCGGCGCCGCAGACACGAGTGTCTGCGCCACGTCCGGGGTTAGTCGTTTGCCGACGAATCGGAGACCGGCGCGTCCAGGATGGCTTCCAGGATGTCGGGGATTTCGAACACGGCCCGATTGTGGAGCCGTTCGGTGGCGGCGCGAAATCGCGCGAAGGCCGCCGGCTCCAACATCTCCTCGACGGCCCGGGCAACTCCGCGGAAGTTCGGCAACACCACGCCTACGCCTTGCTCGCGGATCCACTCGGCGTTGTAGCGTTCCTGGGGGAGGGTCCAGGCATTCGACTCCGCGATCACCGGCAGCCGCATGGCGACGGCCTCGCTGATGCTGGCAGGGCCGGGCTTGCCGATGAAGTAGTCGGCCAGTTGCATGTAGCGCGGCACTTCCCGCGTGAAGCCCTCCACGAACATCGGCGCGCGGTGAGGCAGGGCCGCCAGCTTGTCGCGAAGCTTCTGGTTGTGGCCGCAGATCGGCAACAACTGGCGGTCCTGCAGGCTGGCCGCGATGTCCAACATCACGGCCGCGCCCTGGCCGCCGAACAGCACCAGGCCCACCGGCAGGCCGGGATCGAAACCCAGCGCGGCGCGCGCTTCCTGGCGGGCTGCCGGGTCGAGCGGGGCGAGATCGTAGAATTGCGGATTCAGAATCATCCCCGAAACGCGGTGCACCATGGCAGGCGCGTGTCCCATCGCGGTTGCCTGCGCCACGGCTTTGCCGGACCCGCAGATGAAGTGCTGCACCTGCCGCTCCATCCAAAAGTGCGGGGGATAATCGGCGATGTCGGTGATGATGGTGACGAACGGAACTCCCGGCAGCGCGCGCCGCAAGCTCTCGCCCATGGCGCGATTGAAATTGGGTACGAGGGAGACCACCATATCGGGCCGGCTCTTGCGCCAGAAATCCACCAGCATGCGCACCTGCTGCGGATGAAACAGCCGGATGACCAGGTGCATGCCGGCGGTGAGNNATGCCGTCGAGCAGTTCCTGCAGATTCACCATGCGGATTTCGCAGCGGCGCTGCTGCCGCTCCATGACTTGCCGCAGGGCGTTGGCCGCGGCCCGATGGCCGCCGCCGGCGTCGAAGAAGACAAAGTCGAGCTTCCGCATCTGTCCGATTGTGCCATGGTTCCCGTGGCGTCGCAGATCGGGTGACAAAATCAATTCCGTTAACGGATGTTTTGTGTGGGTGTCATGGAACTGTAGCCGTTAGCCCTTTACAACTAGAAGTATGCGGTGCGACTTGCACGTCCACACCAGACACTCGGGAATGTGCACGATTCCGGTTTTGCGGAGCGTGTGCCGGGAAAGCTACAACGAGCCACTGGCTGTATATGATAAACTGAAGCGCCTGGGGATGGATCTCGTGACCATTACCGATCACGACTCCATCGACGCCGCCGAAGCACTCCGTTCGCGGCCCGATTTCTTCCTCAGCGAGGAAGCCACCTGCCGTTTGCCCAGCGGCACCGAACTCCACGTGGGTATCTATGACATTACGGACCGCGATCACGTAGAGATTCAGCGGCGGCGCCACGATTTCGAGTCCCTGTCCGCCTGGCTCCACGAACGCAGGCTGCTCTTTAGCGCCAACCACGTGTTCTCCAGCCTGACCGGCCGCCGNNCAACGAAAACGCCGCCGTGCTGGCCGACTTCTCCGCGAAGATCGAAGTGGGCGGCAGCGATGCCCACGCCATGGCCTCTGTGGGCAGCGCCTGGACGGTGGTGCCGCGCGCGCGCAGCCGGCAGGAATACCTGGACGGATTGCGCCGCGGACTGGGCAGAGTGCGGGGCGCCACGGGCAGCTACTGGAAGCTGACGCGCGACGTGCTCACCATCGGCGGGCTGATGGTGCGCCACAATCCGCTGACTTTGCCGCTGGCCCCGCTGGCGTTGGGCGTGCCGCTGGTAATGGCCGGGAATTACGCCATGGAGAGCGTCTTCGCGCGGTGGTGGATGTCCCGCTACCTACGCGCGCGCGCCGTGCGGTTCGCCACCGTGGAAGTGGCCGAGGTGGCCGCATGACCCGCACCAGCGCCATGTTGAGCTACATCGACCGTCGCGACCATACGCTGATGCTGCGGGTGCAGCGCTGGCATGCGCCCCGCTGGATCCGGGTGTGGATGGTATGCGCCACGCGCGGCGGCGACGGCTGGCTGTGGTACGCGATGGGGGTGATCATCCTGCTGGCCGGCGGCGACAGCCGTTTTCCGGCAGTGGGCGCCGCTGGACTGGCGGCCGGCTTGGGCGTGGCCACGTTCCTCCGTCTCAAGAAGGCCACGGGCCGCAGGCGCCCCTGCGCCATCGAGCCGCACTGTTGGGCCACGCTGCTGCCTCCCGACCAGTTCTCGTTCCCGTCGGGCCACACCATCACGGCCTTTGCGGTATCGGTGGCGCTGAGCCGCTTCTACCCCGACCTGGCCACGGGATTGTTGTTCTGCGCGCTGAGCGTGGCGGCCTCGCGCATCTTGCTGGGCATGCACTTCCTCAGCGACGTGTTGGCCGGGGCGGCCATCGGGACTACCGTGGCTTGCGCGTCGGTGTGGGTGGTGCGGCTGGTTGCGTGAGGGCTAGTTCACCACAGAGGCACAGAGACACAGAGAAAGGCTTAAGAAAGGCTGAGTGACGGTGAGCGGTGCGGCGCCGTCCCCGTAGTTTTGAGGCCACAGAGGTTACGGAGATCACAGAGATTTCGGCGAGGGGCGCGGCGGTGTGGTGAGGGCAGGACGTTCACCACAGAGGCACAGAGACACAGAGAAAAGCTTAAGAAGGGCTGAGTGACAGTGAGCGGTGCGGCGCCGTCCCTGTAGGTTTGAGGCCACAGAGGTTACGGAGAACACAGAGAAAAGCTTAAGAAAGGCTGAGTGGCATCGGCGGTGCGGCGCCGTCCCTGTAGGTTTGAGGCCACAGAGGTTACGGAGAGCACAGAGAAAAGCTTAAGAAGGGCTGAGTGGTATCGGCGGTGCCGCGCCGTCCCCGTAGGTTTGAGGCCACAGAGGTTACGGAGAACACAGAGAAAAGCTTAAGAAGGCTGAGTGGTATCGGCGGTACGGCGCCGTCCCCGTAGGTTTGAGGCCACAGAGGTTACGGAGAACACAGAGATCTCGGCGAGGCGTACCTTGCGCGTCGGTCCGGGTCGCCCAGATGGCGGCTTGCGGAGAGGGCAGAGATCTTGTCGTCCTGACTTTATCTTAGGGTTTTCTCTGTGTCTCTGTGTCTCTGTGGTGAAATAAGTTAGCCGCCGGCCTACAGCACCGGCGAATCGTTGCCTAATAGCGCTTTGCGCACGATTTTGACCGGCGGAGTGCCCTGCTGCAAGAAGGCGTCGTGGAAGCCTTGTAACGTATATTTCCCTCCTTTCATCGTTTTGTAATCTTCCCGTAACTTCAGAATCTCCAACTTACCCAGCGTGTATACCAGGTAAGTGGGGTCGGAGGTTCCGCGCTTGGCCTCTTTCTCCGCAGTGGGGCGCACCTGGTGGCCTTCCTGCACGAAGAAATCGATGGCCTGCTCCATGGTCATCTTGCCGGTGTGCATTTGGATCCCCACGACGTAGCGCGCGTCGCGCAATAGCGCGTCCTGTAATTGGCCCAGACGCAGCTTCAGGTCGCCATTGCCGTAACCTTCGTCCAACATCATCTGCTCGGTGTAGTGCGCCCAGCCTTCGGCGTTGGACCCGCAACCCATCAGCTTGCGCACCTTGCTGGTGGCCGACGGCACCCACAAGAATTGGATGTAATGGCCAGGATACGCCTCATGGACCGCCGTGCTGATGATGGTGCCGCGATTGAAACCCTGCAGGTATTCGTCCACGTCCTTGGCCGGCCAGGCGGGATCCGGCAGCGTGACGTTGAAAAACGCTTCTTTGGCCACTTTCTCGTACGGCCC
>PLRZ01000310.1:7499-15289 GCA_003164075.1 Bryobacterales bacterium | reverse complement strand
TCACAAGGAGGAAAAAGGCGATCTTCAAGGAGGACGTCCACTATGCTACGCGTGACCTGGATGATAAGAAGGCAGATTCATGTAGCGTCGCCTCGACGGTCCTTCACTCGATAGAAAGTTGTTTCGCGCGTTATGAGTCACACCATTCACAATTTTCTGGACCTTAAGGCCTTAGGCACCAAGCGGGTCATCGGCAGGTACGATTCTCCCGAGTTAGCGCTCGCGAACCAGGCCGATGCGGAGTACGACGCCCACGAGGCCGAGAATCCAGGCGCATCCTGCGGCAATCTCGGCATCGAACCGTCGAACAGTGAGGCGGAAGTACCCCAGCCTGAACCCGTTATTGCGGCGCCGGCTGCCGACGGCATCCACGCCACGGCCACCGGCGCAGAGGTCAGCGACCTGTCGGATTCTAATCTGAGCCCGGCCGACTTCGCGAAGCTGGTCGAGCACGGTGTCCGGCCGAAGGACGCCATTGAGGCCGGCCTGTGCCACGTCAGTTCGAGTGCCGCTGCATTCCGCCTGGACCGGGTCGATACCGGCGCCCCGTCGGGGATCTTGACGCCCTACCGGACTGACGGCGGCATCTCACATTGCCGAATCATGTTCGACGAGCCGGTGACGCTGGCCGGCAAGAACAAGGGGTGAGTCGTTTCCATATTGCAGCCGACGCGCTCCACTAATCATTTGTATGTACCTCGGGCCGCGGACGAGTTACTGGCGAACCCAAATGTCCCGGTAATCATGTGCTCCGACGAGTGGAGTACGCTCGCGGCTGGCCAAATATGTGAACACGGCGGCGGTGTATTACCGATGATTGCGGTTGGACACGGCGGTTCCTGGGGCTGGCGCATGTCGATGCCGGTCGAGGACCGGGATGCTGTCCTCGTCCACAGACTCTTCCCGCTGCTGGACCGCAAGATCCGAAGGAAAGGCCGGCTACGTTGTTACGAGCTGATGAGGGACGCACAACACCCGATTGCCCGCATGCAATTGAACGGCTGCTTCTTTGACCGGGAGGCACAACTGCAACTAATGACCAAATGGGCGGCTGACCGGAGGCAAGTGCATCAGGAACTCAAGACCCTCCTCGGCGCTGAATTCAACCTCGGCAGCAGTACCCAGCTAGCAACGTGGATTGAACAAAACGTGGAGGCATCACTCCTGCGTCAATGGGAGCGCGGAGTTAAGGGCGGGCCGAAGACGGGTGCCAAGGTACTGGCGCTGTACCCCGACCTGCCCTTCGTGAAGGCGCTGATGCGGTGGAAGATCCTGAATAAGAAATTGACAAGCTTCGGACTCCGCTACGCCGCGCACATAAACCCTGTAACCGGCCGCATTCATGCCAGCTTTGTCATCGGTGGCGCGGACACCGGCCGACTCGCGTGCCGTAACCCTAACATTCAGAATCCTCCAAAAGACTCGGACTTCCGTTCACTATTCGCGGCTCCCCCGGAACGCGTCATGGTGGTGGCCGATTACAGTCAGATTGAACTCCGAGTGGTGGCGCTCGTCGCACCGGAGAAGACCATGCTCAGATCCTATGACCTGGGGATCGATTTGCACCGGAAGACCGCCGCAGCTCTCACCGGCGCCACCTTCGATGCGGCCACCAAAGGCCAGCGACAACTTGCGAAAGCCGTGAACTTCGGTCTCCTATTTGGCCAGGGCGCACCAGGACTGGCCAAATACGCGAAGACCCAGTACGGAGTAGATATGTCGGTGAAGGAAGCTGAGAAATACCGCAAGGCGTTCTTCGACACATATCGTGGGCTTCGTCGGTGGCAGCATCGCACCGCCGAATTGGCGGAAGCCCCGCACAGCGTCCGAACACCTTCTGGCCGGGTCCGGACCTTCAAGCGAAAGTCCGGCAAGTCGTACTACACGGCGTTCCTGAATACGCCAATTCAGGGCGGCGCAGCAGAAGTCTTGCTTGCGGCTCTCGCCGCGCTTGACCGTCGGCTAAAGAGACTCGACGCCAAGCTCGTCAATGTGGTCCACGACGAGCTGGTGCTGGAGCTTGCCGCGGACCAGGCGCCGGCCGCGAAAACCGCGGTAGAGGAAGCAATGGTCGAGGGGATGCTCTCGATTTTCCCCAAGGCCAATTGCAACGGCCTTGTCGAGGCCCACAGCGGGCCGAACTGGGCAGAGGCCAAAAGCTGAAAAAGGACGGAATGCCAAACAACGAGAGCGACGTGGCAGGGCTGAACGACGACCGTCGTGTGCAGGTATCCACAAGAAAACTGCAGCACATGGGTGTCACCCACCAATCCGTAAATTGGGCCTTGATGGTTCTGGAACGCGATCATCTACTGTTGGTCGAGCGTCGGCCGGGCTGCTGCCCGGTCATCACGCTCGCCACCCGGAGCCGTGTGGCGCCGGCAACCGCAACCGCGCCGGCCCTGTCTTGATTCATGGCATCCGCCGCAAATTGTTTTATAAGGAGTGATTCAAAATGGACGAGACGATGTTTAACCAAGATGCGATCTTGGAGGAATTCGAAAAGACGTTGAAACGCGCCGCTGCGACCGCCGCCGACGGCCTGAAAGCAAACTCTAGGGGAAAACTAATGGGCTTGCTGATGAAGCTTGTATGCGGTGCCGAGTCTCCAAAGGGTCGCGGCGACAACCTAGCGACCATCGACGGGGCACCCACCCGGTTCCATGCTGCTGACGGCACGGGATTCACACTTAACGAGAAGGTGGAGCCGACTGTCCTGGTCTTCTTGAGCTACAAAGGTAAGCCGACCGCCGACAAACCGCTTTTGGGAAAGATCTACGGCCTGCGACTGGCGGACTGCCTACAAGTGGGCAAAAAGGTGAAAGGCAACGGTACGGAACGGGTCAGTGTCTCGCTGGCACGTGTCAAGAGGGTGCCCCTGGGGGTTGCGGTATTTCCGGCAAGGTGGACCGAGGCCGAGTCGGTACAGCACCGGATGGAATTAGAGGATGGCATCGAAAAGCTGACAGCCGAGGAACTGGCGACGATGATGAGCGCCAGGACTCGGGAGAACATCCGGACTTTCGTGGTCGCGGGGCGCGAGGAGCGGCGCCGGCAACAGATCTGGTCCCCTCACCGCCGGTCCCAGAGGTGGCGCAAGCCACCGAGCCGGTCAGCGGCCGTGAATTGGACCAAGCGGCGGGAGAGGAGACGGCTTAATCCCCGACAACGCCGCGGTAGCAGTATTGCTAGCCGGTGCGTCACAGCTCCGGTTAGCACTTATCACAAAACACGTGGAGAAACATTATGGGACTTGACATTGATGCTTGGTCGCACCTGACACCTTACCTTGGACCGCCGTGTGTGGACACCCGCATCTGCCAGATGGCGCCGGAATACCAGACTGCTTTGATCGCGCCAGCAAGAGCTCTGGGGCACATCCGGCTTCACGCTGGGTTACAAGGATGCCGACGAAATTCGAGAAGAATTCGGGATCGAACCCGACCGCTGTTATGTGAGCGCCGCGCATTACGAGTTTCGACTGTGCTACGGCGAATACAGCGAATGGCTGGCGTGGCTAGACACGTGGAATCCTATCGCATCGGCAATTCTGAACGAGCAGGAGGATAACGACGACAACACAATGGGTGCGCGAGCAGCCGCTACACTGCTGGCGGCGTTCAACCCCGAACTCTTCAACGCCACGTTCGGCGATTGCAGTGAAATCTCGTGGGGCGATTGTGAAAGCTGCATAGGTATCTACCGCGACTTCGTGAGAGCGTGCGGACTCGCGGCGCAAGATGGCCTGCTAACATTCCGCTGACAACTTCGGCAGTGCGGCGGTTGTGGAGGTCGCGCAGGGCGCCGCGCCGGCGCTCGCGGAATCGACCGGCGGTGTGAGCCGCGGAGGAGGAGTCGGCGGAGTCGGTAATGGCGCCAGCGGAAATCAAACGCGACGGGTTGAGACTGAACCCACTGCAAATCCAGGCCCTCGACGATCTACTGGACTATTGCTTTGGCGACGAATGCGACGCCCTCGAGGAAGAACTTGGCGGCATTAACGCACTCTACGTAAGAGGCAAAGATGGCCGATACCCCGAGATTGAGGGGTTGCAGGTCCAAGAAAATCATATCTTTCTGGCGATCTTGACCTTGCAAAACGCCTTGTTGGGCCTGCAGAGAACACCATCCGACGTAATACGTGAACGGGAGATGCTCGGAACCCTGATCGTGTGCATAATTCAGGTGTAATGACTGACGAATGAAGGTACCGCATTATCCTGTCCGACGTGACGACCACTACCCGCTGGTGAAGTTGGACGACCATCGACACTGAATCCGTGTGTTTCCACATGGGCGCGCTCTTCCGCGTGCGACGGCAGGGTTGGTTTCTGGCAGGGCATGTTGTTCGCGAAGAAATCACCTGTTCAACAGTGCCCTTCGCGACGCTAACAATCCGTTTTGCGATTCGCTTTGTCCGCGGGATCTGCGTGCAGATGTTCCGCTGAGGGTTTTCAAAATCGGCGCGCTTCGGAGGTCTCGATATAGCTTCTGCGGCCGGGCTAGAACCACGCTTCTGCCACGAGCGCCCAAAACGTCAACCGGCACCTGGATGCGTCTTGCCGTTTGCCGTCCGTGGGACGAGAATCCGGTCGGGCCACCAATGCCGGCCTGGCGTGTGGCTAAATCCTGATCAGCATGCAACATACTTACGGGATTGCGCGGGATTCTGAGCGGCGTTGACGAGAGTGTGAGGTACTCGGCCCTCGGCGCCCGAATGCTCAACGTATACAACGGGAACGGCGCCGGCAAGCTGCGCCCCGACTCCAGACACATAGGGGTAATCTTGCGCCTCCATATGTCCATAGTTTTCAATGGGATATGGATACCGACCGATTGACCGATCTGACATCATCGAAAAGCGCCCGGCGAGAATGGCGTAAGGTAATCACGAAGGTGAAGGCAAACACCCGATAATGGGACAACCATGAGTGACACGAGCAGCGGCTGCAAACGCCCGCCCTGGGAGTGGCGCTGGTTCTTGGCACCGAAACGTTCGATACAGAAAGGAGCCTGAAATGTTATTCAACGTCGTCGCGTATGAAGTAACTGAATTGACCAGGACAGTTGCAGCCGATTCCGTTGAAGAAGCCATCGCGCTTGCATATCAGGGTTCTGCCACGGATTGGACAGCATGGAGCGGGAAGACGCTTGGGACCAACGGCATCGAACTGGTGTGCACGGAGTCTGGCGAGAGCGTGTACGACGCTGGCACCAGGGCCAGCATGCCGATGGAAGATTTCGAGGGTGCATGGCAATGACCCGATGACCGCGACCACAATGCGCTATCTGATAATTCCCGACGTACACGACAAAATCCGCAGGGCGAATCAGATCATCGAGCGGGAGCCGCATGACCATCTCCTGCTGCTGGGCGACTTCTTCGATGACTTCAAAACCGGCGTGACCGACGCGTCGGACACTGCGAAACAGGTGAAGCAGTGGCTGAATGATCCCAATACGACGTGCCTACTCGGTAACCACGACATGTCGTACGAGTGGGGCCGTCAAAACCGGCGATTGATCTGCGCGGGCTACGATGCCGCGAAGTGGATCACCATCCACGGCACTCTGACGGCGCGAGACTGGCAGCAATTCAAACTCCATATCTGGCTGGAAGGTGATGAGCGGCCTTGGCTGGTAACCCACGCAGGTATTCATCCGGCCTGGCTGAAGTACACCGAGCCGGATGACTACCGGGCACACATCGACAAGATCTGCGGGGATGCCTGGACCCGGCTCAATCGGGGCGAGCATCATTTCCTCCTGGGCTGTGGAGCGAGCCGCTCCGGTGACCAAAAGGTCGGCGGTATCAACTGGATGGACTGGGCTGAGCTGATTCCAATGCCTGGTTTAAACCAACTGGTGGGCCACACACCGGCTCAGACGGTGCGGCACAAGGACACGCCGACAAGCCGGAATATCTGCCTGGACACCCACCTGCGCCACTACGCCGTGTTTGAGAACGGCCACCTGGAAATCAAGACCGTCGGGGATCTGGTGGGCGTGACCAAATAGAAATCCCCATCCCCTCCGCGAATCGAGCGGCGACAATCCCACTACCGGATTCATTTAGGGGGAATGTGGCAGGGCGAGGATCAGCATCTGACTCGTACCACCGAAGGGCCGATTACGGGACGCGCCCAGGTGCCGAGAGCGACCTCTCGCGTCTGCGGATCGCTAAGACGGTTCGAAGCTCCTCGTGGTGATGCAGGCACTTCCGCGAGTCGGCTCACAGCAAGTGCCCTCTGACCGGCAGATGTACAGTTTCGGGAAATCGTTTTCCCGCAGCTACCGTTCACTTCTCCGGGAAGGCGACTTCTCGCTCATGTGGATTGCTTCCGGCACTCGGACCGGATAGGACGGCTATTCTCGCGCCGTCGTGAATCTCCATAACGTGGAACGAAGGCCAGTGCGTAGCGCCATGATCCTGCCGTCCGGCAGCCAGCTCAGAGAGCTATAATCGCTCCCGTTGTCGAACGGAAGCGGCTGTACGTGCCCGGTACTCGTATCCAGCACCGCCGGTCCGATGAACCACGAATCGTGAAGCGAAACCAGCAGCCGGCCATCCGGGTTCCAACTGCCGGGCGAGAGGAGTTGGTATGCCACCGAGTGGGACGAGTCGGCGAGAATCTCGCTCTCTGGCGCGCCATCCAGTGAAACCCGAAACAGGCGCATCTTTGGGCTTTCGAGGACGCTGATAAGCAGTGTCTTGCCGGAACGGTCCGCTACCACCCCATTGCCGGATCGAATCTTCCGTGCATCACCGCCGGCCGAGGGCTGAGACCAGATGGTGCCACCGGCGGCGAAGTAAACAGTGGCGCCATCGGACGAGGCCGCTAGCGAAACGATCTCCCCTTTGCCAGGAGCGATTCGGTGCGTCATGCGCCCGGTCTCGATGTCGGCGAACGCAATCGTTCCGCGTGGTTCCGGCCCGATCAGGAAGGCGATCTCCCGCTGGCCCGCCATGGTAGCCGGAATTGAGGTTTCCTCCGTGGTGGTGACCATCGCAACCGGGGACTTCCCTCGCTCCACGGCGACCAGGCGGGTGCGGCCCGAATAGAACACATCCATGACCACGCGCCCGTCCGGTAGGACGACAATCGAGTCTGGGTCGGAAACCCATGGAAACCGCGCCACCGTTTGCGTCTCATCGCGATCCAGCGGGCGGCTGACCAACTCCGACGGCACGTCCGTTACACACGCGTAGATGCTTCCGTCCGGTGCCGTTTCCACTCCCCACACTTCGTGGGTTGCTGTAAACACTGTTTGGGCGGTTCCGTGCCCGTGGGC
Organism: Bryobacterales bacterium; assembly: GCA_003164075.1. The sequence goes on along the minus strand of PLRZ01000310.1, from coordinate 7,996 downwards.
CGGGACTGAAAAAACGCGGGTAAATGGTCCGAATTCCTGTGTAATCAGTACGGATTTGCCGTCGCGCGTCACCGCGAAATCGGGTGCGCCGGTGCCCCGCGGAAGATCGGGTGCGAGTGGCCGTGTGGCACCCGTAACGAGATCTACTACCAGCAGGTTCATACCGGCAGATTCCTTCCCCAACGGCGCTCCATCGACTAGTGCTTCTTTACCGTCCGGGAATACGCGCGGATTGGCAAGGCTCTCTTGCGCGTCCACCACCGCCACCGGAAGGTCCTGTACCTTCCCTGTCGCGGGCCAGAAGCGGAATAGTTGCCACTCGTGGTTGGAGTTCAACTTGACTGCCAGCAGGCTTCCATCCGGGAGCGCTTCGGGCCGGAAGGCATCAGCGAAGACCAGGTGCTCGTCGCCGCCGAGCAACGGAACGCTGTAGATCCCCTTCGGCACAGAGGTGAAGCGATCATAGTAGATGGCGCTTCCATCCGGCGCCCAGGCGA
>PLRZ01000310.1:0-7456 GCA_003164075.1 Bryobacterales bacterium | reverse complement strand
GCAAGAAAGCGGCGATGGCCAGCGCCATCGCCCCAACCGCCGCCGCCATAAGAATCCAGTGCCGCCGGCGCGGTGTCTCTACGAGATTCGGGGCGACGCCGCTCGTGGCCCGGCTTTGTGACACCGCGGTGAGGGCAAACGACAGATCGCGCGCCGACTGAAAACGCCTGCCCGGATCCTTGTCCAGACAGTGGTGCACCACCTCCCGCACGCCGGACGGCACCGTCTCCGGCAACTCCGGCAACTCCTCCTTAAGGATCGCCGTCATCGTTTCCACCGAAGTCTCACCATGAAACGCGCGGCCACCGCTCAACAATTCATACAGGATTACTCCGAAGCTGAAGATATCGGAACGATGATCGGCTTCCTTGCCGCGAACCTGCTCCGGCGACATGTAGCCAACGGTGCCCATTACCACGCCGGGTTCCGTGTGGATTGTCATTGTCTCGGCGGTTGCGGCGGCCGTTCGCGACGCACTCATTCTCGCCAGCCCGAAATCCAGGATTTTGATGTGGCCATCACGAGTCAGGAGGATATTCTCGGGCTTCAAGTCCCGGTGTACAACCCCCGCATCGTGCGCGACAGCAAGACCGTTGGCAAACTGAACTGCGCAGTCGAGCTTCTTCCGCAGCGTCAATACGCCCGCCCGCAGCGGTTCGCCATCGATCAACTCGGTCACTATATATGGCGTGCTGTCTTCCATCCCCATATCGTAGATCGCAATTATGTTGGGGTGATTCAGCGTAGCGACGGTACGCGCCTCGAATTCAAACCGCCGGCGTCGAGCTGGGTCCGTGGCAAATTCCTGGGGCAGGACTTTCACTGCGACCTCGCGCTTCAGTCGCGTGTCTCGTGCGCGATAGACCTCGCCCATTCCGCCGGCGCCAAGGGCCGCGAGGATTTCATAAGGTCCTAGACGTGTCCCAGCGGAGAGAGGCATATTGGAGCGATTCTACCGTATACCGGTCGGATCACGCGCCAACTGGAGGTTGGGCGAGAGACGGTCAACTTGACGCAAAACGCGCGTTGCTGAGATGTGGCAGGCCAACCGGTAGCTCCGGCCCGCCGGGCGGCGCAGAGACCGAACCCCCACTTCTTCCCTGATGGCTGTTCGATGGGCTGTGCTTCAATAGGCACCTTCGCAGTGGCAAACTGGTTTTTATGCTTCCATCTACTCAGGCTCCCGGCGAGCCTTCTTGCGATTGCGTTTACGGGCCAATGCCTGTTTGACTCGGAGCTTCTGGCCCGGCTTCAAATAGAAGGCGTGCCTTTTGACTTCCCCGATGATGTTCTCCTGCACGACCTGTCTCTTGAAGCGGCGGAGCGCGTTCTCCACCGTCTCACCTTCTTGGAGCCTTACCTCAGCCAACTGGCACCTCCGTCCCGCCCGATTTTTCCGGTGGCCTCATAGGGCCTCTATCGGCGTCGGTGCCGTCTCGCCTTGCGCCAGCTTTTCCGTCAATTCCTTGCCGGGTTTGAAGCTCGCATCCCGCTTTGCGGCGATGGTAATGGCCTCCCCGGTGCGAGGGTTGCGGCCCTGGCGCTCCTTCCGCTCTTTCACTACGAAGCTGCCAAACCCGCGCAGGTCTACCCGTTCGTTTGCTCGGAGCGCCTCCGCGATCATGTCCAGAACAGAGTCCACTGCAATTGCAACCTCGGCCTTTCCTAATTCGGCCTTGGCCGCGACCTTCTCAATCAATTGCTGTTTTGTCATCCTGTTTGAGTTTAACGGTTTCTACGGTGAAGCTTTTCGCCCGTACAGCCCCAGGCAGCGGGAGCAGACCCAGCCAGCGAGATTGTCGTCCAACTGGAAGGCCTTTCTCGGTGGGACTGTTGGGAGGGCAATGGCCGCGTGGCCGAAGATGTGGCGGCAGTTAACGCCGGCTGTCGGTGCCGCTGGCCGTCGAACGCTAATTGCACGATTGGGAAACGAGCCGAATAATCGAGCAGTCTGCCATTCTCAACCGATCCAAAAGAGAACTACCCAAGGCGAGCACACATCACCGGCCGTTGCGTTTATTGCGTCCGTCGCCGTTTGGCGGAAACCCGCCGCTCCTGTCCTGCCGCCGGGTTTGAGGGTTCGCCAGGCACCGTGCAGGTACTTCGGGGGCCGGAAGAACTCAGAGGCGAAGAGAAGTACCTCTCCGGCCCAGACTGGCCGCCAATTCCGCCGTCGATAGCGTACCGGCCTGCGGATCCGGCGTGGGCTGTCCGCGCAACCAGGTTTCGATGGCTGCCACCGCCGCTTTCGTCGGCAGCGCATTTTCAAAACTCTTCACTTCGCCAATATGCCATTCACCGGCCACCCTGCGGATTGCCAAGGTGAGCCGCATTGGCGCTGACACGCGATAGGCATACAGGTTGCCGCCCAGAATTTCGCGCAAATAATAGCGGTTGGAACCGATGCAATGCCGCATTACATGGCCTTCCTGTCTGAGCGCGCTCCGCGAACGAATTGCTCTAATGGTGTCCGTCTCCACCACCGGAGGCTCAGGGAACCGGACCTTCGGCGCACGCGCCGGTTTGCCGGCTAGCGGCGGAGGTGGCCGAAAGGCGGCGTCGATGTCCCGCAGTGATCGGATCATCGGCACGACAACGCCCTTTCTGTTGGCTGAGTCGGCGAGATTCTCCAGACGGCCCAAGATGTCGAATTGGGGTCTCTCGGGGCTGATCCGTTCCAGTTGCCGAATGGCCGCTGGCGTGAACCGCTCGAACAATTCGGGGCGCATGACAACCTTCAGCACCGCTGGCGTTACGCGGGACATATGGGCCAGCACCCGCTCGCACCGGTGATCGAGAAGGGCATCTCTAATGGAGTCGAGTAGTGGAAGCGTCACCGCATTCGGCGGCACTTTCTGGAGGATTTTCAAGCTCGCCTCGGTCGGTGGAAAGCCAAATTGGCCGGCCAGATGGCGTCTCTTTTGGGAGAGCGCGACCAGAAGGCTCGCGGTGCCGCCCCTCTCCGCGAATGTTCCGGTCGCCATCAGAAACCCAAGAGCGGGATTGGATTCGAGCAGATCAAGCGCAGCATCACCACCGTCGTTCAGGAACATCAACAATTGCCATTGCGCTGTCGGAAATCGCCGCACCAAGTCCCGCACGTGCAAGGGCCATGCGTTTAACAGGAATTGACAGGCGGCGATCCGGCTTTTCTGCCGTGGTCCTAAAGGTCGTGCCGACCGCGACGTGGATGCGATCTCCTCCATGAATGCGATGTCAATCTCGGGACAGCATGGGAGCCAGTCCGAGCCACCCGTGCGCCATGCACCAGCCCCTCGCCCCCACGGGACAATCTGCTCGTCACACTCCTGGTAACGGCAGAGTAGTTGATCGCCAACGATCTGGTAATCGACATCGAAAACACTCTCTGAAAAAAACATAGCCGACAAATATGGGGTTTGCGGGGTCAAGCGCCGGTCGGGACCGCCGCGTCCCGTTCCCAGGGAATCATTCCGAAAAGTCCCGTGTCAAGCGGCAGGCATGGCGAGGCTCATTCGTCGTGAGGCTTCTATTAGGACGCCATCGACAGCTAAACAATATTACAGGCCTGTAACTCTGATATGCGGTAGAATCTAGCGATGCGTTCCCTAAAATGGAGCACATCGCATGCAGTGTTCGTCACGGAAATCGATGACGAACACAAGGAGATCTTTGAGGCCGTCTCCGACCTCCAAAAGGTCCTGTCGAGCCAGGGTCCGGCTCCAGAGATTCAGAAGGTGACGCAGCGCCTGATCGCTTGCATTGTAGGGCACTTTGCTCACGAGGAGCGGCTCATGCGTGCATCCCGATACGGCTCAATGCGTTGGCATAAGCAGCAGCATGACAATGCGAGCAGGCGGGTCGGGCAATTCGTCCTCCGAATCGAACAGGGAGATGCAAAGGCGGGACGCGCGCTAGTGGACTACCTGACATCCTGGCTCCGCGATCATACCCGCCTAGCCGACACAATGATGGGGGCTTTCCTTCGCAATCATCAACGGTGTGTAAAGCTAACTTTTCGGGCCGGTTCCAAACCAATGGAGGCGTGCGATTGGGTTGACTCGAAGGGCGAAAAATTCGATCCGCTCACCAGATAGCGAAGAGGCCCGTTGTCAATCTCCCTGGTGTTTTACGGTAGCACTCTTGCGGTGGTCTAAATCTCCCCGATGCACGATACACCTGATCGGATTCGCGCTCTCCTCCGGGAACTGCCTGCCCCACCTGCGAAGCTCACTGCAAATTCCACGACACGTAACTCGATGCCGTTCTGGCGACCGTTTTATTCCACTCGAAACTGCGCCTTCGGATCGCGCACAATGCGGGCGAAGGCCAACCTGGCATCGTGAGAGAACGCGCACCACCACCGGCCCTCCGCCGCGGCCGTCAGCCATCGCACCTTACTGTCGATGGTCTCCATCGGACTCAGGTCGAAGGCCGCCACCCAGGTGGGCTGCACGTGCGCGGCGGTCGGCACCAGGTCGGAAAGAAAGCAGAAAGTTTGCCCGCCACTTTCCGCCGTGACCGCCATCATGTCGCGATTGTGTCCCGGAGCGCGCCGCATCCACACGCCCGGCACTACTTCATGGTCGCCATCCACCAGGGTCATCTGTCCCGACTCCACCAGCGGATCGTAATTGGCGTCGAGGTAGCTCCCGGCGTCGCGCGCGTGCCGCTCGTGCGCGTGCTCCCACTCGCCGCGCGATGCCACGTAGCGTGCGCGCGGAAAGGCCGGCGACACGCTGTCCCCGTGCAGGATGGTGTTGCCGCCCACGTGGTCCCAATGCAGGTGGCTGTTGATGACGATGTCGATCGATTCCGGGTCCACCCCGCGCCGCGCCAGCGCCTCGGGCAACGATTCGGTGACCGCGGGGACATTCATGTGAGCGCGCGCACGTGCGTCGCGCTTATCTCCCAGGCCGGTCTCGATCAGGATGTTATGGCTGCCGGTGCGGACCAGATAGCAATTGAAAGCCACAGCGATGCGGTTCAACTCGTCGGCTTGGATCTGGCGGCTCCACAGGCTCTTGGGGACGACGCCGAAAAAGGCGCCCCCATCCCACCAGTGGATGGCATCGTTGACCCGCGCGACTTCGAAATCACCCACCGCGATGGTGTCCGGATTGGCGGACTGCATGCGCGGCGGGTTAACCCTTTACCAGCTTGCGGCCGCGTTCGAACAAGTCGGCGGCATCGTCCACCAACTGGCGTCCGCGGTCGAACATGTCCTTGCCGGCTTCTACGATATTGGCGCTGGTGTCGGCCACCACGTCTTTGCTCTGCTGCACTTTGTCCGAAAGGTACCGGCGGGTATCCTTGCCGCTTTTCGGGGCATACAGGATGGCGATCGCGGCGCCGATACAAGCGCCGGTCAAAAACCAAGCCACGTTGCCGCCGAGATTGAACTCCGATTCCTGCTTCATTTGTTCTTCTTCCTGGGACATTTTGACGCCTCCGGGGAGCCGTGCCGTGCGAGTGCTCCCTCCACATTCTGCGATATCCTGAAGCTATGGCGCAAGATCCCGAAGAGGACGAGCAGCCGAACGAGGGCTCGGTCAACACTTCCCATGAACTCGATATGGTTGCGCTGTACAGTTCTTCCACGGTGGATGCGGGAGTCGAGGCGGACATCATCCGTGGCATTTTGGACTCTAACGGGATCCCTTCGCTGAAGTCGCGCGCCATGGGAATTCCGTCGCTGGGCTTCGAAGTGCTCGTACAACGGGAAAGGTTTCAGGACGCGGAACGGTTAATCGAAGAAGCCAGAGATGCCGGACCATCGGCTGCGCTGGAAGCGGAACGGGCCTCGGAAGAAGACCGATAATAATAAGTAGCGGAGAAGTCCCGGGTGAAGGGTGCGGAAGCTGCGATCTGCGACAATCCCTTAGTTCAACCGCACCACCCGGGGGGCCTCTGGTACAATACTTACCATCCGCGGATGGTGCGGGGGAAATACATTATTTCTATCCCGCCGATTCATATTTTTGACTGGCTCGCCCACACGGGCGCGCCCGCCGGGCTTTTATGGATTTCGACCAGCTTCATACGTTTCTCGAAATTGTTCGGCTCAAGAGCTTTTCCAAGGCCGCGCAGACGTGCTACCGCACGCAGCCGGCGATCAGCGCGCAAGTCCGGCAATTGGAACAGGAACTCCGCGCGGAATTGTTCGAGCGTTTCGGCAGCCGTATTTCGCTGACCACGGCCGGCCGGATTTTCGCGGACTATGCCGAGCAGATTTTGGAACTGCGGCGCCGGGCGCAGGATTCCATCGCCGAACTGGAGACCAATCCGCGCGGCGAACTGGTGATTGCGGCCAACGAAGCTACTTGCATTTACCTGCTGCCCAAGGTCTTTTCGGTTTACAAAAAGCTCTTTCCTGCGGTGCAATTGCAGTTGGACCGCTCCTACGGTTCGCGCGTGGTGGATGCCGTTATGGACAATACCGCCGACTTCGGAATGACCCAGTTGCCGGCCGACGAAAAGCGGCTCCAGGTTGTGGCTTTCTATCGCGACGAAATCCGTCTGATCGTTCCGGCCGGCCATGTGCTGGCGAGTTACAAAAGCGTGAAGCCCGAGGACGTCACCCACTGCGTTCTGCTGCTGCCCCGCCAGGGAAAAACGCGCACCCGGTTGAACACCTGGCTGGAAGCGGTGGAGGACGACCTCAGCGTCTCCATGGAACTGGACTCCACGGAGATGATGAAGCGGTTTGTGCTGGCCGGCATGGGTGTAACTTTCCTGGCGGTCTCCAACTGCCGCGAAGAAATCGCCGCCGGCAAACTGCACGCGCTGCCGCTGGCTCCCGAGCCCATGTGGCGCCGTCTGGGTTTGATCTATCGCAAGGACAAGGCCCTCTCCAAGGCCGCGCTGGCGTTCATCCAGATCGTGATGGAGCACGTGGGGAATGAGGAAGACAGCGTGGAGAAGCCACTGGTTCCGCGGGTGATGGCCTGATGACCTGTCCCCGATGCCACAAGAAATTTGCCGCCGGCGCGCCGCTCTGCCCGCACTGCGGGACGCGGAATCGCGGCGTCTCCGGGGTGTTTCAGACGTCCACGGTCTTGATTTCCACGGAACGCGCGGACCGCGTGTACCGCTCCGTGGAAGAGGTCCCCATCCGCCTGCGCAACCGGCTCCTGAAGACCACCAATGGCGCCAATTCGGCCACCATCCTGATTGCCGACCGCAAAGGGCGCAAAGAAATCGACAAGGCCATGCGGAAGCTGCCCGCCACCTCGCAGCGGCGGCTGGGCCATTCCATTCTGAGCGGCGNNNNAAAACACGTTATCCTGATTGCTTGCTATGAACCGAACCGCGGTTGTGTTTGGAGCATCCGGCCAGTTAGGCGTCGAGTTAGTCCGCGAACTCAGGAGCCGGCAATATGCGGTCACCGGTTGGGGGCGGCGCCAGGTGGACATCACCGACTCCGCCGCCGTGGAACGCGCCCTGGCAAGCTCCGATGCCGATGTAGTCTTCAACG
>PLRZ01000150.1 GCA_003164075.1 Bryobacterales bacterium | reverse complement strand
ACGCATCGCGCCTGTTCGTGCCGCCATGGCTCGACCCCGCCGAACCGAATATCGATCCCATCCTGATGCAGGAAATGAATATGTATGGGACCGCCATTGCCGCCGACCTCACCGCCGCCGGCAAGACCGGCATCGCCATCCATGCGATTTACGATTTCTGGACGCCCTCGCGCCACTACCAGGCGTTCCACGGCGGCCTGCGCATCCTCACCGAGGCGGCTAGCGTGCGCATCGCCTCGCCCATTACGCTCACGCCGGACCAGATTGCCACTACCGCCCTGGGCTACAATCCGCGCGAGCGCTCCTGGAATTATCCGGAGCCGTGGACCGGCGGCACGTGGCGCTTGAAGGACATCGTCGACTACGAGACTATCGCGTGGGACTCGCTGCTGTACAACGCCGCGCTGCATCGCGAGGAACTGCTGCGCAATTTCTATCGCGTGGGGCAACGGCAGGTGGACCGCGACAAGCCGTGGGGTTTCGTGATCTCCGCCAGCCAGCGCGATCCCGGCGCCACTCGAAAACTGATCGAGACGCTGCGATTCGGCATGGTGGAAGTGGGCCGCGGGGCCGACGGCAGCGCCGTGATTCCCATGCACCAGCCGTATGGCGGATGGGCCAAAACGCTGCTCGAAGTGCAGCACTACCCCAACGACCTCCTGTACCCCGGCGGTCCGCCCAAGCAGCCATACGACGTGACGGCCAACACGCTGCCCATGCTGATGGGCGTGGAGACGCGCGCCGTGGACCAACCGGTGCCCTTCTCCGGCGAATGGAAGGCTGCCAGCCGCGTGGCCGGTCCGACCCTGCCGGCCGCCGACACGGACACGTGGTTCACCGTCAACGNNGAAGGCTGGACGCGCTGGCTGCTGGAGAATTTCGGCTTCGCATACACGGGTCTGCGCAACGCCGACATTCAGCGCGGCGGGCTGCGGCAGCGGTTCGACGCGATTATCTTCGCCGACCAGACGGCCAGCAGCATGCAGAACGGCTTCAATCGCGACGCCATGCCGGAGGAATACGTTGGAGGCCTGGGGACCGCGGGCGCGGCGGCGCTGAAAGAGTTCGCCAATGCCGGCGGCAGCCTGGTGTTCCTGAACGGCGCCTCGGAGTACGCCATAGCGCGGCTGGGCGTGGCGGCCCGCGCGGTCACGCCGGCGCGCGAGCAGTCCGAGGTCTACTACTGCCCGGGCTCGCTGCTGAATATGCGCGTGGACACGCACAGTCCGCTGGCCTACGGGGTTCCGGCGGAGATCGCCGGGTGGATCGAGCACAGCCCGGCGTGGGAGACGCAGTTGCCGGTAGTGGCGCGTTATCCCGAGAGCGGCGTGCTGGCGTCCGGTTGGCTGGTAGGCGAGAAAGTGATCGCCGGGCGCGCCGCTGTGGTGGACGCGCCGCTTGGCGCGGGCCATGCGGTGCTTTTCGGCATGCGCCCGCAGTATCGCGCGCAGAGTTACCTCACGTTCAAGATGTTTTTCAACGCGCTGGTGAGGTAGGTGTGCACCCGCGCGCCCTCGTGAACTGCCTCTGGCTCGGGCGGTTTCCGGCTTTTGACGCGCTCCCGGTCGCGCCGGCTTTGCCCGTTCCGTTGCTGCTTGCCGGCCCTGGCCGCCCGGTATCTTTCCCGGGCCTTCCAGCGCGACCATTTTCGCGCAAGTAAAATTTGCCGGCAACTCTCGATTGCGGCGATCCGCTGAATGCCATCTTCGCCCGACGCCCCTAAACTCGCAGGCCCCCCTACTTCGTCCCCAGATAGTTCCCGAATCCGACCACCATCGTGGAGAGCACCAGCACGAAAATACTGAGCGTCAGCAATCCCTTAGTCCGCCGGCTGACGCCGCGCCATTCGTGCAGGCCGATGCCCCAGAGACTGCTGAAGACGATGATGCTCGCCATGTGCAGCGTCCAACTGGAGAATTTGTAGACGCCCATCTGCGTCTCGCCCATGGTGTAGAAGAAAAACTGAAAATACCACGTGACGCCGGCCAGCGCGCTGAAAAGATAATTGGGCAGCATGGGCGCCTGGCTCTTGCGCGCGCTGAAATATTCATGCCCGCTGCGATTGCGCACGTTCAGTATCGCGCACCAGACGAAGTTCGTAGTAAAGCCGCCTAACAGCACCGGGATCAGCACCGGCAGTCCCTGCCACAGAGTGGTAGTGCCGTGCGCCAGCGCCAGCGCCTTGATGGGGTCGCCCGCGCGCAGACCGTAGGAGAAGCAGGCGCTCATCACACCCGAGAAGGTGGCCACCAGGACGCCCTTCTTGAGATTGAACTCCTTGATCACCTCCTGCTTCTGCTCGGCGGACATCTCCCGTTCCTTGGACATGCCGGCGCGGCCCGCAATCGCGATGCCCGCCATGCAGACCGCGACGCCCAACAGAATCACGCGCCCCGACGTGGTGCCCACCACGTGGGTCATAAAGACGCCGTCGAAAATGGGCGGCATGAGCGTGCCGAAAGCGGCGCAGTATCCCAGCACCATGGCCATCCCCAGCGACATCCCCAGGTAGCGCATGGTGAGGCCGAACGTGAGGCCGCCGAAGCCCCACAGCACGCCCCAGAAAAAGCACCAGTGGAGTGTCGCGACGGGCGCTTGACGCAGTACGCCGGCCAGGTCGTTGGTCATGAGCAGACCCATCACCCAGGGGGCAATGATCCAACTGAAGAAGCCCCCCACCAGCCAATACGTCTCCCACGACCAGCGCTTGACGGCGCGATACGGCACGTAGAAACTGCCTGAAGCGAGGCCGCCCAACCAGTGAAATACCACCCCAAGTCCCGGACTAGAATTCATAGTTTCGCCACCGATGCAAAACCTGTATTGTAATGGTTGTGCACGGGTATGCGGGGGCCGGCCGGATTTATTCCAGGTAGAAGACTTCCTTATTCATGGCGAACCGCTCTCCAGGGTGCTTCCGGCACGGGCTCATGAAGGCTTGCCGGCGCCGCTTGACGCCCGCGCCCGGAATGGCTGGCGGGTAATACGCGAGGCGGCGGTGATCCATGGAATCCGAGGGCGTGTCAGAACGGTCACGCGGTAAGAATGTCGGCAAGCTCATTCGCCAGCCTGTCTGAGGACTGCCGCGTGTGTTTTCGCCGACAGGCGAAATCCCAAACGATCGAGATGTGCCAGTAGGGGATCGATCCGGGAAATCCGGCCTTCCACTTTGGCGCGTAAGAGGATTCCCAGCGTGCCGGTGAATGTCAACTTTAGCGCCTCGGCGTGCAATCGCCCCAGTCGTTCATCCAGGATTACCACGGCGCCTGGAAGCTCCAATCCTAACGCCAGCACTTCCTTCTCGCCGGCGCCCAGGTCGGCCGCCGTGGGCGCCTTGTCCATCCCCTCCGGGGCCTGAATCTTCAGCCAGGGTAGGGCGCGGACGTGCAAATCGACGCCAATCGCTTTGCCTCGATCTAACTCACTCACGACCGCAGGAGGAATCAGGGTTTCGGTGTAGAACTCGGCCAGTAGATGCAGGAAACCGATCTGGTGCAGATACTGGAGCGGCGAAGTGTCGCAGATCGCCTCACGCACTCTTGAGATCGTGGATCAGTTCCTCTTCGCTGAGGGCAAATGTGTTCACACCATAATCGGCCAAATGGCCTAGGAAATATGGCTTTGGCACGCCAGCAAGCTGGGAGGCGGCGCCCGACGAAAGCTGGCCCATCTCGTACAGTTTGACGGCCGCGGCAATTCGAATCCTGGCAGCAAGGATCTCCGGCGTCGCCTTCAAGGCAAGCAGGATCTCATCCGGTATGGAAAACGTCACCTGATTCATTGGTAGCCGACGCTCCCATTCTACCGCAGTATGATCGAGCGGCTCCGTGATCCGCTCGATCACACCATCGCCGCCATCGGTTCGATGCCTGTTTCCGGGCTGACGGCCTCCCCTTTCGTTAATGCCATCGCTAAATACAACCGGCGATTTTGCGGTTGTCTGACGATAACTGGAGGACCGCAGCCTGCACATCGATTCCGATAACTTCGGTATACCACTAAGAGAGGGGAACTGGCTAAGTTCGCAGGAACCAAGCTGGTACCGGTACGGCATCCGAGGAATCCTCGAAAAAAAGTGTTTTCAGCCGATATTTAATCTTGTATAGTAGAACCCTCCGGGCGGTTGATCGGGGTTCGCGGCAGGTCTGGATGGATGGGCTACTGGCGGCTGACCGCCGGGTATGGATTACCGGTCGTCAATGTGGTCTTTGCGTGGCATGAGGTAGAACCGATGGAACTAGCGGATCCACGAATGATCGAAGAGTTGCTGGCGACGCACGCCAAGATCTCCCGCGGGCGGACGGGCCGCCAAAAAGCGGCCCTGATCGCAAAAGATAGCAACGCGCGCCACCCCAAAGTAAGGCGGTGCCACTGCGGCACGTGCCCACGCTGCCTGGAAGAAGCCCGGTGGGACCGCATTTTCAACGAGCGATTCGCCGACCCGGATTATTACAAAAAGCGGCCCGCCCACTTCGGTTCGTCCATGGGATGGCTCGCGGGGCACGCGGCGAACTGACGCTCCCGGAGCCTCCCGCGGGGCAGACGCCGAGATGAAACTACGGTCTCGGTCCCGTCTGCCGCCTCGTCCCGCCAGCCTACTTTTTCAGCAGCCAATCGGCGAACTGCTCCATTCGGTCGACCAGCAGATCGGGCGCAGGGTCGGCCAGAGACTCCGGTTTGAACCCGTAGGCGACGCCGCAACAGGCGATCCCCGCATTGCGCGCCGTGGCGACGTCCACCGAACTATCGCCCACCATCATGGTGCGCGCGCGGTCGACGCCGCTTTCGCGCATGAGCGTTTCCACGCCGATGGGGTGCGGCTTTTTCTGCTCGAAGCTGTCGCCGCCGAGAATCCGGAAGAAATGGCCGCCCACTCCCAGGCCTTCCAGGATGTGGCGGCTCATAGCGGTCGGCTTGTTGGAGAGCACCGCCATCCGCTTGCCGGCATAGCGGAAGCGGTCGAGCGATTCGTGCACACCGGGATACAGCGTCGTGTTCTCCAGGTCGTGCGCGCCGTAGTATTCCATGAAGAACGCCAGCGCGTTCCGGAACTCGGGCTCCGTGGCCTGTTCGCCTAGCGCACGCCGGACCAGCAGCGGCGCTCCGTTGCCGACGTACGAGGATACCAGCTCGATGGGCAGCGAACTCATGCCCAGATGGCTCCGCACGGCGTTGACGGCGTTGGCCAAGTCTAGCCGGGAATCGATCAAGGTGCCGTCGAGGTCGAAAATCAGAAGGTCCATGAGATGCTACGCGGCCCCGGATTTCCGTTTGTGCGTGCGCCCGGCACGGGCCACGGGTTTGCGCCTGGGGCGGCGGCTATTCCCCAACTCATATTGCACCATCTTGCGTTGTAGCGTGTTGCGATGAATCCCCAGCAGCTTGCTGGCGGCCGTCTGTTTCCCGCCACTCCGTTCCAGCGCGCCTTGAATCATTCGCCGCTCCAACAGTTCGATGGCTTCCTCCAAGAAGATATTTCCCGCCAGTAGATGTTCCACCAGGGCATCGAATTCCGGTTTCATTATTTCCTTTCCGCTTCAGATGCGGTATGATCGCCGTTCTTCACGGCATGGTCCCAATAGGTCTCGGCTTGCTCGTACGACGTATGAAATCCTTCCTTTAACTGGTGCGGCGCCATGGCGGCGAACACCCGCGCGGCTTGCGACACGTAGGGCGCCAGGCGCGATTCTTCCACGGCGCGTGGGGGCGTGCCGTCTTTTGAAAATGCCATCACTCCCATGATCAACGCCACCGCGACCAATAATCCGCGCAGCAACCCGAAGGCTGCCCCCAAGAGATGATCGACGATGGAGAGCCCCGTCACGCGCAGAAATTTCCCCACAGTCCAACTGACCATGGCGCCCAGCAAAAGGACGCCGCAGAACACCAGCAGAAATCCGCCCAGGTTGGCCGCCGTTGGGGAACTGACGTGGGGCAGCAGATACGCTGCAGCGGCGCCATAAAACCAGGCGCCCAGCATGATACCCAGCACCACCGCCGCCAGATGGATCACCTGGCGCGAAAGCCCCTTGCGGAGACTGCCGATCACGGAAGCGCCCACGATCAGCAGCAGAATGACGTCCAGCCAGTTCATAATTCGCGGCCGGTGAGGATGTGGTAGGCCTGGCGATACTTCTCGCTGGTCCTGGCGGCCACTTCCTCGGGCAGTGGTGGGGCGGGCGGCTGCTTGTTCCAGTGAATCGATTCCAGATAATCGCGTACGAATTGCTTGTCGAAGGAGAATTGCGGACCGCCGGGTTTATAGCTCTCGGCCGGCCAGAAGCGCGAAGAATCGGGCGTGAGCACTTCGTCGCCCAGCACCAGTTCTTCTCCCACGAAGCCGAACTCGAATTTCGTGTCGGCGATGACGATGCCGCGGGTCTCCGCGTATTTGGCGGCGCGCGCGTAAATGTTCAAAGTGAGATCGCGCAGGCGCGTAGCCAGCCCTTCGCCGATCAGCGATACGACATGTTCGAAAGAGACGTTCTCGTCGTGGCCGGTCTGCGCCTTGGTGGAGGGGGTGAAAATCGGTTCCGGCAACTTGCCGCTCTCGCGCAGGCCGGCGGGCAAGCGGATGCCGCACACCGTGCCATGCTGTTTGTACTCTTTCCAACCGGAGCCGGAGAGATAGCCCCGCGCCACGCATTCGATTTCGATCATATTGGCGCGCTTCACCAGCATGGACCGGCCTTCGAGCTGGTCGCGGAAATCGGGCAGCGGTTGGGGATAGTCGTCCACCCGCGCGCTGAGAAAATGGGTGGGCGTGAGATCGCGAAGAAAATCGAACCAGAAAATGGAAAGCTGGGTCAGGACCTTGCCCTTGTCGGGGATGCCGGTGGGAAGGATGTAGTCGAAGGCCGAGATACGGTCGGTAGCGATGATGAGCAGGCGTTCATCCACGCTATAGACGTCGCGCACTTTGCCGCGGCCATGGCGCTCGACACCGGGGAGATTGGTTTCCAGGATGACGGGGTTTTCAGTAGAGTTCACGATCGATTCAACTCTCCTATCGGGGGGGGTATTCAAATGATAACCCGTCTCGCGGAGATGTCAACGGGGGGAGGCTATTTCGGGGACAGGCTACATAACCTCGAAATAGCCGTTGCGAATTTCGGCGGCGGATCGTCCGGACTATTTCGAGGTTATGTAGCCTGTCCCCGAAATAGGCCGCTACACTTTCACCACGCTGCGCAGCGCCGCGTCCCACGGAGCGCGATACGGCCGGACGCACATTGCCGCCGCTTCCTTATCGCCGATCACCTGTTCCTTCTCGGGATCCCAGCGGATCGACCGCCCCAGCCGCAGTGACATATTGGCCAGATTGCAAGTAGTCGACACGCGATGTCCGTCCTCCACTTCGCACAGCGGACGTTTCCGGCTGCGCATGCAGTCCAGCCAGTCGCGCTCGTTCATCGCCATGGTGTCCTCGCCGCCGGTGCCGTAGCGGGAATCCGACGCGACGCCGCCCGACGCCGCCTGAATCCACGGCGTCGGCTTGACATCGCTATATACCGGCCCGCCGATCGGATGGCCCAGGAATCTCGGGATATCGTTGACCGGGTCAATCTTCTGTTCCGAAGCCACCTGGTAGCCGCCCGCCATGGTCATCGAGCCCTTGGTCCCCAAATATACCTGCCCCGGATCGCCGCGCGACGCGTTGGCTTCGCGAATCGCGCAGTTCATGGTGAAGGTGGGAAACACCCAGGACGCGTCCTGTAAATCGGGCGTCTCGCCGTCGTCTTCCAGCGCGTACCGGCCGCCCGTCGACGTCACCAGCGTCGGCCCCTTGACGTTCATGATCCACAGCACCTGGTCGATGATATGCGCCCCCAGGTTGGTCATCTGGCCGCCCGAATAATCCCAGAACCAGCGGAAATGGTAGATGCCGCGATGCGCCGTGTACGGCTTCTTGGGCGCCGGTCCCAGCCACATGTCGTAGTCGAAGCCCGGGGGCGGGTCGGAAACGGGCGTCTTGCCGAATCCCGGGTAAATATTGCGGAACGAAGCCATGCGCACCGAATGGATCTTGCCCAGCGTGCCCGCTTCCACCACCTTCTTGGCCGCCGCCACGCCTTTGCCCTGGCGCCGTTGCGTTCCCACGGTGACGATGCGATTCGTTTTGCGAGCCGCCTGGATCATCCACTTGCCTTCGTCGATGAACACCGTCATGGGCTTCTCGACGTAGACATCCTTGCCGGCCGCGCAAGCCAGGATGGTGAGCAGCGCATGCCAGTGGTCCGGCGTGGCCACCACCACTCCCTGGATGTCCTTGTTCTCGTACATTTTCCGGAAATCGGAATAGCCCTTGGTATTGGGGTTGCCGATGTATTGCAGGGCCTCATCCACGCGGGGTTTGTACGTGTCGCACATCCCCACGATGTCGACATCGCCAAACTTCTTGAAATCGGCGACGTGCTGTTTGCCGATGAGCCCGAATCCAACGAAGCCGATGCCGATCCGATCGTTGGCGCCAAGGATTCGCTGATAGGAGGCAGCCGTCAACGCAGCCGTCCCCAGGAACGTTCGCCGTGTGGTGTCTGACATAACCGATAAACCGTCCTCAAAATCCGTAATCAGTTTCAAACAGAGTATAACCCCTGGCGCCTATCGTGGCGCGTCGCCAAGGCAAGCCAAAGCACGGGCAAGCCGCCCCACCCGCCCCGGACCTTGATATATTCTAGTGATCCGGGAGGAGACCATGTACTGTTCCAAACGACTTTTTGCCTGTCTGCTGGCCGCCGCGACGGTGCCGCTGTTCGCGCAGGATGACATCCCGCCCGCGGTTGGCCGGGGCCGCGGCGCTCCCGCTCGCGGACGCGGAGGCACCCGCGAATTCCTGGGACTGGGCACCGCTCCCGATGCCGCCGCCTCGGCGCGCGGCGAAAAGCTCTACGCTCCCAGTTGCGGATTCTGCCACGGTGACAAGGCCCGCGGCGCGTCCGGCCCCAATCTGGTCCGCTCCGAAGTGGTCCTCCACGACGAAAAGGCCGAACTCATCGGCCCCGTCATCTCTCAGGGCCGCCCCGACAAAGGCATGCCCGCCTTCGCCTCCTTTACCAAAGATCAGCTCTACGATATCGCCCAGTTCCTGCACATGCAGGTCGAACTCGTGGCCAATCGCGGCCTCTACAAGCGTCTCAACGTGGTCACCGGAGACGCCAAAGCCGGCGAGGCCTACTTCAACGGCGCCGGCGGCTGCAAGAACTGCCACTCCCCCGCCGGCGACCTCGCCAAAATTGGCGCCCGCTACCAGCCCGAGCAGCTCCAGACCCGCTTCATCTGGCCCGGTGGAGGCGGATTCGGCGCCGGCCGCGGCGGCGCCANNTCGACGACTTCGACATCTCCATGTACGATTCCCAGGGCACTTACCATTCCTGGCCCCGGGACTCAGTGAAGGTACAATTGGAAGACAAGCTGGCCGGCCACCGCGACTTACTGCCCAAGTATACCGACCGGGACATGCATAACCTCACGGCTTATCTGGTGACTCTGAAATGAAACGGTATCTTACCCCACTTACGCTCGTTGCCGGCCTGCTTGCCGCGCAGAGCCTCGACCCCAAGTTGCTCCTCAAGCCGGCCACCGACGCCTGGCCCACTTACAACGGCGACTACTCCGGCAAGCGCTTCAGCCCGCTCAACCAGATCAATGCCACTAATGTCGCCAACCTTACCCTGGCCTGGTTCTACCGCATCGCCGGCGTGGGAGCGCAGCGCGGCGTGGGCAATCCCGAGATCAAGTCCACTCCCCTGATGGTCAACGGAGTCCTCTACTTCACCATTCCCGACCACGTCTGGGCTCTCGACGCCCGCACCGGCGAGGAGCTCTGGCACTTCGGCTGGGAGGACAAGGGCGGCCATCTGGTGGGCAATCGCGGCCTGGGCATGTATGGCGATTGGCTCTACTTCATGACCCCCGACTGCTGGTTCCTCTCGCTCAACGCCAAAGACGGCAAGGAGCGCTGGCGCAAGAAGGTCGCCGACGAGAAAATGCAGTACTTCTGCACCATGGCGCCCCTGGTGGTCAAGAATCACATCCTCGTCGGCGTGGGCGGCGACGCTATGGACGTGCCCGGCTTCCTGGAATCGCGCGATCCCGAGACCGGGGACCTGCAATGGCGCTGGAACACCACGCCTCGTAAAGGCGAGCCCGGCGCCGATACCTGGCCCAATCCGCAATCTATGGAACACGGCGGCGGCATGACTTGGCTGCCCGGCACCTACGATCCCGAACTGAATCTGATCTACTGGGGCACCGGCAATCCCAACCCCGTTTTCGCCGGCCAGGGCCGTCCCGGCGCCAATCTCTGGACTGCTTCCATTGTGGCCCTCAATGCCGATACCGGCAAGCTGGCCTGGTATCACCAGCCTTCCCCGCACGACACCCACGATTGGGACAACGTGGAAACACCCGTGCTCTTCGACGGGCTTTTCAATGGCCAGCCGCGCAAGATGCTGGCGCAGGCCGCGCGCAACGGCATCTTCACTCTGCTGGACCGCACCAACGGACAGAGCCTCGTCACCAAGGGCTTCGTCGGCGTCAACTGGATGAAGGGCATCGACGCCAAAGGCCAGCCCATTCCGGACCCCGCCAAGGAGCCCAAGATCGATGGTTCCCTGGTAGATACTGCCGGCGGCGGTGGAACTAACTGGCCTCCTCCCAGCTTCGACCCCGAAACGGGCCTTTTCTATGTCAATGCCAAGCAGGGTTACAGCGTCACTTACCTCACCGATGACGATCCTGAGCCTCAAGGTTATGGCGGAGGAGGCGGCGGTGGCATGTCCGAGCCGATCACCGAAGCGATCGACTATAAGACCGGTAACATCGCCTGGAAGCACGTGTATCCCAGCGGCGGTTTCGGGAATGCCTTTCCGGGCATCCTGACCACCGCCGGTAAGCTCCTGTTCACCGGCGATCCGTCCGGCAACCTGATCGCTTACGATCCGTCGAACGGCAAGCCCTTGTGGCACCTGCGCGTCAACTCCATGGTGAGCAATGGTCCGTCCACCTTTCTGCTGGACGGCAAGCAGTATCTGATTGTGGGCGCCGGCGACACCCTGTGGGCCTTCAAACTGGCCGGGAAATAATGGATAATTATTGAGGCTCGCGCAATACAGTGGCAGGTCCGGAGCGTTGCGAACGGCAGGCGAAATTGTCACATTAATTATGCGAGACCCTTGTAAATCCGACTGCCGGGCGGTAGTTTTTAAAAGGAGACTACGTTGATCACCAGAAGACAATTGCTAACGGCAGCCGGGTCGGCCGCCGCGCTCACGACCCTCGATCGGGCCTTTGCTCAAACGCCGGCGCAACTGCGCAATATGGGTGGCGCCCCGGCTGGCTTCGGCGCGCGCTCCAGCGGGGGCCGCGGCGGTCTGGGTGCACCCGCGCGAGGCACGGCTCCGCCTGCGGCTCGCGGCGCGGGCGGCGGCGGGCGCGGCCCGCGGTACGATTTCCTGGAATACTTCCACACGCTCGGGTTTGGTGTAGCCGAAGGCGCCGCCCCGGCATCCAACGATCCCGACGCCATCAAGGCCTTTCGCGCCAAAGTCGAGCAGTACCACATGCGCGTCATCATGGACGTGGGATACCCGCGCGATGAGAACGGTGTCGCCGCTTTCGAGTCCAATGTGAAGATGGCCAAGGAAGCCGGCGCCATCTCCCTGCACGCCGCCATGACGCAGCGGCGCTACGAAGAATTCAACGATTTCCCCGCCTTCAAAGTCAGCTTTGAGCGCAACCAGAAGTCTATCGCCTTGGCCGAGCCTATCCTGGCCAAATA
>PLRZ01000156.1 GCA_003164075.1 Bryobacterales bacterium | reverse complement strand
GGAAGATGAGCAGCGCTCCTTCGATTCCTCCTGCCTCAAATTCTACCGCTTCCTCACTCAACCCCGGCACTGAGCCCGCCAGTTACCCACAGATTCCCCAGACGAGCCCCCTTTTTTTCCCTCCCGTACACGCACTACAGTTTGCTGGCTCGCGGGCAGGCCTTGCATCGCCGTTTTGTGGAAGGCCGCTGCTGGGAATCGGCTGCCCCCACGGTCCAGGATCCCAACCGCGTGGCCGATCCCTCCACGCTCCGCCGCTGGTTTCACCACTTGCAGGATGCCGCGCCCCCCATGCCGTCCTTGCGCCGCACACTGGCGGTCCTGAGCCAACGGTTGTCTGGCGCGGAAATGGTCAGCCCCCGCGCCTGCCAGTCTACCTGGCGTACCCTCGTCCCTTTTCTGCAGCAGCTCTGGCCCTTGCGCCTCTGAGTTATTTTCGGACCCACCATCCTTGCCTGGGAACCTGCGCCGTTTCCCCGTAGGCTCGATTCCGGGAGGCCCAACGGCCATGTACCAGGAACTGGAACAACTCAAACAGCGTCTTCCTCTGCTGGATTACCTGCGGCGCAGCCACTGGATGGCTCGCCGCGCCGGAGATCCGGCCGAGTTTGTGGGCCTGTGTCCCCTCCATCGGGAAACCCGGCCTTCGTTCTACGTCAATGCCCGCAAGAATCTCTTCTACTGCCATGGTTGTGGCCGCGGGGGCGACCTCATCCGGTTGATCGAGTTGTCGCACGGTCTGTCGTTCCGCCAGATATCGCGTATCTCCAGCAACACATCCAGCCACCAATTCCGGCAGCCGACGGTGGCCCCGTGCTGGAACAAGCGGCGGCCTTCTACCAACTCCAACTCCACCGGCATCCGGAAGCGGTCCACTATCTCCAACAGCGCGGACTGCACCACGCCGCCCTCCTCGAAGAACTGGGCATCGGCTATGCTCCCGGCGGAAACTTGCGGCGCCATCTGGCCGCCCAAGGCTATCCGCTCGATCGGTTGCTCGACACGGGCCTCATCAATCGGCAGGGCCGCGATACCTTCTGCCGGCGTGTGATCTTTCCGTGCCGGCAGCACGGCCACATCGTCAATCTCTACGGCCGCGGGGTACCCGCTAGGCTAGCGGGTCCGGCGCCGCCTTCCCCCACCGCCTGCTGCCGCGCTCCAAAGGCGGCTTGTTCGCCTGGGAGTCGGTCCGCCGCTGCCACCCCGTGATCCTGGTCGAAGGCCTGTTCGACTTGGCGGTACTGTGGCAGGCCGGCTTTCGCAACACCACCTGCGCCCTCGGCACCCATCTGACACCCGAGCAGTTCCAGCAACTCACCGATCGCCTCGATCGCTCGATCTACATCGTCTTCGACCAGGATGAAAACCACGCCGGCCAACAGGCTTCTCATCATCTCGCCCAGCGTCTCGCCGATGCCGGCGTGCGTGCGCGCATCGTTCCGTTACCACCAGGCCACGACCCCAACAGCTACTTCCTCGCCGGCGCCACCGCCGCCGATTTTACCCGCTGCCTCCAACAAGCCCACCCGCTATGAAACTATTTCTAGTCTATCGACCCACCGTTCTGGCCAGCGTTTCCCCCTATCGCTTGCTGGAGGAACACGGCCAGGAGATCGCTTGGGCTAACGCCTTCCTCGATGCCCAGCGCATTCGCCAACTCTCCCTCCGTTCCCTGCGCGCCTACGCCTATGACCTGCTGCACTTCGCCCGCTGGTGGTCCCAACCGCCGCTGCCCGTGCCTCTGTCGGAAATCGACGAAGCCAGCCTCGTCGACTACGTTCGCTCGCAACTCGACCAGGAGCCGCCGCCTGCACCGGCGACGGTGAATCGCCGGCTGACCGTCATCCACTGCTTGTATCGCTTCCACTATGGCCGCGAAATCTCCCCCGGCCAGACCCACTTCCAGCGCCCCCTATACCTAGCGGTCCCCGCTCGGCTACGGCAGGCCGCGCCGCGGCGTGGTCCGCGGATTGCGATTAAAACAGCCCCGGCGCGCCGTCGTCCCCCTCTCCGCCGAACAGGTCGCCCGGTTCTGGCGCAGCTTTCGTACCTTCCGCGACCTCGCCGTGGTGGGCTTGATGCTGCTCGATGGCCTGCGTTCCTGTGAAGTCCTGGCTCTGCAACTCGCGGACCTGCAACTGGCGGAGGCCCAAATGCGCGTACTCGGCAAAGGAAACAAGCAGCGCATCCTGCCGTTGCCTCAAGAAATCCGCGCCGTGCTGGAAAAGTATGTGGATCTGGAACGGCCGCGCACCAACTCCTCTTCGCTGTTCGTTTGTTTGAAAGGCCGCCATCGCGGACTGCCCCTGACCCCGGCCGGACTGCGCACCCTGTTCCGACACCATCGCCGGTCCACTCAGATTCCGGAAGCCAATCCCCATCGGTTCCGGCATACCTTCGGAACGGATATGGTGCGCAACGGCATCTCTTTGCCCGCCCTACAGCGCCTGATGGGGCATGCCCAGATCCACACCACCATGCTCTACGTGCAACTCGCCCCCCAGGACGTCTGGAGCGAATACCGCCGCGCCATCGAAAAGCGCACCGCGTTGGATTCTTCCCTAAACTGATGCCTCCCGCCACTCACAGCCTCGAACAGATCTTCCCCGCTCCCATCCAAACTCTCGCCCTCACGCTGCGCCCCGGCACCGTCCGCGGCTATCGCGGCGTCACACGGCGCTTCCTGTCCTTTCTCCGCGCCGATTTTCCGCGCGTGACCCGTCTCAGCCAACTCCGCCGCGATCCCCATCTGCTCGCCTGGTTCCGATCCTTGTGCCTGCAGCAGCCGCCATTGTCCAACAAAACCCGCATTAATCTTCTGCTCTGCCTCCGCCGCCTGCTCGAGGATCTGGCCCCCAGCGGCCCGATCCTGGCTCCCGGCCTCATCCGCCGCGAAGACTTTCCTCCCCCACCGCACTACCTGCCCCGGCCGCTTTCCCCACAAGACGATCGACTCCTCCAGCAGCAACTGCGTCGCACCAACGACCTGTTGGCCAACGCGCTGCTGCTCACCCGCGCCACGGGAATCCGCATCGGCGAGTGCATCGATCTGGCCCAGGACTGTCTGCGGCAAATCGGTCCCGACCAATGGGCCCTGCATGTCCCTCTCGGCAAACTCCACACCGAACGTCTGGTGCCGGCCGACGCGGACATTCGACACATCGTGGATCGCATCCTCGCTCTGCGCGCCTCCGCGCCTGCCGACTGCCTGGCCCGTTCCGAAGCCTGGCTGCTGCCTCGCGCCAGCAGCCATGACGCTTTCTACCAAACTCTTCTCCCGGCACTCGCCGATGCCGCCAAACGAGCAGGCTGCTCCGGCCCCGTCACGCCGCACCGTTTGCGCCACACCTTCGCTTCGGAGATGATCCGCCTTCGGGTGATTCTTCCCGCTCTCATGCAACTGCTGGGACACAAAGATATCCGCATGACCATGCGCTACGTGGAGGTGGTGCAACTGGATCTGCAGCGCGAGTTCCACGAGGCCCGCGAGAATGCCGCCCAGCCCCATCGCTGCCCCATCCTCTCGATTCCCCACATCTCTCCCCGCGCCGATCTTCCCGGCATCCGCCAAGCCCTGACTGCCACACGCCACCTCCTGGAGATGTATCGCCGCCAGCTCACCGATGAGAAACCCCGTCGAACCCTCCAGCGCCTCGATCGGCGGCTGCTCGACATCGACGCGCGATTGGATCGCCTCGCCCCAGCCGAAAAATGAGGAAAGATTAGCCGGTTAAGGGGCAGACTTCAGTCTTCCCCACCCCCCGGCTCAGCCTAATTCCA
>PLRZ01000244.1:20018-23696 GCA_003164075.1 Bryobacterales bacterium | reverse complement strand
CATCGAAAGGAATGGCTCAGCCCATTTTCCCCGCCAGGCAGAAACTGCGGGGCGAGATCAGGAGGTCTAAGTCTCGACCCAGCAGGCAGGAGTGCCTGCGCCTCGAAAACGGGCTCATCCCAAATTCCACGACGTCAGGAGTTCTGATTCTGTTCGGGCAACCGGCTTGGTTCACCGCCTGCCCCATTGCGGGAGATCTCGCCATGGTCCCGAGCCACCCGATCCGGCAGTTTCAGACTCCCATGGACGGCGCAGCTACTTCCCCAGAAATTCCGCCAACGCATCCTGCCACGGACGAACCGCGGGAAGCTTGGTGTTCTGAAGGATCGCTTTCGCCGGACGCAGGGCCTTGCGGGGGAAATGCGTCGACGGAACCGGCACCAGCTCGATGCTTTTCCCCGTGATGCGAAAAATCTCGCGGGCCAGATCGAACCAGCTTGCACTACCGCTGTTGGTGAGGTGATAGATCCCGGGGGACGGGAGCCGGTCGAGCAGATCGCCGGTGCCGGCGGCCAGATCGGGCGCGTAGGTAATACTGTTGATCTCGTCGGCTACGGCCTGTATGGTGCGGCGCGTGGCCGACAGGTCCCGCATCAGGTCCACAAAGCTCTTCTTGGAAAGATCGCTCTCCCCTTTCGGGCCGAAAATCACCGCGGTCCGTACGATATAGCACGGTCCCCCAGCCTCTTCGATGCGCTGTTCCCCGCCCCATTTGGAGCGGCCGTAAACCGAAAGCGGCGCCGGCGGGGCAGTTTCCGCATATTCGCCCCGGACACCGTCAAAAACGTAATTGGTGCTGTAGTGGACCAGTGGAACGCCCAGTTCGGCGGTGAACCGCGCCAGCGCGCCGGGAAACTCCCGGTTGAGCGCCAGGGCTTGTTGCGGACGGTCTTCGGCGCCATCCACATCGTTGAAGGCAACACAGTTGACGACCGCGTCGGGGACGAAGCCCAGGGCCGACACTCTTGCGCGCAGCGCGGGGAAATCCAGCACGTCGACGTCTTCGCGGTCCCATCCGGTGGCCTGGGGATATAACTTCATGAGTTGTCCGCCCAGCGTGCCCTTGCAGCCGAGAATGAGAACCTTTCGAATTGGCATGAATGTTAATTATATGTTCTCCCCATAGCAGGTTCCCGGCGGAAACTGCCGATATAGAGCAAGAGTGCGTTTGCCCGAACTGAAAGCTGATAGATTGGAATGAAATCGCATGATTGTCCGGATCCGCTTCGGCAGCGGCACCAAGATCGGCAGAAAGCCGCGCAAGCAGCGCCGGTTCGCGGTGGGAATCGCGGGTTTGCTGACTCCCGCCGCGGTCCTGGCCGCGGTGCTGGCGCTTTGGCGGATTGCCGCCGATATGAATTGGACCGGCAGCTTCGCCATCCCCGCCGGCTTCTTCTCCCACTGGCAGGTGTGGCTGGGCGCGGCTTTGGTGCTGCAACTATGCGCCCACCTGCTCAACCGGTACGCAAAAGGCGGAGAGACGGCTGCATCCTGAAGGCCAGGTTGTTATTCTAATTGTAAGAGACCCCGCCATGGCACAACCCCGTTACCGGATGAGCCGGTCCATTATTTACGGGTATTTCCCCACGGGAGTGAAGTGGCTCCTGATCGTCAACACTGCGATCTTCGTGATCGAGTACCTGGGCGGCCGGACGGTGCAGAGCCTGCTGTCGCCCATGGCGCTCGTCCCCGATCTGGTGGTCTACAGCTTTCCGTTTTACGTGTGGCAGCTTTTCACCTACATGTTCCTGCACGGTGGCATTGGGCACCTGCTGTTCAACATGCTGGCGCTGTGGATGTTCGGCTTGCCGCTGGAGCAGACCTGGGGAACGCGGAAGTTTCTGAAGTATTACTTCCTCTGCGGCATCGGCGCGGGCATCTGCGATGTCCTGGTCAACGTCGCGCTGGGGCGCCATACCAGCACCATCGGGGCATCGGGCGGAATCTACGGGCTGCTGCTGGCCTTCGGCGTTTTATTCCCGGACACCACCGTGCTGATGAGTTTCCTGTTCCCCATCAAGGCCAAATACCTGGTGATGATTTACGCCGCGGTGGCGCTCCTCAGCGCGTTAGGCAGCGGGAACAGCGGCGTCAGCAACGTGGCGCACCTGGGCGGAATGTTGTTCGGCCTGCTGTACCTCAAGGTTCCGGTGCGAGCCGGTTTCCGGCATCTGCCGGATCTCGGCGGCCGGTACCGGCAGTGGAAGATGCAGCGGGCCAAGAAGAAATTCCAGGTCTACATGCGGAAACACGATGGGCGCGGGCCGTGGGTCAATTGACGCGCGGCGGTGGAAACGCGTCCCCCCGCTGGCACGTCATTTGATATAGTTACGTCAGAAGTACACCTATGCGAGCCTGGATAACCGCTTTATTGTGTTCTACCGCGCTAGTGGTAGTGTTGGCCGGAGTGGTAGTCGCTCAGGACCAGCAGGGACCCCTGAAAACCAACGGCGACACGGTCGCCAAGAAGAAATCTACCGATCCCGACGCGCCGGCGGACGGAACCCTGCCCAAGATCCCTTCCGAATACAAGAAAGACAAAATGGATTTGGGGAGTCTGCAGACGTTCAAGACGGACGTGGATGCGGTGACGGTGGACGTCGCGGTGCTGGACAAGAATGGCCGCTTCATCCCCGGCATCCAGAAAAACTACTTCCGCGTCCTCGAAGACAACGTTCCGCAGCAGATCAGCGGCTACAACGTGGGCGAAGCGCCCATGACCGTGGCCATGGTGATCGAATTCAGCAACAAGTATCAGCGCCTCTACGGTCAAACGTGGTACCAGACGCTGGAACTGGCCTGGGGATTTGCCAGCACTCTGAAGCCCGAAGACTACGTGGCCGTGGTGGCTTACGACATGAAACCGGAAATCCTTTCGGATTTCACCACCAACCGGATGCAAACCCAGGAAGCGCTGCACCGGTTGACCATTCCGGCATGGTCGGAAGCCAACCTGTTCGATGCCGTCACGGACACCGCGGACCGCATGTCGGGGATCGAAGGGCGGAAGGCGATTGTGCTGATTTCATCGGGCGTGGATACTTTCAGCAAGCTGACTTTCGACAAGACGCGCAAGAATCTGCAGGAAGCCGGCGTGCCGATTTATGCCATCGGCCTGATGCAGGCGCTCCGCATTATGTCGGAAGGGCGGATGGGCGCAATCCAGGAAATGGATTTCCTGCAGGCCGACAACCAGATGNNCGCAACCAATATGTGCTGACCTATTCGTCCAGCAATAAGGCCCACGACGGAACCTATCGCAAGATTAAGGTCCAACTCGTGGATCACGATGGCAACCCGGTGGCTTTAAAGGACGAAAAAGGCAAGCCCATGAAGTACACCGTGGTGGCGAAGGCGGGCTACAAAGCGCCGCGCGCCGTGGAGTAGTTTGACGGCGCGCACTAACGCTGCTTTGTCAAGATCTCCATCTGGCGGTTTTCCATGACGATGCGAGAAGCATTGACATAGCTGTTACAGCTCTGTTACTCTCGCCTTCGCATTGATGAAACCCGCCCAGTCTGCGACCCCGAACATTCTGCTGGTAGACGACAACCGAGACGGATTGCTGGTCCGCAGATCTCTCCTCGAAGAAGTTGGTTACCACGTGCAACTCGCCTGTAATGGCGAAGAGGGTCTGAAACTCTTCCAAAGCTCCCCCTTCGACGTGGTGGTAACCGA
>PLRZ01000244.1:15198-19912 GCA_003164075.1 Bryobacterales bacterium | reverse complement strand
GCGGGCCAATGAATCTGGCACACTGTTAAAGTGTCGAAGCGTTCGCGCAGGCTGAAGAGGGGCTCGCAAAATTCGGTGGCGCAAGCGCTCTCTGACGGGCTGCCCTCTCGCAGTTTCCGCGCTTCGGCCGTTAGACGCTATAACTTCAATACTCCTGATGTCGTGGAATTTGCAATGAGCCCGCAGGTGGGGCAGGCGGNNTCCTATTCGAACAGTGGGCCTAATTCAGCGCAGTCGGGCAGGTGGCGCAGGCGGTGCCGCCTGCGCTCCGGTCTCCGAATGTTGCAAGTCCCTCTTCAGTATGCTGCGTTCCTGCTGGCAGCCTGCGCGGCGCTGGCATCCACTCCGGTAAAGCCCCCAGTACCAATTAAGACCTCCGCCACGGTACGGCGCTCGATGAAGACCATGACCCTGCGCGAGGAAGTGGCGCAACTGGTGTTCATCGAGTTTCACGGCGGATCTCCCAACACCCGCTCGCGCGATTACCTGAAGTTTGTAAGGCTGATTCGCGACACCAATGTGGGCGGCCTGATTCTGACCAATGCCACCGGCGGCCGCAGCGTGCAGAAGGCCGAACCCTACGCCCTGGCCTCTTTTCTGAATCGCATGCAGCGCCTCGCGCGCGTGCCCTTGCTGGTGGGGGCCGACTTCGAACGCGGCGCATCCATGCGCGTTTCCGGTACTACCGCGTTTCCGCAAGCCATGGCATTCGGTGCGGCCGGCGATCCGTCATTGACGCGTTTCGAAGGCGAAGTCACGGCCCGCGAAGCGCGCGCCCTGGGCGTCCACTGGGTCTACTACCCGGTGGCCGACGTCAATAACAACCCCGATAACCCCATCATCAATATCCGTTCCTTCGGCGAGAATCCGCAGGCCGTGGCGGCTCACGTGAAGGCCTTCATCGAGGGAGCGCACTCCGACAAGCACAGCATCATCCTGACCACCGCCAAACATTTTCCGGGGCACGGCGACACCGCGGTCGACACCCACTTGAGCCTGGCGGAGATCACCGCCGACCGCGCCCGCCTGGAGAATCTGGAACTGGTGCCGTTCCGTGCCGCCATCGAAGCCGGCGTGGACTCCATCATGACCGGCCACATCGCCGTTCCCGCCCTGGCGCCGGACGAGGTGCCGGCGACACTCTCGCCCGCGATTCTCACCAACCTGCTGCGCCAGGAACTCGGCTTCAACGGACTGGTCGTCACCGACGCTCTGGGAATGGGCGCCATCGTCAATGGATTCGGCGCGGGCGACGCGGCGGTGCGCGCGCTCGAGGCCGGCGCCGACACCCTGCTGATGCCGGCCGATGCCGATATCGCTATCCGCGCCGTGGTGGCCGCGGTGCAGAGCGGACGGCTGTCCCGGCAGCGCATCCAAAACAGCGTGGCCCGAATTCTCGCCGCCAAGGAGCACGTGGGACTGGACCGCAAACGCTTCGTCGATGTGGAATCGATCGGCGATGTGATTGACGATCCCGCGGTGAACGAGAAGGCCCAGGAAATCGCCGAGCGTGCCGTCACCCTGGTGCGCAACGGCGGCAACATGATACCTCTGGCGAATCCCGGCCGCGCCTGCTTCGTGGTGATGACCGAGGGCCGCTACTCGGCCGACGGGATGACGTTCTCGCAAGAGGTTCGCAAGCGGGCGCCTAAAGCCACGCTGACCGCGCTCGATGGCTCCATGACCCGCGCGGAAGTGGACGACGCGCTGCAGAAGCTGCCGGCATGCGCGCAATACGCCGTGGCGGCCTTCGCGCCGGTGAATTCGGGACGCGGCTCCGTCGGGATGTCGAGCGAGCTTTCGCGGGCCATCGACAACCTGATCTCGACGGGCAGGCCGTTGGCGCTGGTGGCGCTGGGCAATCCCTACCTGCTGCGCGCCTATCCCAAAACGACGGCCTACCTGGCGACTTTCAGCAGCGTGGCGCCATCGGAGATTGCGGCGGTAAAGGCGCTGTGGGGCGAGATTGAAATTCGCGGACATCTGCCGGTGACCATCCCCGGAGAGGCGCGGTACGGGGATGGAATTCGCCTGGCAGCCACGCGCGCAACGGTCAACGGAGTGAGCCAAAAATAGTTATACTTGAGGGTCCATGTTTTCTCTTCCTCCTCCTGGGGTAGAAGCAGTACTGCTGGCCCTGGTTCTGGGAGCGGCGGTCTACGATGTCCGTTACCGGCGCATTCCCAACTGGCTTTCGGTCAGCGGCGTACTGATTGGGCTGGCGCTGAATACCTTCCTCTATCAAGGCTGGCCGGGACTGCGCCTTTCGCTGTTGGGCCTGGCGGTGGCGTTCGGGGTGTACTTTCTGTTGTACGCGCTGCGGGCCATGGGCGCGGGCGATGTGAAGCTGATGGCTGCAGTGGGGGCGTTGGTGGGCTGGCAGGATTGGTTCGGAATCTTTGTTGTCGCCGCGATCGTGGGCGGGGTGATGGCGCTGATTCTGGTGGCGACGAAGGGCCGCGTGAAGAAGACCTTCTGGAACGTGGGCTTCATCCTGAACGAGATGAAGAGCGGCCGCCCGGCATACATCGCCAAGGAAGAGCTGGATGTGCGCAATCCCAAGGCGCTAGGCCTGCCTCACGGCGCGGTGATCGCGGTTGGCACGGTTTTCTTCCTGGCATTGAGCACGCACTTCGCGGGCTGAAGAATTGTTGGCATTGGATGGACGCGGAGCGCAGGCGGCACCGCCCGCGCCACCAAGACAGATCAGATGTTTGCAGGATGGTGGGGCAAGGCGGTGCTCGCCTGCCCGCCCGCGCTGAATTTGGGGTCGCTGCTCGAATNNCCTGCGGGCTCACTGCAAATTCCACAACATCAGGAGTTCTGAGCCTGCGGCGGACTTCAGTCCGCCCATGCCGCACCGCCGATCTCGGGGCAAGGCGGCCCGAAGCCTGCCCTACGGACTTACCGGACATCCGCGTGGGCAAACGGGCTGCCGGCCCTCCACTGGGGCTTCTCGTCGGCGTTGCTCACGGCTTCCACTACTTTACCGAAGAACTCGTTGAACCTGGCCGCGGCGGCCGGATCCCAGGGCTGATTGATGTCGTCGGCGGGACTGTGATACCGCTCGGCGTACCAGCGCCGATAGACCGCCTCCTCGGGCGATCCCGGCTCGTATCCAAAGACGAAACCCACCGCCGGCACGGCGATCTGCATAAAGCTATAGTTGTCGGACCGCGTAATCAAGCGCCGCTCGGGCTCCGGGTCGGGCTGGATGCGGATGTTCATGCCTTGGCCCACGCGCCGCACGGTCTGCCCCAGACTGGATTCGTCCAGCCCGATGGTGGTGAGCGTCTTCAGAGGAAAGATGGGACGCAACTGGTCGAGATTGATATCGGCCACCAGTTTCTCTTTGGCGATGGTGGGATGGGCCGCGAAGTACTTCGACCCCAGCAGGCCCTTCTCTTCCCCGGTGACCACCGCGAAGAGCAGCGAACGGCGAAGTTGCGTGCCGGACTCATGCAGCTTCTCGGCCAGATCGATCAGCGTGGCGACATACGCCACATCGTCGAACGCGCCGTTGTAGATCCTGTCGCCGTTCCACGGTTCGCCGATGCCGTAGCCATCCAGGTGCGCCGAAACCACCACGTACTCGTCTCTCAGCCGCCGGTCGGAACCCGGCAGCACGGCAATGATGTTGTCGGAGGTGAGGTCGGCGGAACTGAATTTCATGATGGCGCGCAGCTTCGCCGGCAGGGTGAATTGCGGCAGCGGTTTGCCATCGGCGGCCAGCTTCTGCAACTCGTCGAAGGTGTGGCCGGAGCCCTTAAAAAGCTCTTCGGCGAAGGCCGGATTGAAACGGAACGACGGCGGAGTGTTTCCCGGTTGGCGCAACGGCAATTCGGCCAGCGTCATGGACACCGAATAGGCCACCGGCCAACGCGGCGGTTCGGGACCGCCGGTAGTATCGATGGCGATGGTGGCGGCGATCCCCGGAATCGCAGCGCCCGCGCGGCCCGCTGCCACCGATGCACGTCGCGCGGGCAACTGCACCACGATTTTCCCGGATGGATCGATGGCCGCGGCGCCCGCTGCAGGTCCGTCGCCCAGAAATACCAGGCCGGCCTCGAGCTTTTCCGGCAGACCCAGGCGCGCCGGCACGCTGATCTGTCGGAGCCATTGCAACTTGGTGACACCCTCGGGACGTACCAGTTCCACCGACGATTCGGCGGCCTGAAAGCGCAGCTCATGCAGCGCGACGGGCTGCGCGTAGCCGTTTTCACCAGCCGGTTTCAGCCCGGCCTTCTCGAACTGCGTGGTGACGTAACTCTCGGCCTTGCGATACCCCTCGCTGCCGGTGTCGCGGCCCTCCATGCCGTCGTTGGCCAGCGCCACGATGTGCGCCCACCAGCGTTTGGTGGCCTCATTCGGCTCCGTGGCCAGCAGGGCAAGGGCGGTGCAGGTGCAGAAGATGGCGGCGCGATCGAGCTTCATATTTCGACTAGCGTAGCAGATTGTTGCGGGACGGCCTGGCGCATCAGGGTGAGCGCGCGCACAATGGTGGCGGCGCTTTCGAAGCCATAGGAGAGCCGCAACTGCCGGCGGCCGGCACTGGCCAGGTCGCCGCGAGGATGGACGCAATATTCCCCTGGTATATAAATGATGCGCGGGCGGCCGTCGGGCGCCTCGGTGAGAGCGCGGAAGAACGGCGACGCGGGATGCGTCTCCACCTCGCGCATGGTCAGGTAAAAGTAGAAGCCGGCGCTGCCGCCGC
>PLRZ01000244.1:14013-15159 GCA_003164075.1 Bryobacterales bacterium | reverse complement strand
CGCAGCGCGGGCGCGATCACCTTGGAAAGCGTGCCGATTTCGTAAGCGATCCCGATATCGTCGTGCGGCAACACCGACGCGAAGGGTTCCACTTGCGGGTCGTGCAGCAGCCACTCGTACGCCAGGTCGAAAAAGATGGGGATGCGGCGCCCCTGCCGGCGCGAGAGGCCCGCGGCCACGTCATACAGCGCGCGGCGGCGGGCGTTCGAAAGAATGGTGCACGACGGATTGTTGACCGTCACCACGTAGAAGAAGGAAATGTCGCGCGCGCGGTCGCCGAGCGCTTGCAGTTTGCGGTGGAGCGCTTCCAGGCTGATGCCTTCGCCATCCTCGGGAACGGCCAGGACTTCGAAACCCTTGCGCTCCAGGGCATCGGCGTAGATGTAATACATCGGGTCGGAGGTGATGACAATGCCCGGCTTGAGGATCTCCGCCATTGCGTCGAGCAGGCTGGTAGCGCCGCACGGTCCGACGATGAGGTGGTTACGATCGAGCGTGGCGGCGTCGAGTTGGCCGAGGCGGGTGCGCAGGAGGAAGCGGCGGATGGCGGCGATAAGATTGGCGGCGCCGGCGGAACTGCCGTAATTGAACGCCTGGCGATAAGTGATGCCGTCGGCGGCCACGGCGTGCATGGCCTGGTCGAGGAGGGCGACGGGGATGGTCTGTTCGTTGACGAACCCGACTCCGAGATTGATATCGATGCCATCGCGAAAGGTGCTGGTGAATGCCGCCATCATGCGATTGACGGGCGATGGCCGCGTGGAGGCCGCGCCATACGGGGAGAGATGCATGTCCATGAAACTTCCATGGTAAGACGATTAGTCGGCGGCCGGTCTTCTGCTGGTGAAATCGTCAGCGTCGAGTGGGTTGCGAGTAGTTTCCGGGAACCCTGTATTCTTGCTGCCATCAAGGCCGCGAAAAAATATCCTCGGAACTCCTGATGTCGAAAATGGGCTGAGCCATTCCTTTCGATGGCGAGATCTTCGCAGGTGGGGCAGGCGGTGCTCGCCTGCCCGTCCGCACTGAATTTGGGGTCGCTGCTCGAATAGGATCGAGCGAAGGCGAGCACCGCCTGCCCCACCTGCGGGCTCACTGCAAATTCCACGACATCAGGAGTTCTGATCCTGTGCATTTCAGACCCAACCG
>PLRZ01000244.1:8477-13916 GCA_003164075.1 Bryobacterales bacterium | reverse complement strand
TTAGGGAGCGATTGCGCACGTTCGAGACATTTGGTCACCTTATTGTTTCGCGGCCCCTAATTGATGTAGCGGAGGCGAACGATCGCCGCCTCGCATGCCGCTACTCTGTTCATCAAGTCGGCCGGTTTCCTGGAGTCCGTTCGCCAGAGGATGCTCCGATTGCGCATGCCGACCCAAATGTTCATACTCAGCGCGTAGAAATCCCGCGCTTCGCGCCATCGCTGGTCTTTCAAAGCCGGGGATGCCTCCCGCGCCGCCTGCCCGGCTTTGAGATCTCCCCATAGAGCGAACATGTCCGCCTGATTGCGTTTGATCCGGATATTGCCGGGGTCACGGCGGGTGGCCTCGTCAAAGATGTCTCGCGCCTTGGCAAGCAGGCCAGCGGCCTTCTCCGGGGAACCGGCCGCGAGGAACAGGCCCGCGAGATGGAACTCCAGGGTCCCAAGGTCGTCCTCGGTCTCAGGCTTGTTGGGGTCGGCGACCAGGAGGGACTGGCTGATCGCGATTCCCTTCCCGTAATTCTCGATAGCCGGGCCAGCCTGGTTCAGCTTCTGCAGCGTGTCTCCCATAGCCAGGTAGGTGATCGCCAAGGCGTGCCGGTGCCCTTTGTCGCCGGGGTCGGTGTTCGACAGTTTATCGATGGCGGCCAGACCGCGGCGATAGTGCGGAAGAGCGCCCGCTGGATTGCCCATTCTCGAAAGCAACTCCCCTATCCGCAAATCCGTGACCCACAGATCGCGCTGGAACACCGTATTGGCGGGATCGATGGTATTCAACAGCTCGCTGGTCTCCCGCGACTTTCGGGTTTCCTCGAGCGCCGTCTTGAACTCTCCGTTGTCGGTCAATCCCCGGGCGATCATGAGTTCGGTAATCATCACTTGACGGCGCGCGCCGGCGTTCGAAGCATCGGCGAGGAATTGCGCTTTGCGGTAGGCCAACGTCTTGTACTGAAGCGCCAGCGATTCGTCCACCCGCCCGGCTCTTTCCAAAATCAGACTCGTCTCCTCATAGGTGTCTGCCAACTCGAACCGGTACTTTTCATTGCCTGGATCGCTCTTGACCAACGATTCCATCCCCGCCACCGCGCGGCCCAGGTCGGCGAGCGCTCCATCGGTATCTCCCCGGTCCTTCAGAGCTTCCGCTACGAACACGTAACTGCTGCACAACTGCTCGCGATAGTGCCGATTAGCGGGTTGGGCCTCCGCCAAGCTCCGGTTGATGCCGAGAGCCTTGCGATGCGCCTCGAACGAGGCGTCCACGTCCCAAGTGAGCGTTCCGAGCCGATCGTACGCCTCGGCCAGATCGCTGTTCAGCGGAAGGTCGTCGCTAGACTCCTGAGCCAGGCCGTCGAGGTATTCCAAAGCCCGTTTCAGGATGAGCTGGCGCGTGGCCAGCGTCCCTGGGATCTTCTCGAGGCTGTCGTGAAACTCGAACAGGAAAGAGCTCGCCAGCTTCCGCACATCGTTGAAGCGCCGTTCGGCGCGAGCGCGCTGGGCACGCGCCACGTGTACTTCCCAGGCAATCCCCACCACACCCGCGAAGAGCAGGATCGCGAGCAGCCCTGCGGCAGCCACGGTCCGATTGTGGCGTCCAACGAACTTTCCGCAGCGGTAACCCAGTGTGGTGCGGTGGGCTGTAACCGGCATCCCTTTGAGGTAACGGCGAATATCCTCTGAAAACTGAGCCACCGAAGAATAGCGGCGCTGGGGCTCCTTGCGCAGGGCCATGAGCACGATGTTGTCGAGATCGCCGCGCAGGTTCCGCTGTAACTTCCTGACCTCGGCCGCAACCGGCGCATCCGCTTCGGGCCGGCCGGCAGCGGTGCTCGGCTTCTCCGGCTCCTGAGTGCAAATGGCGATCGCAATGTCCTCCGGCAGATGGCTTTTCAGGTGATACGGGCGGCGCCCCGCCAGCAGCCGGTAGAGCAGTACACCGAGCGAGTAGACGTCCGACACCGTGGTAATGGTTTCACCTTTGACCTGCTCCGGGCTGGCGGACTCCGGCGTCATGAAGCGCAGCATGGCGGCTGTGGCGTCGCGCCCGTCGGCCGACTGGTCGGCGGCCAGCAGCTTGGCGATTCCGAAGTCGAGCAACTTGGGCGTTCCGTCCGGAGTTACCAGAATGTTACTGGGCTTCAGGTCGCGATGGACCACCAGGTTTTGGTGGGCATATTCCACCGCCGAGCACACGGTGCGAAATAGCGCCAACCGTTCCGGGATGGAGAGCTGCCGATGGTCCGCGTAATCCGTGATAGGCTGCCCTTCGACGTACTCCATGACGAGATAAGGCAACCCATCGGCCGTGGTCCCCCCGTCCAACAGGTGCGCGATATTGGGATGCTCGAGGTTGGCCAGGATCTGGCGCTCGTTGCGGAAGCGCCCCACTATGAGTTCGGTATCCATGCCGCGCTTGATCAGCTTGAGGGCGACGCACTTCTGATACTCGGCATCGTCGCGGACCGCCAGATAGACTGTTCCCATGCCACCGCTGCTGATCTCTTCGAGCAGCTTGTAGGGCCCAATGGTCTGTCCGATGACTTCGGTCTCCTGCGCGCTGCGGATGGCTTCCGCCTGCGCCGCGGAGGATTCCCAGAACTCCGCCGCGCCGGCCTCTTCGTCGCATTGCAACAGCGCAGCCACTTCACCAAGCAGCTCGGGGCGGCCCTCGCATTCGTGCGCCAGGAAACCTTCGCGATGCGCGCGGTCCCGGAGCAGTGCCGCCTGGAACAACTCCGCCACTCGCTGACTGGTTATCTCACTCATGGGAAAAGATGGCTCGCGCCAGGACGCGAATCAGGCAGGACTCAAGGGCCCCATTTGCCGGCCCGCCATTGCCTTATGGAGCCATGCGCGCGCGAACCGCCAATCGCGCTCCACCGTGCGGGAGGAGACGTCCTCTTCGGCCCCCTGCAACACTTCGGCGGTCTCCTCGCTGGTGAGTCCGCCAAAGAAGCGCAGTTCCACCACGCGCGCCTGGCGAGGAAACTCGCGCGCGAATTTCTCCAGAGCCTGATCGAGGGCCACCAGGTTCAAGTCCAGCTCCGACGTCGCCCGCTCGGATTCCTCCAGTGGAACCTGGGACAGAAGGCCTCCTCTTTTTTGCGCGTTCCGCCGCCGCGCGTGATCCACCAGGATGTGGCGCATTGCCTGCGCGGCGATTCCTACAAACTGGGCGCGGTTCTTCCATTCCACCCGCTTGAGTTTCTGGAGTTGCAGGTAGGCCTCGTGGACCAGAGCGGTGGCTTGCAGGGTGTGCTCATCGCGCTCGCGGCGCAGGTACCCGGCAGCCAGCCTGTGCAGTTCCCCATAGACCAGCGGCGTGAGCTTCTGCAGCGCAGTTTCGTCTCCCTGGCTCCACTGCACCAGCCATTCGGTAACTTCAGGTGACTCTAGCAAGGATTCCTATAGGCCTGATATCAATTCCCACGCTCTGCCAGGGAATCGTCCCGGCCGCCCCCGAACAATCTTAACCTACCGTGTCCCGGGATGCCAATCGCGCCGCCTTCCATTAATGACAACTTTCCGCCGGGATCTCGATGGACTGAATAGTTGGTGGGAGTATGTCGGTCTTCGACGAGGAATGGCGCTTTACCAGATGTGGACGTGAATGTCGAAGAATTCATGCCGCAAGCCCGCCAACGGTTTCTCGATAAGAAGTACAGGAGATTACTATGTTCGGACCAATATTCATCCTGGTAGGTTTGGCCCTGTTTGCCGGCTGGTATTTCTTGCGCCGGAACGCCCAGACCACCGGCCAGTGGCCATCCACGCGCGGCCGCGTGATCGCATCCGATATCAATCGCTACCGCGACACCGATGGCGAGTATCAAGAAGATGTGCGCGTCACCTATGACTATGCGGTCGCCGGCAAAACGCTGCGCGGCAATCGCATCAGCACGAGCGGTTCCGGCTCCGGAACGGCCAAGGCGAAACTCGCCCGCTATCAGCCGGGCGCCGAAGTGGACGTCTTCTACGACCCACGAAATCCGGTAGCCGCGGTCCTGGAGCGGAAGCTCCCTGGCAATGTGCTGGTACTCCCCATCGTGGGAGTAGTGTTTCTCATCGTGGGAATCAGCAGCCTGGTAATTCGTTGAGGGAATTTTCCCGGCTGCGTGTCGGGATTGTCCGCCGAAGTTCGCTTTATTAATCAGTGAGGAGAAAGACATGAACGAAATGCCAGGTGGCCAGCTTCGCAATCGTCTCGGTACCGATTCCGCCACACCTTCCGAGCTATTCCCCGTGCTTTCCAAGCGCAAAGAGCTAATCGCGAAAGGATTATTGATCCCCGTCGGGATCGCTTTTCTGTTCGGCATAATCCTTACCGCAACCGCGCACAACCCCGAGATCTTCCGCAACGTCGTCGGGGTCGGGATCGGGTTGGGCTGCTTCTACGTGCTCTACTCGCTCGGCGGTAAGAAAAAATCGTGGTGGGTCTTCGGCCTCGCCACCATCTTCACCATGGCGCTCATGCTGAGTCCGTTGTTCCACCTTTTCTTCCTGGTGTTCTACGACATGGCCGGCACGCCGCAGGGAGATGCGGTGAACCAACTGAGTTTTGTGCGGCAGATCATCGCCCGGTTCGTCAGTACGGGGATGATGGAAGAGCTGGTCAAGATCATCCCCGTGCTGCTCATCTGGAAGTGGACCAGCCGGATGAAATCGCCGCTGCGCGAAAAGGCGGGCATTACCGAGCCACTGGACGGCATCCTCATCGGCGCCGCCTCCGCGTTGGGCTTCGTGTTCGTGGAGACCCTCCTGCAATACGCGCCCAACGCGGTGCTGGGCGTAGCCGGCAGCATCGCCAAACAGCTTCCGCAGTTGCCACCCGAGCTGTATGTGCTGGCGGGCGACGTCTTCGGTCTGCAGAGCGTGATCCTCCGGATTCTCCCGGAACTATCGGGCCACATGGCCTATAGCGGCTATTTCGGCTACTTCGTCGGACTCGCCGCCATGAAACCGAAACACATGTGGAAGCTGCTGATCACCGGGTACATCAGCGCCGCGGGCCTGCACGCTATATGGGACCTGTTCTGCGACCGGCCCGGTATCGGCGTCTATCTGCAATTGCCGATGATGATCGTGTTCTATGCATTTCTGGTAGCGGCGATCCTGAAGGCGCGCCAGATTTCGCCGCTCCGGGCACAGAACTTCGCCACAGTGGTCGTAAATTCTCCAGCTCCCATCGCGCAGGGCGCCGCGGCCGGCGCCTCGCATGCGCCGGCGCCCATTCCGGCTCCGGCTCCGGCTCCGGCGCCTGTGGCGCAGCCGGTGGCCAGGAAACCGGTGCTCGTGGACAACAACTGTATGCATCTGCGCGTCGCCCGCAAGCTGCTTCCGCTGCGGGATGGCGAACGCTTCGCCGATAGCGACATCCCCGGCTTGCGGTCCAACTCCGCCGACGGCGTCGTCGCCGCGGTCAGCCGCAATCCCAAAGATCCCA
>PLRZ01000244.1:5197-8429 GCA_003164075.1 Bryobacterales bacterium | reverse complement strand
CAAGATCGCCGATGACGACAAGCTCTGCGAAGCTTTTCTACGCGATTATTGCGGGGAGTGCCGGCGCGAGATCGCGGCCCTATCCGCGGCCGTGCGCTGGGGAGTACCGAAAAGCCTCCGCGAAAGCTCGCAGATGCCGGCGGCAACGCTGCGCACCACCCTGGCGCGGCGCCTCGAAGAGAACCAGGGGCTCGACTCGGACAATGCATTGTGGGCGGTGGATGTCTGGGCCGCGGTGATTCGCCCGGCCAACGGCGGATGGCCGGCGGCGGCCGTGAGCCCGGCACCCGTTTCGCCGGCGGTGCGAACGCCAATTCCGGCGAACGGAGAGAACCAGGTAGTCGACTGGAGCCAGCCTCTGCCGCCCGCCGTATCGCCGCATTACTCGCCGCCGGCGGTTGCCGCCGGTGTGCTCTCGCCACCGGCCAGCGTGCCCGGCACGCCGCCGTCGCAGCCCGCCTATCCGCAGTCTCCCGTGCGTCCGGCGCCTCAGCCCATGCCGGGTATTCCGTTCGCCGCGGCGGCCGCGGCGTTTCTCGCCGGAGAAAAAGGTCCCGACCTCACTGCCGTTCAGGCCTATCTCAAAATGCAGTTGAAGATCCGCAAGCCGAAGTCCCTGATGGACGAGATCCAGGCTGCGTCGGTAGCGCCGGGAATCGCCAAAAACATGGTGAACCGGGTGCGCCGGAGTAAAGCGCTGACGGGCCTGCTCCTCGCGATCGCGATCCTGATCGTTGGGTTCGTGATGCTCGGCAACGGGACCGATGCTCAAGGCGCAGTGACGGCTCTGGGCACGGTTGGTTTCTTCGTATTCGCCGCCGGCTGCTTATATTCGCTGTGGAGCCTGATCAAGATCGTTCGCTTCTCATAAATGCATAAGGAGAAATGACGTGACCCCAGAAATGAAAATGCCCGGTGAAGGAAAGCTGTCCGCACGGCCCCTTCACTTTATCTGGATCCTGGATTGTTCCGGTTCCATGAAGGCTAACGGCAAAATCGAAGCCATGAATACCGCCATTCGCGAAGCGATTCCGGCCCTTCAGCAGGAGGCCGGTAAGAATCCCGAAGCGCAGGTGCTGGTGCGCGCCCTGCGCTTCTCACGCGGCGCGCAATGGCACATCGCCGTGCCCACTCCCGTGGAGGACGTCAAGTGGGAGGACGTCACGGCCGACGCCCACACGGACATGGGCAAGGCACTGGCCGCGGTGGCCGAAGAAATGAAGGTGCCGCCGATGAAGTCGCGCTCTCTGCCGCCCGTGCTGGTTCTGGTCTCCGACGGCCAGCCGACTGACGACTTCAGCGTCGGCCTGAAGAAACTGATGGATCAGCCGTGGGGCCGCGCCGCCGTCCGTATGGCCGTTGCCATTGGCCAGGATGCCGACCTCGGCGTTCTTCAGCGCTTCATCGGCATGGCCCCGGAGGAGCGGTCTCCGTTGCAGGCCGATAATGCCGAGGCTCTGGTGGAACAAATCCGCTGGGCTTCCACCGTCGGGCTTCGCGGTTCCTCCAAACCACTCGACGATCAACCGGAGAAGCCGCCGGAGCCGGTCAAAGTGGCCCAGGGCGCGGACGACGTCTGGTAAGGAGCTTTCATGACGGATACCATGCAAAAGACAGCTTGGGGTGTACGGGGGAGTTCCACCAGAGGCGCGTCGCACCTGCGAACGGGTCTGCCCAATCAGGATTCGATCGGCACCTGGTGGGACGAGCCGCGGAGCCGCGCGATCGTGGTGGTGTCGGATGGGCACGGCAGTGCGCGTCATTTTCGCAGCGATACCGGGTCGCGGCTGGCGGTGGAGGCAGCCATGTCCGTCCTGCGCGAAGTATCGCTGCCGCTCAGCGAGGCGGAGGCGCACGCTTTGAGCAGTCCGATCGTCCTGGCATGGCGCACTTCGGTCAAGGCACACCTGGCTGAACATCCCTTCGAGGCGGCGGACTGGCAGCACGTACCCGATGCCGAACTCGAACAGGTGCAAGCTGCATTGGCGGAAAATCCCGTAGTGGCCTACGGAGCCACTTTGCTGACCGTGCTGGCGGCCGGCGCCGACCTGCTCTTCCTGCAGTTAGGAGATGGCGACATTCTGTGCGTCGGCGACGACGGCACTGCCACGCGGCCCATGAACGAAGACAGCCGCCTGATCGCCAACCAGACCACGTCGCTGTGTCAGAACGAAGCGCCGGAAAATTTCCGCCATGCGCAGATTCACGCGGATGGCGATACTTTGCCCACGCTGATATTGCTGTCGAGCGATGGCTACTCGAATTCATTCTCCACCGATGCGGATTTCCTGCAGGTAGGCTCCGATTACCTCAACCTGCTGCGCCAGTTCGGCGCGGAGAAGGTGGAGGCGCAACTCGAACACATCCTCAGCGAAGCCTCCCGCAAGGGGTCGGGCGACGATATTACGCTGGGCATGCTGGAGCGCCTGGGAGGCGCCGTTGCGGCCGACGCACCACCTGCCGTGGAGTCGCAGAGTAAATCACAGTCCCGGCGGGAGTCCCAAACCGACGCTCAATCCCAGTCCCAACCGAAATCCCAAACCAAATCTCAACCCCCAGCGCCGATCGATGGAACAGTGCCGCGGCTGCAACGCGCGATCCATGGATACCAGGTCGCCCTGGTGGCCGCAATTCTGATCGCCGCCTCCGGAATCGCTCTGGCGTGCTGGCGTCCGCCGGCGATCGCCGCGCTATTCCGCGGAGTGGGCGGGCACCGGGCGCCAGCCCTGCGCCTGCCCGGCGGAGAGCGGGTGGCGCTGAAGGCCGGAACAGTTCTCAGCGCGGCACAACTCCGGCTCAAGCCTCCGTTCGAAGGGCCGGTCCTGGAAGTGGCGTCTTCGGAAACAGGATTGGTCCTGCGAAACCGGTCCGGCAGGGAGTGGAGCGCCGCCGGCCCCGGTGGCGCCGAACGGCACAGTGTCGACGTTCGCGATTCCGTTCCCGCGCGAAACGGAGAGCGGGTGTTTTTCGGTGCAGTGCAACTATTGGTAATTTCCGACTGAGTTCTCCCCATGGCCAATCAAAGCGCTCTTTTGTCTCCCGGCAGCCGATTACAGACGATGTACTCGCACAGGTCCGTGATTGTGGGCGATATGCTCGGCGGGGGCGGCCAGGGACAGGTGTTCCGCGCCCAATTCGAGGATTCGTTCTGCGCCCTCAAGTGGTACATTCCACGCTACCTCACGCTGGACCCCACGCTGCGGGAGCGTCTGGAGAAATCGATTGAAGTGGG
>PLRZ01000244.1:0-5155 GCA_003164075.1 Bryobacterales bacterium | reverse complement strand
CTTTGCTATAAGGACATCAGCTTCGGCAATGTTTTCTTCCACCCGCGCACTGGCGATGTACGCATCTGCGACATCGACAATGTAGATGTGAACGGCCGTCCCGGCGCGATCCTGGGTACGCCCGGTTTCATGGC
Source organism: Bryobacterales bacterium (assembly GCA_003164075.1). The sequence goes on along the minus strand of PLRZ01000244.1, from coordinate 5,021 downwards.
TCCGGAAGTGATTCTCCGCCAGGCCGGACCGAGCACACAGACCGATCTGCATTCCCTCGCCGTCATGTTGTTCAACATCCTCATGATGGGCGATCCGCTCGACGGCCAGCGTTCCTCCGGGCCTCCGACGCCCGAGGCCGTGCAGGCGATCTACGGCTCGAATCCGATCTTTGTGTTCGACCCCGAGGATGCCTCGAATCGTCCGGTCCCCGGGGAGCAGGACCAGGTAATCGCCCGCTGGAACATTTATCCCAGGTTTATCCGCACTCTTTTCATACGGGCATTCACGGCCGGTCTGCGCGATCCGTTGAACGGCCGCGTGCGCGAAGGCGAATGGCGCGAAGCGATGGCGCACCTCCACGATGCGCTATTCCCATGCAACTACTGCGGCGGCCTGAACTTCTACGATCGCGAACAACTGAAACTGTCCGGCGGGCGCCTGGGGAACTGCTGGGGCTGCGGTCAGCAGCCCGCTTTACCGCCGCGCCTTCGCCTGTGCGACAACATTGTGATGCTGCCTCAGGGAAGGCAACTCTACTCTCACCATTTGGGCAATCAGCGGGCTTACAACTTCACATCGCCCCTGGCCGAAATTTCGGCGGAGCCGGCGGGGCTGAAAAACCTCTCCCCGCAGAAATGGGTCCGCAAGGCGCCCGATGGGTCGTTTACCGATGTGCCGCCCGGCTCCTGGGCCGCGTTAGCAAATGGTGCGAAGTTATTCTTCGGATCGGTCGAAGGCGAAGTTCGGATGTAAGAAATGATGCGATAGGCCACTTCAAGGGTTGGCTGCGGTTACCGCGCTCCCTCACGAATGCCCCGTCGAAAAGGAAAGGAAAAACATCAATGACGACCTCTTGGAACAGCACGCGGTTGGGCCGATGGTGCATCGGGATTGCCTGGGCGATGGCAGCGCTGTCCTTTGTGGTTTGGTTCGGGGCTTACTTGATATCGCGATCGTCTAACAAGGTCGCCTTGGAGGGAGAAGCCGCTTTCAATCGAAAGGACTATGCGGCAGCCCTGCCCAAACTCCAGCAAGCCGCGGACGGCGGCGACTCCACTGCCGAGTTTTACCTGGGATGCATGTACTGGTATGGCCACCTGGTGGCGAAAGACCCGGCCATGGCGTCCAAGTACTTTCTGCAGGCGGCGCAGCAGGATATCAAGGAAGCGCAATTCGACCTGGCGGTGATTTATGACGACCCGGATAGCGGCCTGCTCAACCAGAAGGATGCCGCCGTCTGGTACCGGCAAGCCGCCGAGCGGGGGATGCGCGAAGCGCAATATAACCTCGGCATCATACTGTACAACGGCTCGGGCGTGAAAGCCGACGCGGCGCAGGGCTACGAGTGGATCGCCCTGGCGGCCAACCAGGGATTGCCCGAGGGGATCTCGATGCGGGAGCAACTGCGCCGTAAGCTTCCCACCGATCAGGTGGCGCGCGGCGAGGACTTGGTGAAGAAATTCCATCCTCGCTCGTAGCGTCGGGAACACCGGCACGGTTACCAACCGCGGCCTTCATCGGGCCGCATTCATGATGCCAGCGCATTCGGTGTCCTCTGGAAAAAGCATGCAAAAGGAGAAATCTGTGATCAAACCATATACTCGCGTTCCGCTTTTCGCGCACGTTCGTCAACGCCGTAACTGCTTGCGATGCCGCCCGGCCGGGAGCCGGCGCGTTTCCGAAAACTGGACATCGACATGTTGAAAGCCTCGTTCTTCCTGGTTGGCCTGGCCATGGTAGCGTTCTGGTTCGTCATGCGAAAGAAGGCTCAGGCCACTAGTCACTGGCCGTCTACGCCTGGCCGCGTGATCACATCCGATGTTTATGTTTACCGCGACGCGGACATGAATCAAAACGAGACCGTCCGCGTCGCCTACGACTACGCTGTTGCCGGCGCTACGTTGCGCGGCACCCGCATCAGCCTGACCGGCTCGGGCTCCGGCAGCACGAAGGTGAAACTCGCTCGCTATCAGCCGGGCGCCGCGGTGAACGTTTTCTACGATCCACACAACCCGTCGTCTGCGGTGCTGGAGTGCAAACTCCCCGGCAATATGGTTGTGCTCCCGATCATGGGAACATTTTTCTTCGGCGCGGGGGTCTTCATGGCGTTGGCAAATCTTTAACCCGTGGGCGAATCTCACCGGCCGCTATTCCTGCCGGGCGGCCCTGCTTCCCTGCCGCGGTTTCGCGCTTTTCCGGGTAAACAAGAAAAGAGAACATAACGAATGCGAATGAACGTGATCCTGATTTCACTGATGCTCGCAGCCTTCCCGGCCCCGGCGGCGACTTTGAACAACCTTTACTTCGGCTTCAACGGCTCCCCGTTCTACATTTGGTTCCTCGCCGACGGTAGAATCATGTCCGGATTGCCCACGGCCGGAATCCAGCCGCAGGATTTCGAAAACGCCTGCCAGCCGGCTCCCGGTATTTGTGGAACTTACACTTTAGCCGGCGACAAGCTGACTATTAAGTACCGGAACGGCACATCGCAGGTTTGGTCGACTCAAGTGCAGAAAAACGAGGATATCTTTCTCGGCGGTATCCCCATGACGGTGGTGGGGAAGTATCCCGCCGGTACCCGTCTGAACGGCACCTGGGACCGGCCCTTCTCGTCGAAGTTCGTGACTTCCGGATCGTCGGTCGCAACTGTTACCTCTCCCACTTTCCTCACCTTCAAACCCGATGGAACCTATGGGGAAAAGAACATGACCGGTCTCTCGACGCTATCGAAAGGAGGAAATGTGAACGATTCACAGACGGCTCAAGCCATGGGGACCTACACCATCCGGGACAACATTCTGATGCTGGTCAAGAACGGCAGGAGTGAGCGGCACTTTATCTTCCCGGCCGTAGGCGACCGTCTGAGTATCGACGGCCAGCTTTATTCCAAGGAAAAATAATTGTCCCGGAGTCCTGCGCAGGGGGAACGATCCTAAACCCTGAAGATAAAGGCCAAATATTGAGTGACTGACAATGGCGTGCCATTGAATTTGTGTACTGTTCTGCTCCAAACCTGATGAAAGGAAATAATGAGACCACTTCTAATCGTTGTACTTTTTGCTGCGACTGTGTTTGTTGCCGGTTGCGGAAACTCCACTGCTGACGCCTCGGGAAACCACGACGCCAGCGGCCCGATCACTGAGGCCAGGCTCGGACTGAAGATCTATCCGGGCGCCGCGATCGTCACCAGCGGTGAAACCGACGAGATAGTGAGCGCCAACCTGCGGACACCGGATCCGGCCGCTAAGGTGAGTGCGTTCTATGAGACCGAACTTGGAGCAAAAGCCACCGGCGACTTGGCCACTTACCAAATCTCCGGCCAAAAAGGCGGCAGGAACTACGCCGTCACGATCAACAACGACGGCAACACCAATGTCTCGATCATGGGCAGGAAATAGCCGCGTGCCTAACCGTGAAACTGCGGCATGTTGACGGGCCGCGGGTAGATACCACTCCCGTCGGAGGCTCTACCCGCGATTTTCTTCCGCCGGCAACAAGTCCGGATGTGTTATCTTCCGCTCACTTTCAGGCCAAGGAGGCCATCGTGCAAACTCCCGTTTCCGACTATCCGTCCGCTCGACGGGCTTGGTATGCGGTCGCCGTTCTGACCATCGCCTACACCTTCTCCTTTGTCGACCGCCAGATCCTTAGCCTTCTGGTGGCCCCGATTCGCCGCGACCTGCACATCAGCGACACCCAGATGAGCCTGCTCATGGGAATCAGCTTCGCCCTGTTCTATACCCTCTTCGGATTTCCCCTCGGGCGCATGGCCGACTCCCGGTCGCGCCGCAACATCATTACCGCCGGCGTACTCGCCTGGAGCCTCTTCACCGCCGGTTGCGGCCTCGTCGCCAATTTCCTCCAGATGTTTCTCATGCGGGTCGGTGTGGGTGTCGGCGAAGCGGCACTCTCTCCCCCTGCCTATTCCCTGATGTCGGATTGTTTCCCTCCGCGGCGGCGTGCCCTGGCATTGAGCGTTTACGGCGTCGGCATGTATGCGGGAGGGGGCCTGGCTATGATCCTCGGGGGCATCATCGTGCCCTATACCGTTGCCGCCGGCGTTCTCAGGCTACCGCTGATCGGGCTTTCCATCTTTTCCTGGCAAGTCACTTTCTTCCTGGTCGGACTGCCGGGCTTGCTGGTGGCTGCCCTGGTCCGCACCGTCCGTGAACCGCCTCGCCGGGAAACCAGGTCCGCCACTGTACCGCCCGTCCGCGCGGTTTTCACTTACATCAAGCAGCAGCGCGCCACCTTTGCCTGCCACAACTTCGCCACCTCCTTGCTGTCCTTCGCCGCCTACGGGAGCATGGCCTGGATTCCCACTTTTCTGATGCGCACCTACGGTTGGAGCGCGGCACATGCCGGCCTGGTTTTTGGCTCAGTGGTGACCGTCTGCAGCAGCTTGGGCATTCTCTCCGGCGGCTGGTTCTGCGATTTTCTCGCCCGCCGTGGTTATCGCGATGCACATTTCCGCGTCGGCCTCATCGTCACGCTGCTGATTTTGCCCGTAGCCGCCCTCTATCCGCTGATGCCGACGGCAAGATTGGCGGTGGCGCTGCTGATCCCGTTTGCCTTTCTGATGGCTGCGATGTATGGCGTCGCTCCCGCCGCGCTCCAGCAGATGGTGCCCAATGAAATGCGCGCCCAGGTCAGCGCCATGTATTTGTTCGTAGTCAATATCATCGGCCTGGGTGCCGGAACCACGGCCATCGCCCTGCTGACAGACCACGTTTTTCACGACGACAACATGCTGCGCTACTCGCTGCTGATTTCCGGCACGGGCGCCTATGTCGTCTCGGCCCTGCTCTGGTGGCGCGGACTCAATCCCTATCGGTGCACCGTCGACCATGCCGAAGTTTTGCGTCTGGCAGCCACTTCCCCGCAAACTGCGCCCGCACTGGCGCGGCTGTGAGGGAGCGGACCTCACTGCGTCGCGAAGGAATCGCCTTCAATCGCACCGCCCCATCAGTTCCTTAGAAGCCGCGAAGAAATATCCTGTGCATTTCAGACCCAACCGCTT
>PLRZ01000691.1:9688-13464 GCA_003164075.1 Bryobacterales bacterium | reverse complement strand
TCTACAATTTCGTCACCAAGCGGGGCGCCTGCCGCGGCGTGAATTCCAAAATCTCGTGGACCCAGGTGGAGACCGGTTCGGCCATTACGTGGAAGTATCCGAGCTGCCTGCTGATTGGCGACAACTCGGTGGGCGAGTTCTACTCGGTGGCGCTGACCAACAATTATCAGCAGGCCGACACCGGCACGAAGATGATCCACATCGGGAAGAACACCACTTCCACCATCGTGTCGAAGGGCATCTCGGCGGGCCACGGGCAGAACACCTACCGCGGCGGCGTGAAGATCCTGAAATCGGCCACGGGCGCGCGCAACTATTCGCAGTGCGATTCCATGCTGCTGGGCGACCAGTGCGGCGCACATACCTTCCCGTACCTGGAAGTGAAGAACACTTCGTCGCAGGTGGAGCACGAAGCGTCGACGTCGAAGATCGGCGAAGNNGCAAGGAAGTTTTCAAGGAACTGCCCATGGAGTTCGCCGTAGAGGCGCAAAAGTTATTGGGCGTGAGTTTGGAAGGAAGCGTTGGATAAGTGACATTGGATAAGCGAATGCCGTTACTGGAAATCAAAGATCTGCACGCCACGGTAGGCGAACGGGAAATTCTGAAGGGGATCGACTTTACGGTGAATGCCGGTGAGGTACATGCCATCATGGGCCCCAACGGGTCGGGCAAGAGCACTCTGGCGCAAGTGCTGGCCGGCCGCGAACTGTACACCGTTACACGCGGGCAGGTGACTTACGACGGCAAGGATCTGCTGGAACTGTCGCCTGAAGATCGCGCGCGCGCCGGAATTTTCCTGGCGTTTCAATACCCCGTGGAAATTCCGGGTGTCAGCAACATGTACTTTCTGAAGGCGGCGCTGAACACCATCCGCAAGAGCCAGGGGCTGGAGGAACTGGACGCGTTCGATTTTCTCACCATGGTCCGCGACAAGATGACGCTCATGAACATGGACCAGACGCTGCTCAATCGGCCAGTGAATAGCGGGTTTTCGGGCGGCGAGAAAAAGCGCAATGAAATCTTCCAGATGGCCGTGTTGGAACCGAAACTGGCGGTGCTCGACGAGACCGATTCCGGCCTCGATATCGACGCGCTGAAGCTGGTGGCCCACGGCGTGAACACGCTGCGGTCGCCGGAGCGGTCCATGATCGTGGTCACCCACTATCAGCGCCTGCTGGACTACATCGTGCCGGATTTCGTGCACGTGCTGTCGGGCGGCAGGATCGTGAAGTCGGGCGGCAAGGAACTGGCCCTGCAACTGGAGCGCGAAGGTTACGCCGCATTGGGGATCGCCGAAGACGAGGAAGTGGCATGCGTGCAGTAGCCCTCGAAACCGGTCAGTGGCTGGAGGACTTCACCAGGCAGGCCGCGGTCGCTCCGTGGATGCAGCAGTTGCGTGAATACGCCTTCCAACGCTTCGCCGAAACGGGCTTCCCCACCACGCACGATGAGGAATGGCGCTTCACCAACGTGGCGCCCATCGCGCGCGCCAGGTTCGTGCATGCTACCGCTGTCCCGCTGGTCACCGATGCACCTGCCGGACCGGAACCGGATGTCGCCGAAACGTATCTCGGCAAATTGGCTTCGTTCCGCGAGAACCCCTTCGTAGCGCTGAACACCGCCTTTCTAGAGGAAGTGGTGCTCATTCAGGTGCCGCGCGGCGCCATGGTCGAAAAGCCGATCCGCATCGACTACTCTTCGGCCGATGGGGCGCATACCGCTCCGCGCGCGCTGATCGTGCTGGGCGCCGATGCCCATTGCACCATCGTGGAAAACTATTCCGGAACGGGCCGGTATTTCACCAACGCGGTAACCGAGATCGTGGCCGGCGACCGCGCCGTGGTGAACCATTATAAGGTGCAGCGCGAAGACACCGCGGCGTTCCACGTGGCCACACTGGCCGTGCAACTGGGCCGTAGCGCGAATTTCTCCACGAACTCCATTTCGCTGGGCGGCGCGCTGGTGCGCAACGATGTCAACGTGGTGCTCTCGGAAGGCACCGACGCCACGGTGAACGGCCTCTACATCGTGAACGGCACACAGCACGTCGACAATCACACCTCCATCGACCACGCCAAGCCGCACGGAACCAGCCACGAGCTGTACAAGGGTATCCTCGACGATAAGTCGAGCGCCGTTTTCAATGGACGCATCATCGTGCGCAAAGACGCGCAGAAGACCGATTCCAAGCAGACCAATAAGAACCTGGTGCTGTCGGACGATGCGGTGATCGATACCAAACCGGAACTGCAAATTCTGGCCGACGACGTGCGCTGTACCCACGGCGCCACCATCGGCCAACTGGATGCCGAATCCCTGTTCTACATGCAATCGCGCGGCATCGGCAAACAGCAGGCCCGCAGCCTGCTGACTTATGCGTTCGCACAGGACATCATCGACCGGATTCAAGTGGCGGACCTGCGCGAGCAACTGGAAAAATTCCTCTTCGAGAAATTCCATGAGCACGCTCACTAGCGTTATCGCGGCCGGTTTCGACGTGGAGAAGATCCGCGAGGATTTCCCGGTCCTCAAACAGACCATCCACGGCAAACCCCTGGTGTACCTGGACAGCGCGGCTACGGCGCAAAAGCCCACCGCCGTCGTCGATGCCATCCGGCAATTCCATGAAGTGGATTGCGCCAACATTCATCGCGGCGTGCACGAACTCAGCCAGCGCTCCACCGCGGCGTACGAAGAAACCCGCGTCAAGGCCAGGCACTTTCTCAATTCCAAGACCACCAACGAGCTGATCTTCGTGCGCGGCACCACCGAAGGCATCAACCTGGTAGCCAGTTCCTGGGGCCGCAAGAACGTCAAAGAGGGCGACGAGATTATCATCTCGGCCATGGAGCACCACTCCAACATCGTCCCCTGGCAGATGCTGTGCGAGGAAAAGGGCGCGAAGCTGCGGGTCATCCCCATGAACGACCGCGGCGAGCTGATCCTGGAAGAGTACGAAAAGCTGCTCAATCCGCGCACCCGCATGGTGGCGGTCGCGCACGTGTCGAACGCGCTCGGCACCATCAACCCGGTGAAGCAGATTATCGAAATGGCCCACCAGGCCGGCGCCGTCGTGCTGATCGATGGCGCGCAATCCACACCGCACATCCCGGTGGACGTGCAGGCGCTCGATGCCGATTTCTACACGCTCTCCGGCCATAAAGTGGTCGGCCCCACGGGCATCGGAATCCTCTACGGCAAGGCCGCGCTGTTGAACGCCATGCCACCCTACCAGGGCGGCGGCGACATGATCAAGGTAGTCACGTTCGAGAAGACCACTTACGCCGACCTGCCTTACAAATTCGAGGCCGGTACGCCTAACATCGCCGGCGGTATCGGGCTGGGTGCGGCGTTCGACTATGTCAATAAGATCGGGCTCGACAAGATTGCCGCTTACGAGCATGAACTGCTGCTCTACGGCACGGAAGCGCTCTCGCGAATCCCCGGTCTGCGAATCATCGGCACGGCGCGAGAGAAGGCCGCGGTGCTGTCCTTCGTAATGGAAGGGATTCACCCGCACGATATCGGGACGGTGCTGGACCGGCAGGGAATCGCCGTACGCACCGGCCACCATTGTGCCCAGCCGGTGATGGATTGGTTCCACGTGCCGGCCACTACACGAGCGTCGCTGGCGTTCTATAACACCATGGCGGAGATCGACGCGTTGGCTGCCGGTCTCGGAAAAGTGAAGGAGATTTTCTCCTGATGGTTGACGATCTTTACCAGGATCTTATCCTGGACCACAGTAAGCATCCCCGCAATTGTCATGCGATGGC
>PLRZ01000691.1:0-9675 GCA_003164075.1 Bryobacterales bacterium | reverse complement strand
CTGATGACGGAAAGCCTGAAGGGCAAGACGCGCGACGAAGCTCTCAAGCTACTCGATAAGTTCCACGACCTGCTGACCACCGACACGCCCGTTACGAAAGACCTCGGCAAGCTGGTGGTCTTCTGCGGTGTGCGCGATTATCCCGCGCGCGTGAAGTGCGCTACGCTGGCTTGGCACACTCTGAAATCGGCGCTCAATGGCGCCGCGGAGCCGGTATCCACCGAAACCGAATGACTCTGAAAGACCAGGTGACGGCAGCGTTGCGCAAGGTTTACGACCCGGAGATGCCCGTCAATATCTACGAGCTCGGGCTGATCTACGATTGTTCCGTGGATCCCGAAGGGCAGGTCTCTTTGCGCATGACCCTCACGGCGCCCAATTGTCCTGTTGCCGGGACGCTGCCGGGCGATGTGGAGCGGGCGGTGCGCGCGGTGCCCGGCGTGACCGGCGTGAAGCTGGAACTGGTCTTCGACCCGCCGTGGACCAAGGCCCGCATGTCGGAAGCCGCCAAACTGGCGCTGGGAATCGAAGACATTATTCCAATCGCGAGGCTGCAAAGAAGATGAAGCTGACCGCCAACGAAGAATACGGCATACGTTGCCTGGTCCGATTGGGCTATGCCTTGGGGCAAGGTCTCACGATTCCCGAAATCAGTACGGCGGAAGGCGTTTCGCCGGCCTATGCCGCCAAGATCCTGCGGGTGCTGCGCAAGGGCGGATTCGTGAAGGCGGCGCGCGGAAAAGAAGGCGGCTACACGCTGGCGCGGCCGGCGGAAGCGATCGTGATCGGCGACGTGATCGACGCGCTCGGCGGACGCCTCTTCGAGAGCGATTTCTGCGACAGCCATTCCGGACAGGCGGCGATTTGTACGCGGTCGGTGGATTGCTCCGTGCGGTCGCTATGGCGCGCGGTACAGGTGGCTGTGGACCAGGTGCTGAGTAAGGCGACCCTGCGCGACTTACTCCAGAACGAAGAAGAGATGAACTCCTGGGTGCGGACTATTCCGGGCGCGAACGGACTGCGGCTGATTCAGTAAGGCGAGGATTATCTGGAGGGTCGTAGGTTCGAGTCCTACCTGGGGAGCCACTACGGTTTTAGAGCTTCACGGTTTTGCTCTTCTGTTTTTTCGATTTGCCGGTTCGACGGGAATCTGGAGCAAGGGCCGTTTGGCAGGTTCACGGGATTGGCCACGATCATTTCGCTCGGGGGTGTTTTCGTGGGAACATGATTCTGAGGCCACCGAACATGCCCGCAAAACCCGGCAAAGACGACGAAGTCTTCGTCAAGCTATTTCTGTCCGCGTATGAGGATGACTCGTGGGCTGACGCGGAGATTATTCTGCTGGACCAGTTGATCGACGGCACGGTCGAAGCGCTTGCCACCAGAAAATCAGACCGGACGACCTTGGCGATCGAGCACACCCTCATCGAGCCGTTCATGGGCGACAAGCGGGATTTCGCAGCCTTCAAACAGGTGTTTTTGGGAATTGAGAACGATGCCACGCTCCTTGTTCCCGATCATGGAATAGTAGTGTACGTGCCGGTTGGGACGCTTGACGGTCAGAGACCGGCTGCGCGCAAGGTAATTGTTGAAGCCGTCCATGCTTGGATTGCGGCCAACCGGCTCCGCCTTCGACAGGGGCAGCATGAGTATGCCTGCCCCGTGCCTGGTAGCGCTGGCAAGGCGGATTCCGTCATCACTCTAACGGTCGAGTTCACGCCGCCATTTCGGCAGAAGTCTCCGGGGATGCTTTCGATACGGAGACAGCAGGTCATAAATGATCTGGACAAGGTAATCGCGAAGGCGCTGACGAACAAACTTCCGAAGCTTATCGACGCCCAGGCAACTCATCATGCCAACCCAACCGCCAACCCAAAACCAACGAAGCGGCTGCTCTTTCTTGAGCGTGACCAGTTCACCTTCTTTCCCGAGCAAATTCTCGACGAACTGGAGCGGCAAAAGGCCGCGTTCCCTTTGCTAAACGACGTGGATGAAATCTGGATTCTTGAGACGATTGGTTACAGGCCAGGGGGTCATCTGAACTTTGATCTCTATAAGGGACAACGTGTCGTAGCGAGCCTCACTTTCCATAACGGGGTCCTGACCGGCCGGTCGAAAGATGGAATGCCCGTTCCGATGAACTGTTGACCGAGTCCGCACTACACTGGTTCCGGCCGCACACACCCGCTGCTTCAACGTTGATGTTCAAGAAGCGGCGACTTTGCTTGGACGCGATCCCGAATACGAAGCCAAGCGGACCGCGTTTTAGGTTTCAAAGGTTCGAAACCTGTCCAGACTGGGGAGCCACCCTCGGCGCTCGGCAAGAATGACCCACTTGTGCTCAGTTAAGGTGACCCACACGAAGAACAGGATTTGCTCACGTTTGCCCGCGGGCAAGAACGAGCAATCCCCGCCGCCGTGCTTCTTTTTCTTCGTAACCCGTTCATTCTTCCCGAACCAGTTTGTCTTCACCGGCGCCCCAGGTGGCCGGGCCGTCCTATTGCCCGGCGGCAAAAGCGCCACCGCCCCTGTGGTGGTGGGTTACTTTTGGCGAGCAAAGTAGGGTCATTTCTCGCGAGTGCCGAAGGGAGCCACTCAAGATCGATGTTTCGGATCTTGCGATTACTGGCGACCCGGTTGCGCGCTCGAACTTGCCTTTCGCTCGAGCGTGATCAGGCGCGTGAACCGGAGGCTACAATCCGTTCTTGGAGATGTTTTCGAGGGCAATGAAGGCGCCCACAAAAAACAGGCAGCCGTTCGCAAACGCCGAATCTTTCAGCATCCTTCGCGTATCCGCGTTCCCTAAGATCAGCATTGCGGTAGGATGGGCGAACTTTGATAGAAGTTTGTTCATCAGGGTGAAATGGTGCCCGATGCCGATCGCGCCAGCAGCATCGGCAACTCCTGTAAACTTCCCATCGATCGATGCAACGCCCCTTACAAGGGCGGCGTTCTCTAACCCGTCCCGTGCGTCCATCCCCCGTTGAAACCAGTCCGGAGACTGCTTGGTAGCTTGGCCCCACGCCTGAAGAGCTTTCAAAAGGTTGTTGGCATCCCTCCCCAGATCCTCGAAAAACTGGCGCGCTTTGTTTCGATCCGTCGCACAAAATGTCGCCCACACCGACAATTCGAGAAGGTTCCTTGCCCGCCATGACAGAAGTGCTAAGTCCTCTTTCGGAGGAAGGGCTACATACGCTTCTTTGAGTGCGGAGTATTCGTGGAACACGCGAAAACAGAGGTCTGCGAAGAGCTCGCCGTACCACATCTCGTCTTTTCTTTTCGGGCGTGCGGCCCACTGCTTTACGGTCTCGTTGACCGCATCCCATCTACCGGACGCGGCAATGCTGGCGGCGTGTTCAACGAATCCGGCTAGCTCCGAGTCCATGTTTACACTCTAATCCGAATACCTGCCTTTGGGGCAGAGCAGGGAAGGTTACAGTCTGCGCGCTGTTGCGGTGCGTCTTCCCGAAACTGGCCCTTTGATAGACCCAAAGTGCCCGCTCCGACGAGTTCGAGACGCGTCCACGCTGGGTACCCAGTCTGGATGGGCGTGCCAGTCCTGCGCGTACGCCATTGGTCCAGAAGCAAAAAGTTCGAAACCTGTTCAGACTGGGAAGCCAAACCGTCGAGTTTGTCCCTCCGAGGGCTTCTCCCAAGGCGGAGGCTAGCCATACAACCAGCGGACCTTGGCCAGCGCGGTCCGATACATCGGCTTACCTGGCTTCTCAGTCGTGACGAGCTCGTCCGCTTTCAGGAGGAATGCCGCCGCGACATGCAAGGCGTCCATAGCCGCCAGCCCACATCGCGCCGCCTCCGTGCGGGCAAGCTTTTCAATTTGGTTCAGCCCGCGATACGCGGTGGCTGAGGCCATATATCGCTCGTAAAATGACAGCTCCAGTTCTTGCCGGTTGAAGGCTGCTTTCGGAACGACCTCTAGACTAGCGCCAGGAACGGCGTCGTCAGGAAAACACGATTCGAGTCTCGGAGAATTGACAAAGCGATCTGTTGGTCAGACCCCTCGACCGAGCCGCTGTGATAAGAACACCACTGTCAAGGAACGTCCGCGTTCGTGCCAATCAGCGACCGCCCCGGCGTTCGGAGACCTCTCGGGCGACCTCTTTTCGGCTCAGTGGTTTTATGCCGCTCGAAGCAATTCTCTCCGCGATCCTGCTGAGGTCGCGCCCAAGCGGCGACACCGTAGCGCCATGGCTGGCGCCGTTCCTCGGAGTCGTGGTTGCAGCTCTTCGTTTCACAACTATATTGTAAGCCGAGCCGATATCCAGTTCGAGACGCAGTCTAGGCGCCGCAGATAAGAGTGTCTGCGCCACCACGCTTGTTGCGAAGTTAGTTAGTCCTGCGCGCTTCCTAAGAGGAAATAACACCCACCGCCCATGCCCCAGGTGGCCGAACTCACGAAAGCTCATTGCGTCTCACGAGTAACGCCGTTACGCACTTCGAGCGCAATATCCCTGCCCAGATGGCAGAATCTGTAGGTGGCGCCTTCCATTCGGGCGCGCGCCCGGCCAGCGAATCGCACGCCGTCCAGCCCGGGCCACGCACCAAAACAGCCGCGCAGAAAGCCCCACGCGATCAGTAGTGAGTTGCACAGCGGCTCGCTGACCAGCGCGCCGCTGTCCCACTTCAGGGCCGCGCCCCACAGGCGATTGCGCGCGTAGCCGAAGCGCATGCTCCGCTCGAAGACCTGGTAGGCGCCTTCGCTGTCGCCCGCCGCGGCGCGCGCCGCGATTTCCAGCCCGGTGGAGTGGAAGAACGAGCATCCGTTTTCGTAGTTCGGAAACGTCGTCTGATTGCTGCGCTTGCCGAAGTCCACCATGTCGCCGAGTTGCGATACCGGCCGCATATTGCAGGGCGTTGCGTAGATGGCGTCCCGCGACACTTTGTAGTCCCGGCATAGGCCCGCATAATGCTCGTCAAGGTTGCGGAGGATGCGCCGCGAGCGGTCCGGCCCCGCCACGCCTTGAATCACCGCCATCAGGTTGTGGTCGGTGTAGAAGTAATGCCGCCGGCCGCCATCGACGTCGATCCAATCGCTATACAAGGACTCCGCTTCGTTCCAGAAGACGCGATTGTGCGCCTCGGCCGCCCGCGCGTGGCGGCCCTTGTATTCCTCTGCCAGTTGCGCGTCGCCGAGCCATGCCCCCAACTCCGCGACAGCCTGCAACGCTTCCACGCATTGGATATTGATGTAAGCGTCCTTATGACCGAACTTGATGATGTCGTACCAGTTGGAGCATTCGCGCTTCCCATTCGGAAGGCCGGACGTCTCCGGCACCTCAACCACGCCGTCTCCATCCGTGTCCAGTGAATTCATGTAACGCGCCACGCGCCGCACCACCGGCATGAGCGAGCCAACGAACTCCCGGTTGCCGGTATGGATTGCGTGATAGTACACGGCCAGGATGAAGTGCGGAATCTGGTCGTGCAGGTTGCCCCACGGCACTTTGTAATAGCCCTGGATCCACCAGCGCGGCATCACATAGCCGTTCTCATCCACACCCGTCCGGGCGAAGAAAGCCAGTTCGCGTTCGGCGGCCTGCTGCAACTCGGGGTTGGCCCGTTGGATGCCGTGGATCATGGGAAACCAGCCCATCTCGTGAAGGCAGGGCGTGCTGGCCGGATTGTTCCCGAAGATCCAGCCCATCCACTGATTGTAGACGCCGGCGAAACTGAGGAGCTGCGCGTTGAGGAACCGATCCGGCAGTTGCACGTCCAGCGGACTGCCGCCGGCGGGGTCGGGCGCGAAGGACCATTCCTGTTTCTCCACCGCGCCGCGGTCATACGCCTTCCACGGCTCGGTGCGGTCCACGCTCTCCGCGCCCAGCGTGACGGCGGAAGCGGTCCCATCGGCCACGGCCTTGGCATAGCTGAAGAAACCGGACGCAAGCCGCACCTTCGCGTGCAGATTCGAGGGCGCAAAATGAATGCTCTGTTCGCGGCGGGGCGAGACCACCTCATACCATTGCGCGCTCACGTCGACGGGGAAACATTTGATTCCATCCAAGCGCATTTCGGTATCCAGGAAGCCCGGGATTTCCGAATACCCGCCGTGCTCGGCCCGCGTGGAAAGCACCAGTGCCGGAAAGCGGTCGGCCGTCAGCCGGCAGGCTTCGAGGAACGTGCGCGTAATCCGCCAGCGTAAGCCGCCTGCCCCCAGCTCTAACGACCACTCTTCCCGCGCTATGGGACGCCCGGCGGGCCCGAGTTCGATGCCTTCCACGCGCAGCCAGCCGGGTCCGGCAGTGACCTTGGATGGATCCGGCATGCGGCTGCCATGCCAGCCCGCCCCTTCCACCAGGATGGCCGTGCCGCTTCGGAGCAGAGCGGTATCCGCCTTGCCGGGCAGCAGGTTGCCGCTGAAGCCCTGGCCCGGCCAGCCGGGTTCCCGGTTCAATGCGAGGCTCGCAAGGTACACTCCTTCCGGTCCGGCGTGCAGTTCCAGGCGCATCGCTTCGTTCTGCAACTCATGACCCGGCTCGGCGGGGGCCGCCAGCAGGGTCGATGCGGTGGAATACAGAAACACGCGGCGGGTAAGCGCAGAAGGCAACGAGGATTTCAAGTGTGCCATATTCTGACATGATCCTATCAGGCTGCAAGAACGGGAAGCGCAAGTTCAACATCGATTTCGGAATGGCGCGGATCGCCGGCAAGATCGCGCCGGGAGTGGACCTGCAATCGCGGGCGCGTATCGGAGTGCAAGTCTCCTACGCGTTCCAGGTGGCGGCGGCAAGCCCCTGAGCCATTCATTCTTTCATATTGGTTCTATTGAGCAGGTGAGCATCCAAGATTGCTAAACCGTTTGGGATTTCACCTAACTCACACGTTAGGATCAATCCGTCAGTTGATCTTCCGGGACGTGAACTGCTGCGACGAGCGGCTTTTGTGCCCTCGTTGAAGCTGAAGGTGGGGGGGCCGGTGTGGGCGATGCCTGACCATCACGGCTCCCGTTTCTTCCGAAAAATGCCTGGACACCGTCCACTAGTCTATTCATAATAACGACGACGAGAGATGTACTGAATCCAACGATGAAAGGAAGCAGGAGGAGCATAGCCTGGGCAGACACAGTTTGCCAGTCGGGGGTCTGTCCCGGATTTTCGGGATTAAACATTTGAATTCCGTGAAGGAACCCGTAGAATGCTCGAAAAGCAAAGGGCAACGCGAGAACAAGCCCAAAGAGCGCCCCAAGGGCAATCCTGAGCAGAATGAAAATTCGATTACTAAGATCAAACGTTACATCTTGCTGTACTGAGAGGGCATTCATTCCAATAAACGCAACGGATCCAATTGCGCCGAGTGACACAAGCCAAATCAGATAGAAGATGAACACGAGTGACCCTGTGTTCATGTTTCTTGGAAGCGGTACGTACAACGCGAGCATCGCTACACCGAGTGCGACTAGTGCTGCGAAGACTAGGCTTATCGATAAGGTCGAAAACCACGTCGGAATTTCTCCGAGAAGGAACCGACGTCTCAGCGGATCGCTCAGAAGACGAAACAGCGCTTGCGAGCGGTTTTCAAGTTCTGACCACTCTTCCTTGGTCGGCACTCTGCCGCTGTCGTCACATTGCAGCAAATTCAGGTCTCCTAGAGACAGCGCTGCGGAGTCCCCCGGGCTTACAGGGACGCCCTCCTGCAGAAGGAAGGAACGCAGCTCCCTTAGGCGGTTAAGTTCTTTAATGAAGTTCGCATCCTTGATTCCAGTGGTGCCCGCCCGGGGTTCTTGAGCCCCTCTTGTCCCTTCACCGACCTCGTTCTGCGGGATCGTCGTTCCTCGGGAAGCGGTCACAACCCACCTCTTTCGCCGTTTCAGACTAGCTCACATCGGGTCCTGAACTCCGGAAAGCGGCATCTTTTCCTACGAGTGTAGCAGTGACCAACCGGACGCGCAAGCACCGTCCAGGCTCTGGACTCCTGATCTCATGGAATTAGGCTGAGCTCAGTGCCGGTTGAACCCAGAGGCAGCCGTTCGCTCCATCCTGATTGTTGCTGCCGTCAGCCACTCGCTAGCCGTCAGCACTTTCCCAGATTTCCTGATCCATTCCCACGCCATTATGGGGCTATGAGGCTCAGGAAAGATTCCAGATTACACTGGCAAGTGATTGATTTGTATGGCTACTAATGAAAAATGTCCTAATCTCTTTTTGCCACAGGAGTGGCTCAGGAATAATTCGAGATTTTCCTCGCGAGCCGACCCGGAATCAGGATCGACGGGAATCCGGGGGCACCCATCTCCACAGACGCTCGGGCTTGGGCTCGGCGCAGCCGGCGAAAACATGGCTCAACCCAATTCGTCTATCAGCAAATCTTACGGGATAGACATCAGGAGTCCAGAGGCTCATCCTGGGATGAGCATATGCTATCGGCGATCCACCGCCGAGGCAGGAGATGAGACCCCGCACTGCGTGGGAAGCACCCGCATTGTGCGCAATGCGATAGGCCCATGTCCGCAAACTGCAACGGCTGTCAAACGCTCTGAGGCTCACAAACGACCCAATAACTCAATATGCATCTCTTTAAGCAAATCTCGTTGCCGGTCAGGATCGGCCTCGTAACGACGGGCAAGCCGACGGATGGCGGCACCATTTGCGGCGAGTAACTCAAAGCACTCGTCCGCCTTTTTTGGGGGGAGCGCCCGCAGGGCGAGAGCGGTGGGTTCGAGACGTGTCCAAGCTGGGTGCCCGTCGTGGGCGATGCTCGACGCACCAAGCCTATCCTTCTGAAAAGCGCCGGGGTCACAAGTTCGAACACGACGCCAGTTGGGCCACGAAAGTTCGAAACCTGTCCTACATGGGGAGCCAAATTGTCATCGCTTTGGGCTCCTGTGCGCCCGGATGAACTCGGCCGCGCACCTGCTCCCATAAATATGGGATACTGGCGTCATGAAGACCACCCTGGAGATCCCGGACCCAACCTTCCGTAAGGCCAAGGCTACCGCCAGTGCGTTGGGAATTCCGTTGCGCGAGTATGTTACACGGGCTGTCGAAGAAAAGCTCTCCCTGGGTCAACGTCCGGGCAAGCCCTGGCTGGAATGTGCGGGGGAGTTGGCCCATCTCCACAAGGAGACGAAGCGGATACAGCGGATCATCGACGAGGAATTCGAACAAATCGAACCCGAGGACTTGACTTGATTCTGGACACGAATGCTCTTTCGGCATATCTCGACAAAGCGCCGGGAGCAGTTGAGATCGTGTCCCAGGCGCGTGAGCTTGCGATCCCTGTCCTTGTAGCCGGCGAGTTCGCTTTTGGTATCGCGCAGTCTCGTCACCGCGATGCGTACGAAAGGTCGCTGCAACGAATGCTGGACCGATGCACCGTCCTCGATATTGCCATTGAGACTGCGCGGCATTACGCGGCTATCCGGCTGGAACTGAAGGCTGCTGGTAAGCCGATTCCGTCGAACGACGTTTGGATCGCGGCGCTGAGCCGGCAGCATTCGATGCCTGTCATGAGCCGCGACTCCCATTTCGACTTTGTGGGCGGGTTGAGACGGCGAACCTGGCAGTAGTGCAGGACGGGGGCTTCTTTGGAATCAGCCGCGGAGATCACCCATTCGCAAGTGCTTGAACCCATCGAAAAACCGCCTGGATCGCTGCCGGCGGGCACGCCACCAAAGTTCGAAACGCGTCCACGAAGGGGAGCCAAATTCACCTATGGTTC
>PLRZ01000452.1 GCA_003164075.1 Bryobacterales bacterium | reverse complement strand
CCTACTAGGCGATACTATCGAACTCAAGACCGGAGAACGTATCGATGGTATCTTCAAGCAAGCAACCTCAGCCGGCGCAGTAATCGAAGTCGGGGGACAGACCATCACAATTCCCCTGGGGAAGCTACAGGCGATCTATTTCGGCGCGGTTCCGGCCCGGCAGCCCGTCGTAGGGCCGGGACCCGTTGACGATGCGATGGACGCGCTCAAGGCTTTGCGGTCGGTTACTGACAGCGGGATCTCTTACCGCGAATACGCGCCAAGAGTTCTCGACGCAAAGATCAGGATCGATCGATACCTCTCATCGCCCACGAAGGACCCGGCCCGGAATGCGATCGGGCTCGGAATGCGCTTCTACCAGCTCGCTTCAGAGGCTTGGGAGATGGGCGTGCTCGCGGTGGATGTCGGCAAGGTAATCGTCGGAGATCCCTCGTTAGCGGCCTGTACCGCGTTGAAGAAAGTCGCGCCGTCGATAGAGAGTCGCAACGCAATGCCGGCTGAGGAAAAGCTTAAGGACCCGGTACTGGTCGGCATGTACTTAGGGCAACATCCGACAGTCCTTTGGGCCTGTGCCTCCGAACAAGTTGCAGAAGCCGAACGTTTGCTTAGGCAATCGCCGCCGACACCCGTCTCAGCAACCGCCAACCCGACACTTGAACAATTAGCCGCGAATTCGGAAGCCGCTAGAGCTTCGCCCGCGGCAGCAGCGGGACTGGCAAGCGTCGGACACGCACAAAGCCAGCAAGAGCTTGCTGATCTGGTCCAAAAAGGCCTAGCATCAAGATGCGCTGTTGTAACCGCTCCGCCCGGAGCGGAAGTTTACGTAGATGGGAACAAAGCCGGCGTTTCACCCGTGGCGTTCGTGCTGCTGAAGCAGGGCGACACTCCCCGCAAGGTCACCATCAAGATGACCGGCTATAAGACAGTCGAGAAAGCGGTGGTTCCAGACGGGAAGACTATTCCCATCGGCCTGACACTCGAAAAACAATGAAAACCCTCTACGCGGAACCCGCCATGTTGGCGGAAAAGCTCCGAGCCGAGAGGCAACGGACGGGCGAGGCTGCGATCCCATGAGCATCAATGCAACGGACCTGGCGAGAGCCCCACGCGAACGCGAAACCGCGGCGTGAGGTGAATCCAAGATGGGGCTTCGATTTCTGCGGCGCGTGCGGATTCTCCCTGGCGTTCGTCTCAACCCAAAACAGAAAGGAAGGGCGGTATGTCCGTTTTCCAACGGATCCTGAAGTTTCTTCGCCTCCCTGTGGATAGCCTCCGCCCGCGACCGAAGGGGAAGCCGCCTCGGCTGCCTTCGAGTCTTCAACCCTTGCGCTTCCCGATCACGGGGGGAGAGAACGACGATCTCAACCAAGCGATCAAAGGCGCAATCGAACGTGAGGCGGCCAAGCTCGCGGCGGAAGTGAAAAGCGGAGCCACGGTTAGCGAAGACGTAGCGGGCCGATGGCTGCGAGACCACAGCCTCACGAGGTTGACGGGGAACTTCTCAGAAGCGAGCATCACTCAACTGCGTAATGCTCTGGCTGACGCCTGGGCTGCGGGCGGGAGCTTCAATCAGCTCGCGGACGCGATCCACAGTGTTTTTGCGGACTTCTCCGACGAGCGGGTGGCGACGATTGCGCAAACCGCAGGGAACACTGCCTACAACGTGGGGGGCATGGCGACCGCGCACGACGCTGGGATGGAAGAAAAGCGCTGGAGCGTTGATGGCACGGACGCATGCGACAAATGCCAAGCTCAGATTGCGGCTGGCTGGATTCCGATTAACCGACCGTTCCCCGGCGGTGTGATGGTTCCGTGCCTTCACGACGGATGTGATTGCAGCGCGGATTACCGCAAGACCGGCAGGAGGGCCGACCGCGTTTTCAACGTCAATGAAGTCAAAATCAATGAAGTCAAAACCATGATTCGAGAGGGCCGCGAAGAAGAAGCTGAGCCCGTTTTGGTTGAGCTGGTCGCAGCAATTGAGCAAGAGGCACAAATCCACGGGGGGAGACTGGCACATTGGTATTACGAACGACTGGCAACCATCTACAGGAGACGGCGGGATTATGCTTCGGAGATCGCAATCCTTACTCGCTACTGCCAACACGAGGGCGATAGATATGCGATCCCGGAGGGTATTCAGAAACGTTTAGATAGGGCGCGCGGACTGCTTGCCAAAACCACCGAGCGGCGATAATCGGCCGGCTCAAGGGCCAGCGACGGAGGACACCCCTAAACAGCGACCCTCAGCTTAATCCCATCATTCGGCGCGTGAACCAGATCCTGCTTGGTTCCCAGGTAGCGCTCGGTCGTCTGGACCGACGCGTGCCCCAACAGCAACTGGATCTGTTCCAACTCTCCGCCGGCCGCGCGACACATCTTCGCGCATGACCTTCTCAGGTCATGGGGCGCAATTCCGGGCACGCCTGCGGCCACAGCGTAGGGCTGAAGTAGCTGCCAGACGACCTTTTCCGTCATGCGCTCGCCCAGCACGCGGTCCCCTCGGCCGACTGGTCGGAGCACGTGGCCTTCTGTCAACTCGGCCGCCGCAGTCCAGGCGTCGACGGCAACCTTCACCCAGGTGGGCACCGGGATCGTGCGCACGCGCCCGTGCTTTCCGATGAGGTCCACAATGCACCACCGGTTGTCGCGCTGCTGGATGTGCTTCAGGGTCAGCGCCGCCACCTCGGACCGGCGCAGTCCGCAGCCCAGCAGGACGGCCAGCATCGCGCGGTCGCGCAGTCCTTTCTTGGTGGATACGTCCGGCGCGTTCAGCAGCTTTTGGGCCTGCTGGACCGACAGCCAGTTGCCGACCCGCACGCCGATGGACTTCGCGCCCTTCACGCGCGTGATGCCGGCGGCCAGCTCCGGCGCCAGCAGCCCGTTGTCGGCCGCCTCGACCGCCAGCTTGCGGACGGCGGTGATCCGGACGTTGATGGAGACAGAACCGAGCGCGCGGGCCTCCAGGGATACTCGCCAGGCGCTTACGGTAGCCTTCGTGAAGCCGGGCCGCGGCTCCTGTTCGTACCAGGTGAAGAATTCGTCCAGGCCAAGGTTATAGACTCGCTTGGTGATCGGGGAGGAGACGCTATCCAGCACCAGCGCCTTCAGTCTTTGCCATTGGTTCGTTTGCGGAACTACAATCAAATCATTCATTTAGGTCCTCATAATGGGCAATATCGGTAGCCACTAGACATTACCTCTGAAGCGTGAGAAGCCTCAAGTCGAGCGTGTAGACGGTGTTGACCGTGTATTTGTTGTTGCTGGCCAACATCGCCTACACGTGCTACATTATCTACATTGGCGAAGCTCGGTACCAAATCGCTGAACATGAATATCAAGGCGTCGCTGCTTGATCGAGTCGATGAATACCGATTCAGGCGAATGTTTCCGTCCAGGTCGAAGGCAATCGAGTTTCTGCTGGACGTCGCGCTGAAGATTAACCCTGATCGATCCGATCAAAAGTCCGTCGTGCCCGAGGAGGAACTGTGAGTAGCGGCCTCCCGCAGTTCCGAAAGCCGCCGGTAAACGAGGTAATTCTCTCCTCCCAATTTGAACCGTTGTCATTGATGCGCGCGGTCCATATTGGCGCATTCTGGGAGCAGGTCCGCAACGAATACCCGCGAACAGAGGAGCACCCCCCGCTAGACCCGGCAATTGAGATGTTTGGGGCACCAAGGCTGCTGCGCCCCGAAGTCCGGCTAGAGTTAGTAGACCAAATCAAAGTTCCCAGGATTTGGATGCTCGATACGAGCGGCGCTCAGCTCTTGCAAATACAAACCGATCGACTTATCCAGAACTGGAGGCAGGTGAACGGTGTTGGCGCCTACCCGCGGTACCCCTTTGTTCGAGCGCAATTCGAACAGAGCTATAACGCGTTCGAGCGATTCGTCGCCAGCGAGCATCTCGGGGAGATCACTTTCAATCAGTGCGAGCTCACGTATATCAATCATATTCTTCCAAGTGCGGTTTGGGAGAGTCACTCACAAATCGGAGAGGTCTTCGCTTTTTGGAATCCGACATATACGGAGACGCCCCTGCCGTTGCAAGAGGCCGCAACAGTGACAACGAGAACGGTGCTAAAGAACGAGTCTGGCGCTACGTTCGGCCGGCTTCATCTTTCAATCCAGTCTGTCTATCGGCTGCCGGATGAGGTGCCGATGTTCCTCTTATCATTGGCGGTCCGAGGCGCGCCCGCTGGCGACGGGCTGCCAGGTGTTCTTGAATTCTTTGACCGGGCCCGAGAATGGATCGTACGAACCTTCGCGACTGTCACAACGTCAAAGATGCACGAGGTGTGGGAGAGGTATGCCTGATACCGTCGAACGCTATGAGACGCTTTCCGCCCAGCCGGTAGAGGAGTTCACCGACCGGCCGGAGTCGACTGCGTATTTCCATCCACCGATCGCCGGACAAGCCCGATGGATCACCGTGCGCTTAACGGCTCCGCAGTCGAGCGCTTGGGAAACGTACCGCCTTACTGCGCCAACGGTGCCCGTATCTTGGGCGGGAGATGTTTTCTTAAGGTTGCACCGATTTCGGGAGTACCCGAAAAACTGGGATTCCTACGGAGGTAGGGCACTAACAACCGCTGCCTACTTGAGTGCATACGACTTCCTCGGACGGATCATGTTTCGCCCCTTTCCGAAACCAGCGGTTGTGCCAACGGGCCGTGGAGGAGTGCAGTTTGAATGGCACCTGAAAGGGTCCCATGTCGAGGTCTACATCTCCCCAGAGGGAAACTCTGAAGTGTCATTCGAGGACGATCTCGGAAGCGAATGGGATGGACCGCTGGATCAAGTGGCGCACCGTTTAATCGCTGTGCTCGGCAATCTTTAGATTCCTGGTAGGACGCTCTATCTGTGGACGATCCGACAATCCTCCCATCGTGTGAGCTCTGGCGACGCCTAAACCCAGTTTTCTGCGTTGCGGATGAATCATCTACGACCGGTTGGCGAATTTCGTCGGGTGCATTTGACGATAGCCCAGACGGGTCGCCCATGTCGATTCGAGTGGGCGACAAGATGGCAGAATTGGGGCTTGGCTATGAAACGGTACTCAGCCCGGAGCAGGCTAAGGAGGGCTGGGGTTTGGCTGCCCTCACTGCCGGTGTAGTGCGAATGCACGGACAGATCGTCTACTATTCTGATGAGCCCGGAGAGCCGGCCCACGGGTCGGTAGAAGGCAAGAAGAGCCCAAAAGTACGTAAGAAGCTCAGTGCCTCAAGCAGGCAATTAATCGCCGCTGACTGCGCACAACGATCTCAAAATCGATAGGCGCCGATGCGCGACGGTTAGCGTTGCAGTCGCCCCGTCGCCCGTGGAGAGCGCCGCCACGATATGCGGCAATATCGGAAGCCCATGTCGACATTACCTCGGGGTGGCGAAGCAAATACCGGGGCGGGGAGAGTCAGCCGGATTCGGTATCGTCCGCGCTGCCGTCTGGGCTCTCTGGGGCTCTTCGACTTTCCGGGGCCGAAGGCGGTTGTTCCTGGAGTCCCAAACCGCTTTACAATGAGACCGTTGGTGCTCTATGTCAATGGGTCACTATTACGAGTTTTTTGATCGTGAGCTGTTCGATTCGCTTTGGGCTCGTTCTTGGCAGCAGTTCCAAAGGCAATGCGGAAGCCGCTGGGCCAAGAGGAAGGCGTATGAGCAAGGTGCGTACTATGGGGACTCCCTCAGAGGACTACTGGCGTTCAGCATAGACCCCGAGCCTTCTCCAGAACTTCTGGAGGAGGTTTTGACACGTCGGACGATTCGCTGGACAGTCCAGCATTCAGGCCCTCAGTTCTATGTCATGTCTGAGATCATGCATCATGTCCCCGGACACCAAGCTGGTCTTTGCTGCCTAGAAGACGTGCCAGGTGAAGATGTCGGTGTTTTCATTTCCGCCGTCATCCACGGTTACTTCGCTGGCAAGATTGGAATCCCAACTCTACAGGCGATCTTCAAGCTGCACAGTTGCACTGACCCGGATGAATGGCTGTCTTTATCAACACAGGCCAAGCGGACGCTGAAATCGATGGGTTCTGTAGTGGACTTTTCAAAACCGATTTATGCATGGCAAGGCGAGAGTGCCGTCGTTGGTGAGGAATGGGCCAACTGTTTGGCTGTGGCGGGCACGCGGCGCTTGGCCTCGTTCATCGTGCGAGCGTGGGACGAGGACTGGCCTATTAGGGATCTCAGAGTTATGCCACAAGAAGTAAGGCAGCATCGACCCGAAGGTTTTCATTTCCGGGATTTCAAGATATCCGGTACCCTGCGAAAGGCCATTCTTAAAATCCAGCGCTACAAGAGACCGAGTGTTTATCGACGTTGGTGTTAGCACAAGCAGGTCCCAGGCCGAACGGAGCGGACCTGGCGAAACTTTAGCGCGCCAGCAGCCACAAGGCCCAAACCACCAGGCCCGCGAGAAACACCAGCGCACACCCGACATGATGGACGTGCACATGGCCCGGCTGGCACAGATCGCACCGCGGCGATGGCGGAGCAATGCGGTTTCCCGCTACCGCGACCCGCGGCGCCGGCGGCTGATACTCGCGGAACGAAAGGCCCGTACCTGGCAACCCTACCGAGGTATAGCGCTGGCCGCGGGCGGTGATGCCCACATGCGCACCACGGCCTCCAATCGAAACGCCAACACCGGAACGCGAGAGGTTAAGATGCACACCGGGAAAAACCTTGATGCGGCGTTGGAAGCGGAGTCCCATCTCGTCACCCTCAATCTACGGGTTTCGGTTCGTCGTTCATCGTCCCGACTTCGCGCGGAATCACACCTCGCATCACCAGCGCGGTGAATATTCTGAGCACTTTCAGGAATTCAACTCGGTTCTCGCGGGTTCGGTTCTCGATGTATCGGCGCTCGGCTTCAGCCAGCTTCAAGCGCCACATCCCATCGATCATCTCTGAGTCCGGGCATAGCTTGGACATGGTTCCTTCTCACCATATCCGAGTTGTCGGCTGGACAACCAGCCCCTCAAACGGGGGTGTGCGTCAACTACCATGTGGGGCAAGGGTTCAAGGCGATACCCCACAATATCGCCAGCTATCCGAACGCGGATGTTGCGGCGTGCCCCGCCTGCGGTGCCGCAATGTGCCGTCGGGGTAGTTTCCGGAAACGAGTAGACGGTGTAATTCTCCGCAATTCCCCTCAGTACCCCACCGGATTCGCCCGATTGTAATCCGCCAGGTTCCGGAGACTGGCGCCGCCAACCGAGAAACTGAGCCAGTAGTTCAAGGCGCAGCCAGTAATGGACTGATCGCCCATGTACTTTCCCATATCGTCGAGCAGGGTCGCAGTATCCCGCGCCAGGAAGGTGTAGATCGCCATGGGATTCTTCTCCATCGCGGTAGCCCACTTTCCCAGTGCCTGCTCGAAGGCCGGCCGGCCTTTCTGGTGGGCGATGGCGCCGCAGTAAACCAGCCAGCACATGTTCTCCACAATCACCGACGTGCATTGCGCCGGGTTCATCGTTGTCGCCGATCTCGCTTGTTATCGGCCGCCTCCCACCAGCCAACCTGGCTCGTTTGCCCCAATACGACGAGAAACCCGGGCCAGGTATTGCTCTCTTTAGGAAGCAGCGGTTCATCGCCTTACGACAGTCTTGTACCGAATCCGCGAGTGCCCGTAACATCTATCAGGAACTTGCGGAGAATCCTTGTAGCCGGTGCCTCGTTCTGGCCCAAGCTCGAAAGTTATGGAGCCGGGTCCGGCGACCCGGTGAGGAAGTGGTGTTCAGAAAGGTAGGATATGACCAAAAACAAGCCGAACCGATTCCTCTTTGGTATCGTGGTTCTGGTTAGTGTGCCGATTGGCCTCGCGGGGGCATACGGCGTGAAGGCGGCTCAAAGCCACCATCTGATTTCCAGTTACCTGAGCAGTCACGCGGTGAAGAAATTGCAGATCGGCGCGGGCGGCGCCCAGGGGTTCGGGGACTGGCTGAACACCGACATCGAGCCGCAAGCCGGCGAAGCGTATCTGGACGCGACAAAGCCGTTCCCGATTCCTGACGGGGTTCTGTCGTACGTTTTTTCCGAGCAGGTGTTTGAACATCTATCCTACCGCGACGGGTTGTTTATGTTGCGGGAATGCCGCCGGACCCTCAAACCGGGCGGCAAGATTCGGATCGCGACTCCGAACCTAGTCAGGTTGATGCAGTTATTCCAGGATGCGAAGACCGATCAGATGAAGACTTACATCAACGGAGCGATCAGCGGCGGCTACTGGCCGGATTTGCTGCCGCGGACCATCTCGCCCGAGTGCGTGATTCTCAACTACGAAATGAGAAGCTTCGGCCATCGATTCCTGTACGATCCCAAGACCCTGCGACAAAGCCTGGAACTCAGCGGTTTCGCGGACATCAAAGAGTTCGCGCCCGGCGAGAGCGACGATCCGCAGCTTGCTGGGCTGGATATTCGCCACAAAGCCGTCATGCACGTGCTGAACGACTACGAAACGATGGTGTTTCAGGCCACCCGGCCGTAACCGCCGGTTCCCTTCGGGCAGGATCAACTAGGCGCACGTAAGCTCGCGGTATTCCAGGAACATCCAGGTGCGCCAGTGGGAAATCATGCCGAAGGCGAGCAGGTAGAACAGGGCTCCGGTCTGGGGCACGGAGAGCAGGGTATCGAAATACCCTCGCGCCAGCAGGCGCACTGCGGCCAGCGCGATTGAACCGATCCAAGGCCGGAAGCGATATCGGCAAATATCGGAAGCCCCGCTGCCAGATCCAGATCCACGGTTTGGGCGTGTTACGGCCAAGTGAACCGGCGCCCGGCTGCGACGCCTGCCTAGAGCCAAGAGGCACGGCACTCCCCCCCTAGATGGTGCTAGTGTTAAGGGGCCCCGAGAGCGGTCCAGGTGCGAACTCGGGGTACACCCAGCCAATTGGCCGCGCACAACCGACTCTGCGCGGCGGTTTGAATGGGTACTCGCGGAACAAAACTGAACACGATCGCATAGTACAGACGTGGGGGATAAATGATTCGAGAAGTGGCTCTGAAGATTGTGTTGGCGTTGGTAGGCTTGCTCTTTCTTGCATTAACTTATCCTTTGATCATTTTTGCGAGGCAGGATCCTTCGATGTCGATGATGTTCAGCCTTTATGTCACGCTTGGCGTTTTCTTGCTTCTCGCAATACGCAACCCCTTGGCGAATCGCAGCCTGATCGCGTTTACAGCATGGTCGAGCTTCGCTCATGCCGCCGTTATGGGCACTCAGTCAATGCGGAACATGGTCTCAAGAGGAGAAATGGGAGGTGTGGCGGCCCTCATCGTGATCGGCTTAGCCTTAATCGCACTCGCGCCAGCAAAACGAATTGCCGCACCCACGCCTAAGTAGTATTTACCAACCACATTGCCGGTTTGCCGACGCTGACCTTTGTGGACGCCCTACCGAAAGTGCTTCAGATGGCGAGATGGGCGTTATACGTCCAAGTGGGGCCCAGCGCCAATGATTCGGTGCGTTTTTCCTGCAACCTCCCGGGCCAGCCGTATAATGTGCGAAGGGAAAACTGTCCGATGCGCAAAACTCGATCGGCTCTTGGGACGGGTCGGTTGTTCGCCTGTTCGGCCGCCGTGCTGCTCTGGTCGCTGGCGACACTGCGCGCCGCTCCGCTGGAGGCGCAGCCGGCGCAGAGCAGAGCTTTCGTCGAATGCGATCGGGAAGAACTCATCCGCGCAGTTCCTGAACTGGCCAGCATGCAATTCGACTCTACGCAAGATCGGCTGCCTGGGCTCCTGGCGCCGGCTGCCGAAAACCTGGAGGGCATCAGGGATATTTTCGGGGATGGGGTGGGTGGGAGAACTAGAAGGCGGGTGATCTTTAGCCGCCGCATTTACAAAGAGAACGGCGCGAGCTACCAGCAGGTCTGGACCTGGAATCCGGCAGACGGCGTTCTCAAAGCGCTGACGCACTCCCCGCGGGACCACTACAATCCCACCTGTGACGGCCAGATAATCAAGTTCACATCGCCTTCGCCCGACGTAACCGACGATGTGAGGCTGTGGAGCTTGAATCCCGCCACGGGTAAGGAAAGCGTCATCGGCCCCCCCCGGAGCCGAAGGAAGAACCGGGTTCGCTGACGCGGGGTTGCGATCAGTTCGCGAAGCTGGGAGAGCTCGAAGCCTGCGGCAACGAGGAGGCTCTGGTGGTGTCGCGGTCGGGCAAGCAGATCGGCCATTTCCAGATCCAAGTCAACACTTGCCCGATCGACAATCACGGCACCATCGGCAAGTGCGAAACTCCGATCCGCTCTCTCGACTGGACCGAAGACGGCAAATGGCTGCTGATCGGGGAGGAAGGCCTTAATGACGGCAGCGGCCAGCGGCAGGATGACTATTACCTGGTCAAGCTCGCCACCATGAAGCTCAGCACGGTCGCGAGCGCCTACACCGCGTTCTGGCTGCCCCGCCGCGATCAAATCGTATACGTTACCCCGCAGGACCTCGCGCCTCTTCCAGGCGGACACCGGAAACGCAACGTTTGGGTGCAGCAGCTCATGTTTTTCGATCCGGTCAAAGGGACGCCCACCGCCATCACCTCCGGCCTCACGAACAACGTGGACCCTTCCTGGTGCGAAGGCGCCCGGTAAACCCATATGTCCTATGTGAAGGCTCTCGACCGGCTGCTACGTGACCTCAAAGCAGAACCTGGCGCAGCAGAACACCTCGCCTGAGCCGAGCGAGGTGGTTGCTAGAACATACTTATCGTCGAGCAAATCCTCTGGGTATGCAGAAAGTGCCGCCGGATTGCCATTCATCCCCAAAGCGTTATGAGTGAATATCGCTAGCTATTCGAGTGGTAGTCCGGCTGCCCCGCAAATGCCTTCATCGGGTCGGCCCCAGGGGTGCTTTGGGGGGAAAGTCGACGTACTGCACAACCACGACCATCGTGTTCTCATCGATGCCGGCTTCCGGTTCCTCCGGCTCATCCCAATCGCACCCTTCGTATCGAACCACGAGTCGCAAGGGCTTGGGCGGTGCACTGCGTGCTTCGAGTTTCTTGAGCCGCCTCTGAAGATTGGTCATGACATGCTCCATCTCGGCTCAGCTTCGAATCGGGGCTAGATCTCCCTCTGGGGTTTCGGACTCCGCGCTCTGGTAGTTGTCCGGGGTTGCCTGCATGACGGCGCGGGCGCCTTCCAGGGTAAAGCGAACATGCTCCTGGCCGGTCTCAATGAGATGATACTGCCGCATCCAGAACTCCAGCCACGCCGGCGAGTGCAGGACCAGGCCGCTGCCGTCCACCGAGCGCGATTCGAGTTCTTCGATTCGCCGGAGGATGTTCGCTCTGCCGACCTTCCGTTTCACAGGCCCCCCTTGGATGCTTCTGCGGCTTTTTCCAAGAGCTCCACGCGCGCTTCGATATCTTCGATCTCGATGGCCTTGGCGGCGTGTGACAGCACTAAGTCCGCGGCGCGGAGCCGCGTCGACGCCGGCCCGCTCAGGTCCACGAGGATCTTCAACACCGCCGAAACCGCCGCACTCGACGCCTGCTGCAACCGGGCCGTGCATTGTCCGAATGCCGTCCTGCGTGCCTTCCTGTACGCAGCGTCGAAGTCCGGCTCCTTCAGCCATCGATAAAGCGTTCTGGGTGTGATCTTGACGGCGTGGGCGGCGTCTTCCACCGTCCGGTTCGACAGTAGCGCAATGACGGCTTCCTCTTGCTTGGGCTTCAGTTTCGTGACATTTCCTGACATTTGGTGACACCCGCGCCAGGCACATCGCCAATCCTTCGCCATCGTCGATTTAGATCGAAATTGCCTTGCTTTTCAAGCACTTCGGAGTGATCCATGTGATGGCCGCAAGAGCGCGGACCAAAAGGAGAACGATTATGACGACTTTTACGATTAACGAAGAGAACGAAATCGTGGCGTTTTCGACCCCGGAAGAGGCCGCTGCCACCACTCAGACCCCCTTTGACACCTTCACCTGCCAAAAGGAACTGGCACAACTGGCCGCCGCCTGGCCGGCCGAGCGCCTGGTAGCGATCTGGAACAGCTTGGCGGGAGGGGTGGCTGTCGAGAAGTTCAAGAGCCCCAAGGCCGCCATCAGCCGCATCTGGGCACGCATTCAGGGCCTCGGAGAGGCCGCCAAGCCCAAGGCGGAGTCCGCGAAGCCGAAGGCCGATAAGAAGGCCAAGGGTGGCGCACAGGCCGCCAAGGGCGCGCCCGCGAGAGCCAAGGCGACCAAGAAGGCCAGCCCCGCCAAGAACGCGCCCAAGGCCAACCGGGCCGCCAAGGCGGAAGCTGCCGGTCCGCGCGAGGGCAGCAAGACGGCTCAGGTGGTCGCCATGCTGCAGCGGAAGAACGGCGCCACCCTGGAAGAGATCATGGACAAGATGGGCTGGCAGCGGCACACCGTTCGCGGCTTCATGGCCGGCGCGATGAAGAAGGCCGGGTACACCGTCGAGTCCTTCAAGCCGGAGGGCGGCGAGCGTACCTACCGGATCAACGCATAGCATCACACGGCCCCCTTTCCGCCCGCCCGGCTTCGGCCGCGGCGGCCTTTTCTGCTTTCGGGGCCAATTCCCGCCCACCCCGCGGCGTCCTGGCGCAACCAGCCAACCCCGTGCCACCGGAGCGAACGTGGGCCACCTGTGGCGAAACTATGGCCAACCGTTTGGACTTTCAACCGCGATTCCATCAGGCCCTCCTCACGCTGGCGAACCGGCGCCCTCCACTGGGGCTGCTGATGACCTCTTCGATGCCGGCTCGCTGCTTCTTGCCGAAGACGAACGACGCCAGATGGTACAGGCGTCGAGCCTTGCCCTTGCCCCTGATGACAATGTGCTGGCGGTCTTCCAGTTCATGGACCGCCAGATTGACGGTCTCCACGTGCAGCCCCAGCAGTTTTGCAATCCGCCGCTGCCCGATCCTGACCGTAGTTCCCTGGTATACGTATCGCGCCAGCACCCCGTAGACGCAGCGCGCGGTCACCGACAGGCCGCCATCGAAGAGAACCGATTCCGGCATCCGCGCGTATTTCTCCGCTTCGCTCTGTTCGGATTTTCCGTACACTTCCTGTTCGGATTTTCCGTACACGTATTAGAAACTCCCTATACTGCCCGGTCCCCGCGCCGCCGACATCGTTCGCAGTCGCATCCGTTTCGCCAGCGTTTCAGCCGATGATCCCGTAACTCCGGGACACTCTCGGCCAACTCCTGAAGATGAGCGTCGGCGGCCCGCCCGCACGCGTTGCAGATGAACACGCCTGCCTCGTCCTGCTGATATGGCCCGAGCCGGTGGCAGGCGACACAGACCGGTCGCTTTCCGTGGCTGTCGATCAGAAACATGGGCGTTCGCATCCTTTGCGGGACCCTGACGGGGCGCATGGTGTTTCGCGCGAAAAACGCGCGAAGCCCCCATGCTTGATTACTTGAAAGGCGGGTGCCGTTGCTGCGCCGCCTGCAGCCGCCGCAACTCCCAAGACCAGTCCCTGAGCCCCAGGCACAGCCCCTCGATGTCCGGGTGGCCGGCCAGAAGCTGCGATTTGATGGCCGCGATCTCCTGGCGGCAGCGCACGATTCATGCCGGCTCCTGCTTACGTTCCAGGGCGATCTCTGCGAACGTCCGCCCATTGCCATCGAGCGTGGCGGTCCTGCCCGAGTATTCCTGGAATCGCTGGATGATGCAGTCGGCGTACCGGGGATCGATTTCCATCAACCGCGATGCGCGATTCTGGCGCTCGCACGCGATCAGGGTGCTGCCGGACCCGCCGAACAGGTCGGCCACGATGTCGCCCGCCTTGCTGCTGTTGCGCAGCGCGCGTTCAACCAATTCGACCGGTTTCGCGGTCGGATGGATCCGGTTCGCAGCAGGCTTGTTTTCTTCCCACAACGTCGATTGCGATTTGTCGCCGTACCAGGGATCTTTCTGGCCGGCCACGTGGCAATAGAACAGCGGTTCGTGCTGAAATTTGTATCGTCCGAAGCCCCAGGCGAACGTGTTTTTGGCCCAAATGATCTGGCAGCGGATCTCGAAGCCGGCGGCCTCGAGCGCGTTCTGGAATTGTCGCTGCCGCGAGGACGAATGGCAAACGTACAGCGAGGCGCCCGCCTTCGCCACCGCACGGCAGGAGCGAAACGCGGCTTCCAGAAACTTCGTGAAATCCGCATCGGACATGTTATCGCCCTTCATCGTCAGATGCTCTTCGGTGTACCCCTCGTAGGCCACGTTGTAGGGCGTGTCGATGAAGAGCAGATCCGCCGCTTCGCCGGCCATCAGTCTGGCAACCTGGGCTCCATCTGTTGAATCGCCCACCAGGAGTTTGTGGCTGCCCAAATTCCACAGTTCCCCAGTGGCGCACACCGGCGTTACCGGAAGCTCCGGGACGGCGTCCTCGTCGGTAAGCCCTTCGGTGGTGTCCTGCTCGGCCAGCAGCCGGGCCAGTTCCGCGTCATCGAACCCCACCAAGCTGAGGTCAAAGCTCTGCTCGCTGAGGGCCGCCAACTCCAGCCGCAAGGTTTCCTCGTCCCAGGACGCGCCGGTGATCGCAAGCTGGTTGTCAGCGATGACCAGGGCCCGCCGCTGTGCTTCCGAAAGGTGCCCAAGCTGGATGACTGGCACTTCGGTCATTCCCAGTTGGCGGGCAGCAAGCAACCTGGCATGGCCCGCGAGTACATCGTTATCGGCACCTACTAGTATCGGGTTCGTCCACCCCCATTCCCGCATGGACGCCGCCACCTGGGCGACCTGCTCGGGCGTGTGCGTGCGAGGATTGGTGATGCGCGGAATCAGCCGGCTAACGGGCCATCGTTCCACTTGGATGTTGATTCTGATTTCCATTCGTCAACTCGCTTTCTTCCGGCTCCCGTAGAACGGAGCCGGGCCGTTGTGCCGGATACGTCGCGCATCCTGCTGCTTCGGGTTTACGGCTTGGTCCATCGGAACACCACGCGATTCCGCGACCTCGGCGAACGTCTGGCCCGTCTCCTGAAGCACTGGCGCCTCCTGGGTGAGCGCCATCATGCGGCGCAGAGCCACATCGCAATACGCCGGCGAAATCTCACAGCCGTAACCCACGCGCCCGAGCACGTGCGCCGCGGCGATGCTGCTTCCGCTGCCCGTGAATGGGTCGAACACAACGTCGCTCGAGTCGGTGAACGCCAGCACGAAGAACTCGACCAGCGCGCGAGGGAACGGCGCAGAATGTGAGCCCTGGCTGGATTCGGATTTCACCTCGATCACGTTCGAGGGCCGCGCGATGCCGGTGAAGCGTCCGGCGCTGTCCTCGGTGCCCGGCTTCCCGGCCGCGGAGCCGCGTGCGCCCGTCCCAAGCAGGCCGCTGCCGGATGTGGATTTCGGATTGTTCGGGGAATAGTCAAAACAATCCTCCGAAACGTGGCCTACGGCCGTGGGGCGAAACTTGATATCGGGCTGGCGACAGAAGTGGTAGACCGGCTCCCACGCGTTCTTGAAGCGATTACCCCATCCGCCCGGCACGCCGTTGTCCGTCTTGCGCCAGCAGAATTCATCTACGAACCGCCAGCCCCATTGCCGCCTGTGGGCCAGGACCAAGTCCATCACGTAAAGATTGCGCTCGCCGTCATCGGCATGCGGTTTGATGTTCAGGAAGTAACTGCCGTCGGGCGCGAGGACCGCCGCCACGTTATCGGCGACCACCCGGAACCAGCCAACGTATTCTTCCGGCGGCACGGGGGTGAAGCCGCTCTGAGGGTCGTATTCACGCTGCGTTCCGTACGGCGGCGAGGTGATCACCAAGTTGGCGCGGGTGCCATCGAAGAGGCGATGCACCACGTCGCGGTCGCGGCAGTCTCCGCAGGCCAGGCGGTGCCTCCCGACAAGCCAGATATCGCCAGCTCGCGCGACCGGCTCCGCGGGTGCCTCCGGAATCTCCTCTTCCTGAACGTCGGCCTCGGCATCAGGAACTTCCGCCTCGGCCAGCAACACCCGCAACTCGTCGTGACTGAAGCCCAACCCGCCAAGGTCGATATCGGTGTCCCGCAGTTCGGCCAGTTCCGCCCGGAGCAGGTCATCGTCGAAGGAAGAGAGTTCGGCCAGCCGGTTATCCGCGACAATGTAGGCGCGTTTCTCGGTCTCGCTGAGGTGATCCAGCACGACCACCGGTACCGTTTCCAGGCCCAGCTTTAGGGCGGCCATGTACCTGCCATGACCTGCGATGATGTTGCCCCTGGAATCGATCAGGATCGGCGAGTTGAAGCCAAAGGCCGCAATGCTACCAGCAATTGCGGCGATCTGCGCGTCCGAATGGCGTCTGGGATTTCTGGGATATGGGGTGAGTTCAGCGAGCTTCCAATGCTCGATACGCTGCGCCATTGCCTGCGAAACCATGCCTCACCTCTCATAGCGATCTTGAGTGGAGGTGCCTTTCGGAGGGTGCGCTTTGCGCTGGCCTGTCGAACCGAGCCTCTGTAGTCATGATAATCACTTCGGCAGGATTTGTACAGCGCTCAAAGACATTCTTGGGCCGCTCTGTTCTGGGCGTGTCAGGCCACTTGCACAAGCGGCGGCGGGCAGCAAAGTGGCCGCGGTGTGCCGAAGGTCATGGATGCGCACGCGCGGCAATTCGGCTGCGAGCTCGGAGAGGGCCCGCTCAGGGTTTTCTCGGGCTCAACTGGCGTACCGATCCCCGAGGTGAACACGAACCCCTTCCGAAGTCCGAAGGCGAGCGCAGCGGAGAAGAGTGCACCGAGGCGATGGCCCTTCGCTGCTTCCAGGAACCGCTGGGCTTGCTCTGGAGTGTAAGGCTGGATTTCAGCCGTTTCGGCCGGAAAGTCCTCGAGCGCCGCCACGTTCCGCGGCGCGAGGTCAAGCTTGCAAGCCTGGTTTAGCGCCATCTTGCAGTTTGTAGACAGAGCCTTCGCTCTTACCGCGTTTTCGTTTCTTGTGCATCGTGAGCCTCCCGGTATCTGCGCTGCCGCAATCGAGCAGCGCAAGCCTCGTGCATCGTTTTAGTGCTGCGTTCGTAGACCATCCAGCGGCCGCAATCCGGCGCCGCGCATCGCCGGATCGGCTGGTCACCGGTGAACGCGCGGCACATCTGGTACCACATCGCCCCCAGGAGATTCAGCGGCCGGATATATTCCTTGAACTGGTGTGAATCGTCAAAGACCAGTTGGGGGGTGACGTTATGCTGAAGATGCGAATTGATTTCAGCGGCCAGATAGAGCCGCGCGGGACCTTCCAAGTCCCCGCGTTTCCACCCATGAAAGAAGCTCTGATACTTGAATCTTGCATCTGCGACGATAGGGCGGAATGGTGGTGGGCGCCGCTCTGCGGTTGTCGCGGGGCCGGTTACGCCATCTGAGGCAGGGCAGTACCGAACGGTGGTGTTCCCTTCCCACACAATCACCGAACGAAGATCCTTCTCCTGGATTCGGCTCCACAAATTGAGTACTGCGGCCATGATAAGCGCCTCATTCTGCCAATCGGTTATCCTCTCTCCGCGTTTTAACGGAGTAGGTCCGCGCAGAGTAGATGCCACAAAGAATTCAGTGCAGATTCCCAGGTGGCCATAAGATTCCGCAAATTGGAGAACATCATCTGAAGTCTTGACGCCGGCAAAGATCGTGAACAGGTTGCGATGATCTTCAAGGGGTGTATAGACTCGGTAGTTCAGGCCGCCCGGATCGATCAAAACAGATTCACTCTGTTTCGAGACACCTCCCCCGCGTGAAAGCCGATCAGGCCCCGCCGCGAACATCTTTCGGACCTGGTACTGACCCACTGCCCACTGGAAGCGACCCACTGGGGCAAATTCATCCGTTGCACTTTTCTTGTTTCGTAACGCCATGTGTAACGCCTAAACGCAGTTCATAACCGATAGACGTAGTGTAAGGTAAAAGATGCTCATAGTCAATAGCGTCCAGGAGGACCACATGAGGAAGGAACGAAACATCGAAACCGAGCCGATTCTGCTGAGGGGCGAGGAGGTCGCCGAGCTGCTCGGCGTCTCGCGCGCCAAAGCTTACCGCCTTATGCAAAACCGCGAGATCCCCGTCGTGACTTTCGGAAAATCTGTGAGGTGTCCGCGCGAATCCTTGCTCGGGTTCATCCGGTCCCGCACCGAGCAACCGGCCGGCGTGGTGGCGTAAGGTGAGGCCCAGCCACGCGAGGGCGCGGCCAGGCCAAGGGAAATTCTGATGGAATCGACCACGACTTTGCGCCCGCATAACCCAGGAACTCGCGGCTCGCGTTCTGGCTGGCCCCTTGCCCCAGACCGTTTTCAGACAGGGCAGGGCCGATGGATTCCTCGGTTGCGCTTCCTGCCACTCACCCGTCCATGTTGCGATCGGGCTGGACTGGGAGACTGGCTTGACTAAGTCCTCTCTGAATCCTAGTCAACGCCGGACCGTGGAGATCGTTGAAGCGTTGGGGTTTGGCGTAATCGAACGCCTCTCGATTCGCGGCGGGTTGCCCTGGTACGACCCAGAACCTCGCATCGTTCAGACGATCAAATTGGGCTCAGGGCCTGAGCGGCAGCCTGATCGTAGTGACGCTGCCCTCACGCTGAAACGGGAATTCGAAAGTCTATTCGAGCAGTTCGATCGGGTGCGCAATGGCATTGTGGATATCGAAGTCCGGCACAGCCTGCCTTCCAAACTGGTGCTGGAGCGCCACTATGAGGAACTGACGTGATAACGGCGGCGACAATCCGCGTCCCCGACAGCTTGGCAGAACTAAACCAGTGGATCGTGTGGCGCTACGAACAGCGCAACGGCAAGCAAACCAAGGTACCCTACTCCGTCGGCGGCACTGCCGCGAGTACCACCGACCCGATCACTTGGGCGAGTTACGAGCAGGCTTTGAACACGTGGCAGGCGAATTCCAAACGGTATGCGGGCGTCGGGTTCGTGTTTTCGCAGGTTGATCCGTATGCCGGTATCGACTTGGATGATTGCCTCGAACAGGGGCGGATGAAACCCTGGGCGCAGCCGATTGTTGAGAAGCTGGCGGACACTTACATGGAGGTCTCGCCTTCTGGCCGAGGCGTGAAAATCTGGGTAAAGGCCACCTTGCCCGGCTCTGGCTTGAAGCGCCCGTATGGGGACGGCGATGTCGAAATCTATGACCGCGCGCGGTACTTCACCGTGACGGGTCAGGTACTAAACGGTGCCCCTCTGGAAATAGAGGATCACCAGGCCGATGTTGACAGGTTATACGCACTACTTAATGGTGGACCCGCTTCCAAAACAAAGGCCGACATCTCCGGTGGTGCGCCCGTGATTGAGGGCGACCGGCACAATTACCTGACCTCCGTGGCGGCGCAATTTGGCGCGCGAGGTATGCGGCTGGAGGAGATCCATGCGGCTACCCAGGCGCTGAATATCAGCCGATGCAAGCCGCCGAAGCCGGGAAAGGAAGTCCGGGATATCTGCGAATGGGTGTGGCAGCGCGAGCAGGGAAAGCGGAATGGGCAGACCTCGGCGGGGCAGCCTGCTGGCGACGCTTCACCGGCAAAAACCGGCGTTGCGCCACGGTCTGGTGGGGATGAAACGAATACTGCTGAACTGGCTGGCGAGATCACTAGTCAAGCTTCCTTTGCCCGCGATGCCGGTGGCCGGCTGTACGTGTTCAAGGATGGCGTCTACATTCCGTCTGGCGAACTGTTCGTGCAGCAGCGGGTCAAGGGGATTATGAAACGCTGGGGGATTGAGACGAAATGGACCTCGCGGAGAGCCAAGGAGGTCTGCGAGTACATCCTCGTGGATTCGCCGGCACTCTGGGATGCTCCGCGCCAGGACATCGTGAACCTCCGGAATGGGTTGCTCAGCGTGCGCACCGGCGAGATCCGGGCGCATTCGCCGGAGTTTCTTTCCTCGGTGCAACTGCCCGTCACGTTCGACCCCGCGGCGGAGTGCCCCGCGTGGGACCAGTTCATCGCCGACGTTTTTCCGGGGGATTCCGAGGCCGTTGCCTGGGAGGTGGCGGCCTGGCTCATGACGCCGGACACCTCGATTCAGAAGGCCGTGCTGCTGACCGGAGAAGGCGCCAATGGGAAGTCGACCTATTTGCGGGCACTGGTCGCGTTCGTCGGCCGGCACAACACGGCGGCCGTGAGCCTCCACCGGCTGGAACAGGATAAGTTCGCGGTCGCCCGGCTCGTCGGCAAACTTGCGAACATCTGCCCGGATCTGCCCAGCGCGCACCTGGCCAGCACCTCGATGTTTAAGGCGATCACCGGCGGGGACGTGTTACACGCGGAGTACAAGTACCTGGACAGCTTCGAATTTGTGCCATTCGCCAAGCTGGTCCTTTCGGCCAACCAGCCACCGCACAGTGATGACCCGACGCACGGGTTCTTCCGGCGATGGTTGGTGGTTCCGTTCATGCGGACCTTCGAAGAGGGATCAGCGGGCACGATATCGCGCGAGAAATTGGACGCACGGCTTTCCGCTCCCAACGAACTGAGCGGCGTGCTGAACAAAGCCCTGGGAGCTTTAGCAGCCATCGGCAAGCGTGGTGGGTTCACGGAGAGCGAGTCGATGAAGCGCGCCTGGTCTGAGTTCCGGACCGCAACCGATCCCCTATCGGTGTGGCTCGACTGCAACACGGTCGATTTGCCGACTGCGATGGTGGCAAAAGCCGACCTCATGACGGCTTTCAACAAGCACTGCACCGATGCGGGCCGGCCACCGCTTACAAAATCGGCGTTCGGATTGGCGTTGAAGCGCGCGCGGCCGGGAATCGATGAGGGGCAACGGACCCTAAGCGGTAGAGTGCAGTGGGTTTACATGGGGATCGGACTTAGGACCGAGCCGATGGCGGGGCCAT
>PLRZ01000589.1 GCA_003164075.1 Bryobacterales bacterium | reverse complement strand
GCGGGGAAAATGGGCTGAGCCATTCTTTTCGATGGCGAGAGCTTCGCCCGCGCTGAATTAGCGTAGGCCCGCTGCTCGAATAGGATCGAGCGAAGGCGAGCACCGCCTGCCCCACCTGCGGCTCCCTGCAGATTCCACGACATCAGGAGTTCTGGCCGGTAACGAATTTTCTCCGGCCCCGTTGCACCCCCGCCACTCCCACACTGAAATCGCGCCTCGCCAGGAGTTACCATACTGACGGATCCCAAAAGAGTCCCCATGAGACGATTGCTGGTTCTCTCCCTGTTCTGCCTTGCCTCCGTCGCCGAGGCCGCGAACTACCGGAATTTCCGCGTGGCCGTCTATGCCCGCGCCTACGAAGTGGTGCAGATGAAAGACCCGGCGTGGCTCGAAGCCCGCTGGGCCACCATCACCACCGGCCTCAAAGTCGACAAGATATACCTCGAAACCCACCGCGATGGCGTCATTCCCGATCAGCAGACCATCGACTCCGCTAAGCGCTTCTTCAAGAGCAAGGGCGTGGAGACGGCGGGCGGAATCGCCACCGTGGTCAATGAGC
Organism: Bryobacterales bacterium; assembly: GCA_003164075.1. Next base: position 4,565 of record PLRZ01000589.1, on the reverse strand, counting down.
GCAACCGCTTCGAAACCTTCGTCTACAGCAACCCCGAGCATCGCAGGAAGCTGCAGGAGATCGTGGAGTACACCGCTAAGAACTTCGACGAGATCATCATCGACGATTTCTTCTTCACCAGCAGCAAGAGCGACTCCGACATCGCCGCCAAGGGCGACAAGACGTGGACCCGCTACCGGCTCGACATCATGGCCGACGTCTCGCGCAATATCATCGTAGGGCCCGCCAGGAAGGTGAACCCGCGCGTCAAAATGGTGATCAAGTACCCCAACTGGTACGAGCATTTCCAGTACATGGGCTATAACCTGGAGGACGAACCGCCCCTCTTCGACGGTGTCTACACCGGCGCCGAGACGCGCGACCCGGTCAACGGCAACCAGCACCTGCAACAGTACCTGGGTTACGACTTCTTCCGTTACCTGGAGAACATCAAGCCCGGCGCCAATGGCGGCGGTTGGGTGGACCCCGGCGGCTTCCGCGATAAGGAGCGGTATGGCGAACAACTGTGGGTGCCGCTCTTCGCGAAAGCGCCCGAAATCACGCTCTTCGATTTCCGCCAACAGTTGGTCCCCATGCGCGGCGTCACTCCCCAGACCACCGGGCCGAAGACCATCACGGAATACGCCGGCAGCGTCTTCGAGCAGGTGGATGGCTTCCTCGGCAAGCTCGGCAAACCGCTCGGTGTCAAGAGCTACAAGCCCTTCCATTCCTCCGGCGAGGATTACCTCCACGACTTTCTCGGCATGGTCGGCATTCCGGTGGAGATGACCCCCACGTTTCCCACCGACGCCCCTACCGTGCTGCTCACCGAATCGGCCAAGTTCGATCCGGCAATTGTCGCCAAGATCAAGCGGCAGTTGACCGGCGGCAGGAAGGTGGTGATTACTTCCGGCCTGTGGAAAGCCCTCCAGGGGAAGGGAATTGAGGACATCGCCGAACTCGAAGTCACCGGCCAAGTCGCTTTGGTCCGCGACTTTCCCGGCCGCGGCGGCGTGGGCCATGTGGACGCCGATATCGTGATCCCCGAGATCCGCTATCCCACCAACGATGCGTGGGAAATCGTCACTACCGCCACCCGCGGCATCGGCTATCCCATGCTGCTGCAGACCAGCTACAGCAAAGGCACGCTGTACCTGCTGACCATTCCCGATAATTTCGGCGACCTGTACAATCTGCCGGCTTCGGTGCTGACGGCCATCCGCACCGCCATCGCCGGGGATCTGCCGGTGCGCCTGGATGGCCCCAGCCAGATCGGTCTGTTCGTCTACGACAACGGGAAATTCATCGTGGAGAATTTCCTGGCTCCCGGGGGGAAAAGCCTGCCCGCCAGGGTGTCAGTCGACAAGAAGTTCACGAAACTGGTAGATGTGGTGACAGGCCAGCAGATTACGGGCCAGGCCGCCGGCGACCGGATGGTCTTCGATTTGACGCTGGAACCGGCCTCGTACCGCGTACTTTCGACCGAATAGCATTATGAAAACGATCTTATTATTGGTTCTTGCCGCAGCGATGTTCGCGGCCACTCCTACGCTCGAAATCAAGGTGGACCAGGTAGGTTACCTCAGCACTGCCGAGAAAATGGTGTTGGTATCGTCCAAAACCCTCGCCACCGAGTTCACCGTGAAGCAGTCCAAAGACGGCAAAACGGTGTTTCACGGCAGCCTGCCCGCGCCGCTGGAGGATTACGATTCCGGCGACCGGCTGCAGGCAGGCGATTTCAGCAAGTGGATCAAGAGCGGGACGTACTACATCGACGTTCCGGGCGTCGGCCGAAGCTGGGATTTCGACATCGGCCCGGATGTCTACGCCAATGCCTGGCGGTTGGCCATGCGCTCCTATTATGGGCAGCGCTGCGGCATCGCGGTGGACCTGGGGCCGGAATTCCCCGGCTACAAACACGACGCCTGCCACCTGGAAGGCGCCTACCACGCCTCTTCCGGCAAGACCGGCCCGCATGTTTCCAAAGGCGGCTGGCACGATGCCGGCGACTACGGCAGGTACGTGGTGAACTCCGGCATCACCACCGGCACGCTGCTGTGGACCTACGAAATGTACGGCCCGCGGCTGAAAAGCGTCAATCTGGCCATCCCCGAGTCCGGGAATGGCCAACCCGACATGCTCAACGAGATCAAATGGAATCTCGATTGGATGCTCTCCATGCAGGATGACGATGGCGGCGTGTGGCACAAGCAGACCAGCGAGAAATTCTGCGATTTCATCATGCCGGAGAAGGATAAGCTGATCAGTTTCGTGGTGGGCACCGGCAAGGAGCCGTTCAAGAGCAGTTGCGCCACGGGCGATTTCGCCGCCGTGATGGCCATCGCCGGCCGCGTGTATCAGCCCTACAATCCGGCCTTCGGCAACAAGTGCCTCAGGGCCGCGAAGAAGGCGTGGGAGTGGATCCAGAGGAATCCCAACGTGACCTTCCGCAATCCCCCCGGGGTTTCGACTGGCGATTACGGTGACGCCAATTGCGCCGACGAACATCTGTGGGCCGCGGCCGAACTGTTCCGCTCCACCGGCGACCAGGCATATTCGAAATACTTTCTGGAACATTACGCCGCTTTCCGCAAGCCCACCGTGGCCGAAGAGGCCGNNGTGGCGGTGAACGCCATCCGCCACGACACCATTGCGGCCGCCGACGAGATTGCCAAACGGAGCGCGTCCAACGGGTACCGCATCAGTCTGGTCACGCGCGATTACATTTGGGGCTCGAACGGCGTGCTGGCAAACTATGGCATGGAACTGCTGATTGCCGACGCGCTGGCGCACAATACGCGCTACCGCGACGCGGCGCTGGAAGATCTGCATTACCTGCTGGGGCGGAACACGTTCTCGCTATCGTTCGTCACCCGTGTGGGGGAGAATCCGTTCCGCCATCCGCACCACCGGCCCAGCGGCGCGGATACCAATGACGAGCCTTGGCCGGGCTTGCTTTCCGGCGGTCCCAACCACGGCCGGCAGGACGAGATCATGAGGAAGGTATCGCCCGATCTGCCCCCCGCGAAGATATATCTGGACGACCAGGGAGCTTACTCGGCCAACGAAGTGGCTATCAACTGGAACGCCCCGCTGGTTTTTTTGCTGGCGGGCGCGGTAGAGGCCGATAGTAGTGCGCCCTCGCGATCCGGGGGACGTGGCAAAGATACGCAGGCCGGGGGCAAACGGAGATAAAGTGGCGAAATGAGTAATGGCCACGGATAAACACGGATGAACACGGATAAGAAAGAGCAAGAAAAGAGATTTGGTTTTCGGTTTCATCCGTGTTTATCCGTGTTCATCCGTGGCTATATTCTTTTCGAACGCTGGCCGCAACGACGAAGTGACGAGGGGTGGTGAGAGAATGCGGATTCGTTGGATACTAATCGGAATCGCCGCCGCCCTGGCGGCCGGATGGCTGCTGGCGCAGCCGCAGAAGGAGGCCGCTGTGCCCCCCTATAAGAACTCCAAGCTCGCCGTGGAAGCGCGCGTCGCGGACCTGCTGAAGCGCATGACGCTGGAAGAAAAAGTGGCCATGCTGGCCGGGTCCGGCTGGATGGAGAGCCAGCCCAATGAGCGCCTCGGCATCCCCGCCATCAAAATGGCCGATGGGCCCATGGGCATCCGCTCGTGGGCGGGCAGTTCGGCGGTGACCAACGCCGCCAGCGCGGTCCGCATCACTAGCACGGCCTTTCCGGCTGGCCTGGCGATGGCCGCCACCTGGGATCCGGAACTGATCGCCCAGGAAGGCAAGGCGATCGGCCAGGAAGTGAAGGCGCTGGGGCGCGACATGATCCTCGGCCCCACCGTCAATATCGCCCGCCAGCCGCTGTGGGGCCGCAATTTCGAAGGGTATGGCGAGGACCCGTACCTCGCCGGCCGCCTGGTAATCGGCTACATCAAGGGCGTGCAGGGCGAAGGCGTCATCCCTTCGGTGAAACATTTCGCCGCCAATAATCAGGAGTTCCAGCGCCACCGCATCGACGAAAAGATCGACGAGCGGACGCTACAGGAGATCTACTTCCCGGCGTTTCAGGCCGCCGTGCAGGAAGGCGGCGTCTGGTCGGTGATGTCGGCATATAACAAGGTGAACGGCCAGTATTGCGCCGAGAACGCTTACCTGCTGCACGACGTGCTGCAGAAGCAGTGGGGCTTCAAGGGCTTCGTGATTTCCGATTGGGGCAGCACGTACTCCACCGCCGGCACCGTGAATGCCGGGATGGACCTGGAGATGCCCGGGGGCGAGCCCATGAAGGCATGGTTCGCCCGGCCCCAGACGCAGGCGGACGGCAATGGCGCCGGTTGGCTGACGCCGGAAAAGGTACTGCCGGCGATCTCGGCGGGGCAAATCTCGGCCGCCGCGGTAGACGACAATGTGAGCCGCATGCTGCGCATCCTGTTCACCGCCGGCCTGTTCGACAAGCCGCACCCGGGCGGCGGCGCGGTCGACACTCCCGAGCAGAAAGCCGTGGCGCGCACCGCCGCCACCGAAAGCATCGTGCTGCTCAAGAACTCGGGCGACGTGCTGCCGATCGCCAAAGCGGTCCACTCGTTGGCGGTTATCGGGCCCAACGCCGCGGTGGCGC